>JANNQM010000129.1:0-49845 GCA_031400735.1 Gallionellaceae bacterium
ACCACCGCATGGATGGCGTCATCGCGACTAACACCACATTGTCACGCACCGGCGTGGAACATCTGCCGCTACACACAGAAAGCGGGGGACTGAGCGGGGCGCCGCTGGGTGACCGTGCTACAACCGTAATACGTGAACTCAGCGCAGCGCTGCTGGGGGAGATACCCATTATAGGTGTGGGCGGAATCATGAATGGGGCCAATGCGGCGGAAAAAATTCAGGCAGGGGCAGCCTTGGTACAACTTTACAGCGGCTTGATTTATCGCGGTACGGGTTTGATCAACGAATGCGCTGAAGCGATTAATTCCAGGAATTAAGTGTCAGCCGAGCTATCCAGCAACTGGCTTAGCTCACCGCTATGTTCCAGCTTGGCCAATTCATCAAAGCCTCCGATATAGCGGGCACCAATGTAAATTTGCGGCACGGTGCGACGGCCGGTTTTTTCCATCATCACCAGCCGCAACTCTGGTTGTATATCCACCCGGATTTTTTCGATCTCGGTGACACCTTTGCTACGCAACAGATTCTCGGCGCGCACGCAAAACGGGCAAGTTGCGGTGGAATACATCATCACTTTATTCATACGGGCACCTCTAAACATTATTTCTCAAGAGGCAGGCCAGCCTTTTTCCAGGCATTGATACCGCCCGTCAGATTGTATGCCTGGGCAAATCCTTCTTTTTGCAGCAGCACACAGGCTGACGCAGAGCGCTGGCCGCTGGCACACATCACCACGATAGGTTGCTCACGGTTGCGTTCCAGTTCGCCTATGCGTTCGGCCAGCTTGCCTAACGGAATTAATTTCGCATTCAAAACATGCCCCGCCTTGTATTCTTTTTCTTCACGCACATCCAGAATCAGTGCATTTTTGTGGTTGATCATCTGCAATGCCGCAACGCTGTCAATTTCCTTTATGCCGCGCCAGCGGTTACCAAAAAAAGACCATAGCAGCATCAAGCCGCTGCTGATTGCGATGAATAACATCCACACATTATCTTGAATAAACTGCACGTTGCTGCTCCTTGTATTTTTCCAGCGCAAATTCTAACAGAGGCGCGAAGCGGGCGGGGTCTTTCCGTGCCAACTCGGCCAGCTTCACTTGCTCACCGGAAAAGTCCCAGGGGTATGCCCAGATGGCGCGCTGTAACTGTATCCGGGCTGCTGCCGGGTCGTCGGCCAGCGCCAATAATGTTGCATGCCGATACACTACCGGACTGATCGGTGTGGCGCGCATCACGCGGTCATTTAATTCCAGTTTATCCGCGATATTTTCCGCACTGACCTGCATCATGTGACTGCGGTACAGCTCGGCCAGCGAGACCAGCAAAACGCGCGCATTCACATTCAATATTTCATCGTACATGTGCTGCTTATATTGCCCGGCCTCGGCTGAAGGAGCTTGGCGCATCGCCAATACTGTTTCAATTTTGCGGTAACCCTGCCACATCTGGGACAACGACATCAGCCCGAATACCATCATCAGCGCCACCAGCAACCGCCCCGCCCGACGCAATTCCAGTTGATAAGCCGTGTTGTCCAGCATCCCCAGCAATAATGCCGCCACGCCGAGAAAATAGGTGTACCACAACGGATATTCGAGCAGGCTGTGCACGCCCAGCACCAACAAAACAGACAGTCCCCACCATTGGTAAATATTGCGCTGACCATTGCGCCGCGCCTGATGTAATTCCAATTCCGAAGACGAAGCCAACGCAGTGATCGTTTCTATCCGGAATTGGAATAGCCACATCAGCAACGATGCCAGCAACACCAGCAAACCGGCCATCCCCATTTCCGCCGCGATCTGCATCACCAGATTGTGGGCGTTGTTATACAGCCCGGGGATAGAGACATCACCTAATTGTTCGGTCAGCAGAAAATGCTGCCAGCTGAACTGGCCCAAACCGGCACCCATAAAAGGGAACTGGCTGAAAATCAGCCACGCTTCGCGCCATAGATATAATCGTAATCGCCCGCTGCCCACATCCTCGTCCAGCAATCGCTGCATCGTGGTCACGGTGCCGTCCGCGCCAGCCAGCATGGGCAGTTGTACCAGCAGATGCATCAGCATAAACCCGGCTATCACGAATGCACTATAGGTCACCAGCGGCAGACTGGATTTATCGCGGCGATACCACACCAAAGATAGGATTAACATGCCCACCAGGTACAAACCCGCACTACGTGATCCGCTGAGTACCAGCACGAACAGCAAGGGCAGCGCCAATAATGCCACATGCCATGTGCGCATACCCCAATGCATGCGCAACAGCCCCAACGAAACCAGTCCCAGCGCGATGTAATTGGCATAATGGTTGGGCTGCGCCAGGTTGCCATACACTGCAGCGGATGTTTTGACTGTTACCACTGAATCAAGAAAAGTGTGCCAGCGGTAATGCTGCAACACGCCCAACAAGGCATTCAGCTCCGCACCCAGCAACAGGCAAGCGCCCAGCACAGTGGCTAACAGCGGCAGGCCGAGTTCCTCGCGCAAACGGTATCCCAGCATCATCAGCAACGCTGCCCACAATAGATAAAGACTAGCCAGCAAGGCTTGGTCGTAATAGGTCACCCTATCCAGCAGGAATTGCACCCACACCAGCAGCATCAACCCCAGCGGCAACAAAGTAATGCGCGGTATTTTTGGCTGCCGCCAAAAGCGCGGCAACAACAGCAAGGCTGTGGCACCCAGGCCTAACAGAGCCGCGCTCCATTCCTGATAAAACGTAGTGCGAGGGTGGGCGTGGAGGTAATACAAGAACGGAAAAATGAACATCACACCCAGCAACAGCAAGCTGGCATGGGCGAATGTTAGCTGGGGTAAAAAGTACAGCTTATGCAGGCTCTCCGCAGATTTAAGTGGGCGTTTTTCCATCGGATTCTGGTCATATTGGGGTCGCTTATTTTACGCAGGTTTGCGCGGGATGGGCGAAATAGGGGCTCATAGCTCGTATAACAATTTACTTAATGAAGTGAGTAAATCTAAGAACAACACCGTAACCAAGTAAAAGCTAGCAAGAACCGCCCTTTATGCCCAACCTTTTCAATATGGCATTCAGCGGGCAAATGGTGGTGAAGCCGCTCTGAAACAGATTCAACCCAACGAAACCAGTGAACCACAAAAAATGCTTGCTCACGAATAGGGGGCTGGCCTCTACTCCCAATGACAAGGATAGCAGTATGAAAAAACCTGCGACGATACGGACAATGCGTTCTGCGTTCATTCACTATTCTCCTTTAGTTTAGGGCATCTTTTTTATACAGCATGGCGTAGTACAACACCGGAATGACGATCAGCGTCAGCAGGGTGGAAACCAGTATGCCGAAGATCAACGATATCGCCAGTCCATTGAAAATCGGATCATCCAGAATAAACAGCGCGCCCAGCATGGCGGCCAGCCCGGTAAGGATGATGGGTTTGGCACGCGCGCTGGCGGCAGCGATCACGGCATGTTGCAAATCCACACCGTCACGCAATTGCAGATTAATAAAGTCCACCAGCAAAATGGAATTACGCACGATGATGCCGGCCAGCGCGATCATGCCTATCATCGAGGTGGCGGTGAATTGCGCGCCGAGCAAAGCATGACCCGGCATCACGCCGATCAACGTGAGCGGAATTGGTGCCATGATAACCAGCGGCACTCGATAGCTCTTGAACTGCGCCACCACCAGTAAATAGATCAGAACCAAGCCCACAGCGTAGGCTATGCCCATGTCGCGGAAGGTCTCAAACGTAATCTGCCACTCACCATCCCATTTCAAGGAATAAGACGAATACGGATTGGACGGCTGCTTGAAGTAATGCACATCCAGCACACCGCCTTGCTCCAGCGGCGCGCCGCTGATTTTGTTGTTGATGTCGAACATGCCATACAGCGGGCTGTCCAGCTTGCCTGCCATATCACCGACCACATAAACCACCGGCAGCAGATCTTTGTGATAAATCGGGTAGTCGCGCTGCGCTGGGATGATTTGCACTAGCTCGGACAAGGGAATCAAAGCGTCATCCCCATTTCCTTTGACTTGGGCCCGCACCTTGAGCTTGAGCAGGTCATCCAGGCGGCTACGTTTTTCGGCGGGCAAGCTCAGGCGTAATGGCGGCGGATATTTTGCAGCGGGATCGTGCAGCGAGGTCACGTCCTGCCCGGTCAAAGCAATTTGTATCGCCTGCAAAATATCGGGCGGCGCAACACCCAATAGCGCGGCCTTGCTTTGCAGCACACGCAGTTGCAACTTGGGCGCAGCTTCCGTGACGCTATCGTCAACCCCAATAATGTCTGCGGTGTTGGCGAATTGCTGGCGCACCTGTGTGGCCACTTGGCGCATGCCGTCATAATCCGGCCCGTAAATTTCGGCCACGATGGGCGACAGCACCGGCGGTCCCGGCGGCACTTCGACTATCTTTACATTGGCGTTCCAGCGTTTGGCAATCGCCTCGATTGGCTCGCGCACGCTGCTGGCGATCTGGTGACTGCTGCGCTTGCGCTCATGTTTATTTTTTAAATTAACCTGTAAATCGCCTTGCTCAGCTGCGTTGCGCAAATAATACTGGCGCACCAGGCCGTTAAAATTAATCGGCGACGCCGCACCGGCATAGCCCTGATAGTCGGTTACTTCCGGCACGGTGGCGAGATACGCGCCGATCTCGTGCATCACCGCCGATGTCCGCTCCAGCGCGGTGCCGCTGGGCATGTCCACCACCACTTGAAACTCGGATTTATTGTCGAACGGTAGCATCTTCAGCACCACCAGCTTTACAACAACCAGCCCAACAGCGAAAAACAGGCCGGCCAAAATACCCAGCCACAGTTTGCGTCGTGCAGTCTTGCCATAATCCCGGTTGAGGAATGGGGTCAGCCGTGCCTGAAAAAATCGTGTTAACGCGGAGTCGTGTTCGTTTTTCACCTGCGCATGGTGTGACGCAGAAAACCTGAGCGCCAGCCAGGGCGTGATGACAAAAGCCACGGCCAGAGAAATCAGCATGCCCATGCTGGCATTGATCGGAATCGGGCTCATGTACGGCCCCATCAAACCGCTGACGAATGCCATAGGCAACAAGGCGGCTATCACCGCAAACGTAGCCAGGATGGTGGGCCCGCCTATCTCGTCCACCGCCTCCGGAATGATTTCTGACAAGGGCTGGTGGTTGGACAGTTCGCGCCTTCTATGGATATTCTCTACGACCACAATCGCATCATCCACCAAAATGCCGATGGAAAAAATCAGCGCAAACAGCGACACGCGATTCAGCGTAAAGCCCCACGCCCATGAAGCAAACAGTGTGGCGGCTAGTGTCAGCAGTACCGCCATGCCGACGATGAATGCCTCGCGCCGCCCTAAAGCTATCCACACCAAGGCCACCACCGCGAGCGTAGCGAAAATCAGTTTCTGGATCAGCTTCATCGCCTTGTCGTTGGCGGTCTCGCCATAATTGCGTGTGGTGGTGACGTGTACGTCAGCCGGAATCACGCTGCCTTTGAGATCCTCCACGCGCTGCAATAATTGTTTGGCCACCTTCACCGCGTTCTCGCCCGGCTTTTTGCTGATGGCAATGGTGACTGCGTTAAATTCACCGCTACCTTGAATCCCCTTGTCGCCCGCCGCCATGCCGGTGCCCAGCCAGACGTAGCTGGCAGGTTGATCTGCCCCGTCCCGCACTTCTGCCACATCGCGCAGATAAACCGGCTTGCCTGCGTCCACGCCCACCACCAGCTGGCTGACCTCATAAGCATCGCGCAAGAAATTCCCAGTTTGTATCCGTAACTCGCGGTCGCCCTGTACCAGGCTGCCCGATTGCTGCGACACATTCGCGGCTTGCAATGTGCCGCGTACATCCTGCACGGTCAGGTGATAAGCATTCAGGCTTTCCGTATCGAGCAGGACGCGCACCGTGCGCGCCGTCCCACCCAGAGTAATGACTTCGCGTGTGCCGGGTACGCGCTTCAACTCGGCTTCCATCGCGTGTGCTACTTGAGTGAGCGCCACACTGTCGCTAGTTGCCTCTTCGCGCCACAAGGTCAGCGCCACCATCGGCACATCGTCTATGCCTTTGGACTTGATGATGGGCTGCGCCACACCCAGCGTGGGCGGCAACCAATCGGCGTGGGAATGAATGACATCATATAGCCTGACCATGGCCGGGATGTGCTGCTCGCCCACCTTGAACTGCACGGTGAGCACCGCCATGCCCGGCTGCGACACCGAGTAAACGTGATCCACCCCGGTGATCTGCGACAGCACCTGCTCCGCTGGCGTAGCCACCGTGTTCGCCACTTCCTGCGCCGATGCGCCGGGATAGGCGATCAGCACATTGGCCATGGTGACATTGATCTGCGGCTCTTCTTCGCGCGGTGTGACCAGCACGGCGAACAGGCCAAGCAGCACCGCCACCAAGGCCAGCAACGGCGTCATGTGCGAGTGCAGAAAAAATTGGGCGATGCGGCCGGATATGCCCATTATTTTTTCGCCGGTTGTGCCAGCGCCATACCTGCCTTGACCGGGTCTAGCGCCACCCGCTCACCCACATTCAATCCGGCCAGTACTTCAATCTCGTTCAAACCTATCGCCTCGCCCAAACGTATTTGACGCAAGGTCACCCGATCTGTATCACCCACCACATACACTGCGCTGACCTCGCTACGGCGTACGACAGCGCTGGCCGGGATCAACATTTTTTTAGCCTTGCCCACGACAAAGTGCGCGTGCACAAACATGCCCGGATAAACACCGGTCTGCTTGGCGGGCAGGTCTATGCGTACCTGCGTGGTGTGGGTGCGCGCATCAGCCAGTGGCTGCACGGTTACAGCGGCAGCTTGCACCCTGAGTTTAATGGCGGGAAATTCAATCGCGACATCGGGCCGTGCCCCTATGTCTTGCAATTTATCTTGCGGCACATTGACGATCACCCGCATCTTGGCAGGATCAAAGCCGGTCATCAGCGGCTGACCCACCGTCACCATTTCGCCGACCTGCACCAAGCGTGCCGCCACCATGCCGCCATACGGTGCGACCACGGCGGTGTAGCTTTGCGCCACCGCCGCCTGACTCTCGCCAGCCTGACTGGCCGCAGTTTGCGCCTGTGCCATTTTGTAATCTGCCTCAGCCTTGTCCAAAGCCGCCTGGCTAATAAATTTCTGCGCGAACATCTGACGTGCGCGCTCGTAGTTTGATCGGGCATTGTGCAAAGCAGCCTGCGCCTGCATCACTTGCGCCTTGCTACCCGCCAAGGCTTGCGCGACTTCCCCTTGGTCTATACGCAGAATGACTTGGCCTTTCTGCACACTGTCGCCAACATCGAAATAAATTTCCTTTACCCGCCCGGAAATCTGCGCCGACACGGTAGATTGCCGCGTCGCTTCGACTACGCCATCGGCGCTGTAGGTTTGCGCTACTTCGCGTATCTGTACCGGGGCTACGGCCAGCTGCTCCGCCGCCTGCACTGCTGCTGCCGCCCAAGCTAGGGCAACCCCACAGGTCAGCACAAATAAACCCTTACGTTTCATGGCAATCCATCCAATGATTGATAATTCATAATATAAGCATATTCTAATATATAAGAAAAAGCAACCCCCGCTAAGTAGTGCAGAACACATCACGCATCATCCCCACCAGTTTCAGCGTGCGCGGGTCGCCGATACGGTAATAAACCCGGTTGGCATCCTTGCGCGTAGCCAGCACACCCTTGTCGCGCAGGATGGCGAGATGCTGCGAAATATTGCTTTGCGAGGTGCCCACGTCATCCACAATATCCTGTACGCTGACTTCCTTATCCCCCAACAGGCACAATATCTTCAGGCGCAGCGGATGGGCGATGGCCTTGATTGCCAGCGAGGCCTGCAAAATATCTTCGTCCTTATCAATTAATTTTTTTGTCATATCTTTCCGGTACCCTTTCCCAATCCCGCATCGTGCAAGGTAACAAAATCGGCTAAAATACGCTTGTCAGGGGATTACCCCCAAGCCCGTTGCATTGAAAGTCCGTTCGCATTGAACTTGTCGAAATGCCATTAGCAGCTTGCACAGGCTTCGACGGGCTTAGCCCGAACGGAACGAATAAATCAGTATTCACTTATATTCTATCACTCCCGAAAATCCGGCATGAAAGTTACTCCAGTTCTATTGCTTATCCTTGATGGCTTCGGCTATCGCGAAGATCCTGATTACAACGCCATTGCCCACGCCCGTAAACCCAACTGGGACATGCTATGGCGCGATTACCCACACATGCTGATCCAGGCGTCGGAGCTGTCGGTGGGGCTGCCACAAGACCAGATGGGCAATTCTGAAGTTGGCCACCTGAACATAGGCGCAGGCCGCGTGATTTACCAGGAATTGACGCGGGTCGATGTGGCAATCAAGGACGGTAGTTTCTACACCAACCCGGTATTCACTCAGGCTGTCGCCCAGGCAAAGCAGCGCGGCACCGCATTGCACATCATGGGGCTGTTATCTCCCGGCGGTGTGCATAGCCATGAAGACCATATTCACGCCATGCTGGAGCTGGCAGCACGTGCCGGGCTAAGCAAGGTATTAATCCATGCCTTTCTCGACGGTCGCGATACACCGCCGCGCAGCGCACAGCACTCGCTGCAACGCTTGCAGGATAAATGCGCGGCACTGGGCGTGGGCCGTATCGCCAGCATTGTTGGCCGCTATTACGCGATGGACCGGGATAACCGCTGGGAGCGTGTGCAGCAAGCTTATGATCTGTTGACCCAGGGTAAAGCAGTGTTCAGCGCGCCCGATGCGCAGCAAGGATTGCAATCAGCCTATACGCGTGGCGAAAATGATGAATTCGTTAAAGCCACGGTCATTGGACAACCACACGCGATGCAGGATGGCGATGTGGTTGTGTTCATGAATTTCCGCGCCGACCGCGCGCGCCAAATGATCCGCGCATTAACCGATGATCACTTTGACGGTTTCGTGCGCGAGCGATTCCCCAAACTGGCCAGTCTGGTTACGCTAACCAGTTACGGCGAGGATTTTCACTTGCCGGTTGCGTATAGCCCGACCGCTATCCACAATTGCTTCGGTGAATATCTTTCCGGTTTGGGGTTGAAGCAATTGCGCATTGCCGAAACCGAAAAATATGCGCACGTTACCTATTTTCTGAATGGCGGCAAGGAACATCCTTACCCGGGAGAAGACCGCATTCTGGTGCCGTCGCCCAAGGTGGCAACCTATGATTTGAAGCCGGAGATGAGCGCGTTTGAAGTGACTGACAAACTGGAAGCGGCCATCCGCAGCAATAAATATCAGGCCATCATTTGCAACTATGCCAACGGTGACATGGTCGGGCATAGCGGCAACATGGAAGCGGCAGTGAAGGCAATCGAAACGCTGGATGTCTGTATAGGCCGTGTCGTGAAAGCGATGCAGGAATGCGGCGGAGAAGTGCTGATTACCGCCGACCATGGCAATGCCGAGCAGATGCTGGATCGCGCAACCAAACAAGCGCACACCGCACATACACTGAATCCGGTGCCATTCCTGTACATAGGCCGTCCCGCCAGAATTGCCGCCAATGGCGCGTTGCAGGATGTGGTGCCGACTTTGCTGACCATGATGGGCCTGCCCCAACCGCCGGAAATGACAGGCTCGCCGTTAATCACGCTGCAGTGACCGTTTGCCTGCGCCTGACGCTGCTGTGCATCTGCCTGGCCGCGAGCGGCGCGGAGGCTGGGCAACAGGAAAAATTGGCCAATCTGCGCCAACGCATCACCGCGTTGCAGCAGCAACTGGAAAAAACCAGCGAATCAAAATCTGAGGCTGCCGATGCGTTGCGCGAATCGGAACGCGCCATCAGCACCAGCAACCGCGTATTAAAGGAATTTTCCAGCCAACAGCGTGCGGCAAATAATGAATTGAGTTTGTTGCAGCAACAGTCGCGCCATCTGAAAAATAAAATACGCGGTCAGCAAACGCTGCTGGAGAAATGGCTGCTGCAGCAATATGTGGGTGGCCAGCAGGAACATTTCAAATTGCTGCTGAATAACCGTGACCCCAATCAGGTCGCGCGCGAAATGCAGTATTACCAATACATCGCCCGCAACCGCGCCACAGCAATAAAAAATCTGCGCGATAACCTGGTCCAGTTAAATGATCTGGTCGCGCAAACCCGCCAAAAACGCGATCAAATTGCCGCGCTGCAGGCACAACAAGAAACGCAAATTCAGACCCTGAAAAAAGACCAGCGCGCGCGCCAGAAAATACTCGCCCAGTTTTCCCGGCAAATCAAACAACAGCGCCAGAAAATTGGCCGCCTGCAGCGCGACGAAACACGATTGTCGCAGCTGGTGGACAAATTGGCAGAGGTGTTGGCCCAGCCCGATAGCCAAACATCATTCAGCAACGACACGCTGCCCGATAACCGATTTGACGGCAAACCCTTCGCTCAGCTCAAAGGGAAGCTAGTGTTGCCGGTCAAAGGCAAGGTGGGCAATAAATTTGGCAGCACGCGTCCGGACAGCACGATGCGGTGGAAAGGCATATTGATGCAGGCCGCTAGCGGGCAGGCAGTCAAGGCAGTTGCGGCGGGGCGCGTGGTTTTTGCCGACTGGTTGCGCGGCTTCGGGAATTTATTGATCATCGACCACGGCCAGGGCTATATGAGCTTGTATGGCAACAATGAAACCCTGTACAAACAGGTGGGTGACACATTAAGCGGCGGCGACACAGTGGCTGCCGTCGGCAACACCGGCGGAAATGAGGATTCCGGTTTATACTTCGAACTTCGCCACAAAGGAAAACCTTTGGATCCTATGAAATGGATCAAACGTTAACGGATGAAATGGATTAAGCGGTAACAGGACGTGGTAATTTTTTAAATACAGAGGCCAAAAACATGCGTAGCCGTTTTGAGAAATTTGGATTAATAGGGCTGGGGTTGATTGCCGGATTGCTGGTCAGCCTGCATTTCGCCGCCATTGCTGAGAAGGATAGCCCGGAGCCGTTGCCGATAGAAGAATTGCGGGCCTTTTCCGAAGTGTTTGGCCGCATCAAGAATGATTATGTAGAGCCGGTCAGCGACAAGAAGCTGATCACTGAAGCTATCAATGGCATGCTGAGCGGGCTGGATCCGCATTCCTCTTATCTCGACGCGGATGCGTTCAAGGAACTGCAAGTCGGCACGCATGGTGAATTCGGCGGGCTGGGCATAGAAGTGGGCATGGAAGACGGGCTGGTGAAAGTCATTTCACCGATTGAGGATACCCCGGCTTATGTGGCGGGAATAAAAAGCGGCGACCTGATCATCAAGCTGGATGACATGCAGGTAAAGGGTTTGTCGTTGAATGATGCAGTCAAACGCATGCGTGGCAAGGCTGGCAGCAAAATCACGCTGACCGTGATCCGCAAGGACGCACCCAAGCCGCTCTTGTTCACGTTGACGCGCGACATCATTAAAGTGAAAAGCGTCAAACCCAAAATGATAGAACCGGGTTATGGCTATATCCGCATCACCCAATTCCAGGACAGGACTGGCGAAAATCTGGCCACTGCACTGGAAAAAATGCTCAAGGATAATCCGCAAGGTTTGAAAGGGCTGATTTTGGACCTGCGCAATAATCCGGGTGGCTTGCTCAACAGCGCGGTGGCAGTCTCGGCTGCATTCCTGCCCAAGGATGCACTGGTGGTCTATACCGAAGGGCGTACCGAAAGCGCAAAAATGCGCCTGACCGCTTCGCCCCAAAATTATGTGCTGAACCAGAGCGATTACCTGAAAGATTTGTCACCGGCAGTAAAGGACGTTCCGATCATATTGCTGGTCAATGGCGGCTCGGCCTCCGCTTCCGAGATTGTCGCCGGCGCATTGCAGGACCACAAGCGCGCCATAGTCATGGGCACCCAAACATTCGGCAAAGGCTCGGTGCAGACCGTACTGCCGCTGGGCAACAATACTGCGATCAAGCTGACTACTTCGCGCTATTACACGCCCAATGGCCGCTCCATCCAGGCCACCGGCATAGTCCCCGATATTATTGTGGAAGATCCGGCCACGGCCGACCAGGACCATACCTTCAATATGCGCGAGGCTGATCTGGAGCGCCACCTGTCCAATGGACAGCAACCCGCCACTGGAGAGCAACCCAGCGACAAACCGGAAGCCCCGGCTAAACCGGCAGCCCCGGCTAAACCGGACGACAGCACCACAGCCAAACCGAAATTTACCGAATTCGGCACCAAGGATGATTACCAGATGAACCAGGCGTTGAACTTGCTCAAGGGAATGAATATTCTACAGAAGGCAGCAGACACTAAAAAACCGTAATCCGACTTGATAACAAGGCGACCGTTCGGATGAATGACCAGCAATTATTACGTTACAGCCGCCACATTTTGCTGCCCGAGATCGGTATCGAAGGGCAGCAAAAACTGCTGGATGCGCATGTATTGATAATCGGCATCGGTGGACTGGGTTCGCCTGCTGCCCTGTACTTGGCTGCCAGTGGCGTGGGCACGCTGACACTGTGTGATTACGACACGGTTGATCTGACCAATTTGCAACGCCAAATCCTGCATCGCACTTCCAGCATAGGTATGACCAAGGTCAGCTCTGCGCGCGGCGCGTTGGCCGAAATCAATCCAGAAGTAAAGGTTGCCGTGCTGGATCAACGGGTAAAGCAAGCTCTTTTACTGGAGCGCGTGGCGCAAGCTGACGTGGTGCTGGATTGCAGTGATAACTTTGCCACGCGCTATGCGATCAACGAGATTTGTGTGCAGCTGAAAAAACCGCTGGTGTCGGGAGCGTCTGTCCGCTTTGATGGGCAAGTGTCAGTGTTTGACCTGCGTCACGATGATAGCCCGTGTTACTTCTGCCTCTTTCCGGAACAGACTGAGGCGGAAGAAACTCGCTGCGCAGTGATGGGCATATTTGCCCCGCTGGTCGGCATCATAGGCAGCATGCAGGCTGCCGAAGCGCTTAAACTGTTGCTGGTCGTGGGGACTTCCCTGTGCGGAAGATTGCTGGTGATGGATGCGCTGGATATGGAAGTGCGCACTATTGCGCTGAACAAAGATGCCACTTGTCCTGTTTGCCGTGTCCCGGTGAAATCTCAGGCCGCCTGAACGGCTATTTCATTACGCTGATCAATAATGCGGTTGCGCTCGTCAACATAGACCAGTTGCGGATGGTATTTCTGCAGCTCCAGTTCGGAATACATCGCATACGAAGCAACAATCAATATATCAGCCGGATTGGCCTTGTGTGCCGCGGCGCCATTCACCGAAATGATGCCGGAACCGCGTTGCGCGCGGATAGCATAGGTAGTAAAGCGCTCACCGTTGGTGACGTTATAAATATCGATCTGCTGATATTCGCGGATATCCGCCGCATCCAGCAAATTCTCGTCGATCGCACACGAGCCTTCGTAATGCAACTCGGAGTGCGTGACATGCACCCGATGCAATTTGGATTTCAGCATAATTCTTTGCATAACGTTCCTCCTCGAAGGAGAACAGGGACGGGCATTATATATTTGCTCACCCGTTCCGACAAACTTCCACATTATCAATCAACCGGGTCTGCCCCAGCCACGCCGCAGCAAGTATAACCAGATTGTGTTCGCCTGCCTGCGGCGGGGTCAAGCTGGCTAGGGTACGCACTGCTACATAATCCACCCGCCAGCCGCGTGCAGCCAGCGATTCTGCTGCCTGTCGTTCCAGACCAGCACAATCGCCCATGCCATTCAGTAGCGCCTGGCGTATCACCAGCAGCGTTTGATACAGCTGTGCCGCCTCAGTTCGCTCGGCAGCGCTTAAATACTGGTTGCGTGAACTCAACGCCAGGCCATCCGGCGCACGTACCGTTTCACCGCCGATAATTTCAATGGGCAAATTCAGTTGCGTCGCCAGCTGGCGCACTACATAAAGTTGCTGATAATCCTTTTTGCCAAATACCGCCACTTGCGGCTGCACAATATTAAACAATTTTAAAACCACGGTCGCCACACCGCGAAAATGGCCGGGGCGAAATGCGCCACATAAATCATTGGCCAAAGGCGGCTCTACCGTCACTTGTTGCGGCACCGGATAGAGTTCGCGATCATCCGGTGTAAACACCACATCCACTCCATTTTTTTCCAGCAACTCGCAATCCTGCTCAATCGTGCGCGGATACCGGGAAAAATCTTCATTCGCACCAAACTGCAACGGATTAACGAAAATGCTGACCACGACGCATTTACCCTGCCCGCGCGCGATGCGCACCAGATCGAGGTGCCCCTCATGCAGATTGCCCATCGTGGGCACGAAGGCGATGCTGTATTCATCGCGCAGGCGGGTGCGCAGTGCGGCAACAGTAGAAATGACTTGCATCAGAACTGATGTTCCTTGGCCGGGAACTTCCCGGCCTTAACTTCAGCCACATAATGCGCCACCGCTTCGGCAATCGAAGTTGCGCCCTGCATATAATTTTTGACAAAGCGCATTTTTTTGCCGGGATAAATACCCAGCATGTCATGCAGCACCAATACCTGGCCGGAACAATCTGCGCCGGCGCCTATGCCTATCGTGGGTATCGTGACATTGGCGGTGATCTCGGCCGCCAGCAAGGCGGGCATCGCTTCCAGCACCAACATGCCGGCGCCAGCCTGCTCTAGCGCTACAGCATCCTGCAACAATTTTTGCGCCGCAGCAGACTCTTTGCCTTGCACGCGGTAGCCGCCCAGTTGGTGTACTGACTGCGGTGTCAGGCCGATGTGGCCGCACACCGGGATGCCGCGCTCGGTCAGGAAACGCACCGTATCGACCATGTCTGCACCGCCCTCCAGCTTGACCATTTGCGCGCCCGCCACCATTAATAGCGCGGTATGGGCAAAGGCTTCCTGCGGGCTGACCTGGAATGTGCCGAACGGCATGTCTGCGATCAGGAATGACTGCTTTGAACCGCGCGCCACACAGGTGGTGTGGTACACCATGTCCACCAGCGTTACCGGCAATGTAGTTTCGTGTCCTTGCAACACCATGCCCAGCGAATCGCCCACCAGCAGTACATCTACCCCTTGCGCCTCGAGTAAGGTGGCGAAACTCGCGTCATAACAAGTCAGCGCGGCGATTTTTTCGCCGTTGTCGCGCATGGTTTGCAGTTTAGTTAACGTTGTTCTCATCTAAAGCCCCTCTCTCTAACTCTCTCCCGAAGCCCTCTCCTCAATCCTCTCCCGCAAGCGGGAGAGGAGGCAAACGAGAAAGGCAATCTTAAATTCCTGCGGGAGAGAGGACAAACGAGAAAAACAATTTTCAATCCCTGCCCATGCTGAAAAACTCCCGTGCCCCGCGCATGCCTTCAATGCGCTGCAGCAACAGCGCAAAATCCTCGTCATTATCCACAAAATTCAGGTTTTCACTATTCACGATCAGCACCGGCGCCGCATCGTAATGGTAGAAAAAGTCGCTATAGGCCTGTGACAAGCGCGTCAAATAGCTATCCGAAATCTGCCGCTCGTAGCTGACTGCGCGGCGGCGCACGCGTTCAATCAGGGTTTCCGGCGAGGCCTGCAGGTAAATTACCAGGTCCGGCGGCGGCGCTTGTGGCGCCAAGTTGTGGTAGATATTCTGGTACAGCGCAAATTCATCATCACTGAGATTCAAGCGGGCAAACAGCGCGTCCTTGTCGAACAAATAATCTGCGACAGAACTGGTGCTGAACAAATCCATCTGCGCCAGGTCGCGCACTTCGTTGATGCGCTGGAACAGGAAGAACAGCTGGGTGGGCAGCGCATGACGGGCCGGATCCTGGTAAAAATGGGTCAGGAATGGATTCTCGTCCGGTTTTTCCAGCAGCACAGTGGCGCCGGAATGCTCGGCCAGGCGGCGTGTCAGGCTGGTCTTGCCGACGCCTATCGGCCCTTCTACTACAACATAACGGTACTTATCAGCCAGCATCAGGGCACCTCTAAAAATCCAATTTTCGTCGCCATACTGCGTTGCTCACAAAAAATTGCTCCTTACATATCAAACATATGCTGCGTCGTAATTTTTTGCTCGCGCCTTGTCTGGCTTAGAAAATTGAATTTTTTTAGAGGTGCCCATCAGTAATCCGCTCCAATTGTTGACCTGTACAACCGTGCAACGCGTCCGCTGCCGCACCCAAACCCGGAATGACACAATCAGGGGCAATATCCAGCAAAGGGCGTAGCACAAATGCCCGCTTGTGCATTTGCGGATGCGGGATAGTCAGGCCATGTTCATGGTGCTGCAAATCATCATACAGCAGCACATCCAGGTCCAGCGTGCGCGGGCTGTTGCGAAAATCGCGCGTGCGCCCAAAGCCACGTTCCAGCTGCAGCAGCGCATCCAGCAACTCGCGCGGGGTTAGCCGGGTTTCCAGCTGGACTACGGCATTAATAAAGTCGGGCTGTTGCAGATAGTCGACCGGCGCACTGCGGTAAAGCGCTGAACGCGCCCGTACCTGGGTATCGGGCAGCGTGGCCAGCGCCTGCAACGCACGCAGAATTTGGTCCCGTGGGTCGGACAAGTTGCTGCCCAGACCAACAAAAGCGATATGGCCCATTAATCGATCGGAAATTCCGTCCCCGGCGTCGAATCGGACCGTGGGTCTGGTAGCGGATCAAGCGGGGATTCCTGTGCTGGCGAAGTTTCCGCACGCGGGGCGGAAGCCGTTTTTTTGCGGCGGCGGCGTTTGGGTTTGGGCGTTTCATCCTGCAATAACATTTCGCTACGGCGCTCATCCGTCGCGTCCTGGAACTCGTCCCACCACAAACCCAGTTGCGGATCCACTTCGCCGCTTTCACAGCGTAGCAGCAGAAAATCATACGCGCCGCGGAACCGAGGCTGGGACAGCAGGCGAATCGGGCGTTGCCCACCGCGATGCTCAAAGCGCGGCTGCAGCAGCCACAGCTCTTTCATGATGGTGTCGTAGCGGCGCGGGATCGCCAGTTGGGCATGCTGGCGCTCTAGCACTTCATCCATGGCCGCATGCAATGCCGCGACCGGGCTTTCCCCGTCTGCCTGGCGGGTTTTCCACGCCGACAGCACCTCGTGCCACAACAGCGCGGCGAACAGGAATGCCGGCGAAACGGATTTATCCTCGCTGATACGCTGGTCGGTATTCTGTAACGCCAGCATGATGAAGCGTTCGCCCATAGGCTGTTCCAGAATCACATCCAGCATGGGCAACAAACCGTGATGCAAATCCATTGCGCGCAATTTTTTTACACACTCCAGCGCGCGCCCGGACAACAGCAGCTTCAACATCTCGTCCAGCAAACGCGCTTGCGGCACGTGACCTAGCAATTCTTTCATACTGGCAATTGGCGCTGCGGTGGCTTGATCCAGCTGCATGCCCAGCTTTGCTGAAAGCCGCACCGCGCGCAACATGCGCACCGGGTCTTCGCGGTAGCGCACGACCGGGTCGCCTATCATGCGCAAGGTGTTGGCGCGGATGTCGGCATAGCCATCGTGGTAATCATAAATTTCCTGCGTGGCCGGGTCATAGAACAGCGCATTGGCAGTAAAGTCGCGCCGCGCCGCATCCTGCTCCTGGTCGCCAAATTCATTGTCGCGCAGCAACCGGCCATGCTCATCCGTTTCGGCATCTTCCACTTCTATCATGCGGCGGAAGGTGGAGACCTCAACTGTGTCCTCGCCGAACATCACATGCACCAGACGGAAACGCCGCCCTATGATGCGCGAGCGGCGGAACACGCGGCGCACTTCTTCCGGCGTGGCATTGGTGGCCACATCGAAATCCTTGGGATGGCGGTTAAGCAACAGGTCGCGCACCGCACCACCCACGACAAAAGCGGCAAACCCTGCCGCCTGCAGGCCATCGGTTACCTTGCGCGCCGCGTAGCTGATGCCTTCATGGCTGACGCCATGCACCTCGAAGGGAATAATGTGGCATTTCCCGTCTACCCGAATGGAGGCAGGTTGCTGAAATACGCGTTTGAATAATTTTCTTATCATTAAAATTTACCAACAATAACTTCAAATACCTCACCACATAACCAGCGACTTAACGAGCGTATTTTGCTCGTTTAGTCGAATGGCTAGTTGTTTCATCAGAGGCACAGAGACACAGAGATAAAATCAAAAATAAGCACAAACGCTGCATGACCAACGGGATAGTCACCTTCTTGATATAAACCCTCCTGATTGGCAGCAATGACTTGCTTATCTCTGTGTCTCTGTGTCTCTGTGGTAAAAGCTGATTTATTCTTAAATAATCATATGAGATGTCAATTATACACCGGGGGCATAGCAGCGTTCTCCCTCCACAACCCATTCCCGCAGCGGGCATTGATAAAGGGCTTCGAGGTGGGTATGGGTCAGCAACTCCTGTGCGGGGCCATGCAGCACCTGACCATCCGCAAACAGTAATAAAACATGGTCACAGCAGCGCTGCACCCACAACATATCATGCAATGCTATCAACAGGATGTTGCGCTGCTGCCTGAGTTGCCCGAACAGTTGCATGGTTTGCGCCTGGTGGCGCACATCCAGGTGCTGCAATGGCTCATCCAGTACGTAACATTGCGCCTGCTGGGCCAGCACCTGGGCAATCGCGGCGCGCTGGCGTTCGCCGCCGGACAAGGCAATCAGCGGGCGTTGCGCCAATGGCGCCAGGTCCATGCTGGCTAAGGCCTGTAGCGCAGCCGCCTCGTCCTGTGCGCTGTAGCCAAACAGCGTGGAGCGATACGGGAATCGTCCCAGCAACACATATTCCAGCACGCTGCCCCAGAACTCGCCCGTTTCGTTTTGCATCAATACCGCCAGATGCCGTGCCAGTTCGCGCCGGGCATGGGCTGGCAACGCTGTCCCGTTGTAGCTCACCCCACCCGCCTGCGGCGCATACAAGCCGGCCAAGGTGCGCAGCAACGTGGTCTTGCCCACCCCATTCTGCCCCAGCACTCCCCAGCACTCTCCGGCATGGATGGCCACATTCAAATCGCGGCAAATCACCTTGCCGCCGATTGCCACGGTCAGATTTTGCGCTTGCAAAATCATGGTCGGCGGCTGGCCAGCAACCACAACATCACCGGCACTCCCAGCAGTGCAGTCAAAATACCGACCGGCAACTGCAACGGCGCCCACAGCGTGCGCGCCAGCGTATCGGCCAGCACCAAAAAACTGCCGCCCAATAACATCGATAACGGCACCAGCCAGCGGTGCGCGCTGATGCCCAGCAGCCGAATCGCATGCGGCATCATCAAGCCAACAAAACCAATACTGCCGCCCAATTGCAGCGCGGCAACCGTCAGCACTGCAGCGGCAAAGTACAACATCATTTGCCAGCGCACGACGGCGACACCTAGCGCAGCAGCCTTGTCCAAACCCCCGGCCAGCACGTCCAGCCCGCCGGAAAACACCGTCGCCCCCGCCCCAGCCAGTAGCAACACCACCCACGCAAACAACAGACCCTGCGGATGCGATAAATCGCCCATCAGCCAGAACAACATGCCTTTCACTTGCTCACCCTGCGCCAACGTCAACAGCACGCTGACCATAGCCCCGCAGCCGGCAGACAGCACGACACCGGTCAGCAGCAAACGATAAATATTTCTTTCACCCCGGCGAAAGCCCAGACCGAATACAGCCACGATGGCCAGTGTTGCACCGCCGAAAGAAGCAAGTTGGGTGACCACCAGACGCGCACCCAGCAGCATGGCCGCCAAAGCACCCACTGCGGCGCCGCCGGAAATGCCGAGAATGTAGGGATCCGCCAGCGGATTGCGCAGCAACGCCTGCAGCAGCACGCCGGACAACGCCAGCAACCCGCCACAGGCAAAGGCCGCTAGTACGCGTGGCAAGCGCAGTTGCCAGATGACTTCTGCCGCTGTGTCTTCGCCGCTGCTTAGCAGCGCGTTCCATACTTCCAGCGGTGATAGCGGCAGCGATCCGCTGAGCAGCGCCAAGCCCAGGCTCAATCCGGCAGCACCCAGCAGAATTGCGAGAATACGCTGTGGGATCATGTAATTAAACACATAAAATCAACAAGAAAAGGCCCATTTAAAATCCATAATATCATTGTCCAATGGCAATCTCTGCTTAACCGAGTTAGTGTACCGTGCTGTGCCATGAGAAAAATATTGTTCATTGTTGCATTTGCGTTGAGTAGTGCGCCGCCAGCCTATGCCGCTACGACAGAGGCCACTCCCGCCACTGCGCTACGCGCCAAGTATATTTCTTTGCGCGATCAACTCAATCACAACCCGTTTCAGCTACCGCTCTATCTCGACTCACAGCAAAATTCCGGAGATTTGCGCGGAGATATCTATGCTGTAGTGGACTATTCCTTTACCAGCGTAGCTTCCTCCGTACAAACAGCCGACCAGTGGTGCAGCATTTTATTCCTGCACCTCAATGTGAAATATTGCCGCGCAGATTCAGCAAAGCAGCTCACGGTTTACATTGGCCGCAAACACTACCAGTCGCTGGGTGCTGCCCATCGCGTCGAATTTTCATATCAAGTAGCGGGAGCAACTGCAGATTATCTCCAGATAGTTTTACACGCGGACAAAGGCCCGCTGGGCACGAAAAAATACCGCATCATGCTGGAAGCCGTGCCCTTAGAGGGCAAGACGTTTATCCACCTGTCGTATTCCTATGCCTACGGTGTGATGGCAAGATTGGCGACCGAGGCTTATTTCAGCACGTCCGGCAGCAGCAAATCCGGATTCACGATCACCGGCAAGCGGTCGGATGGGCAGCCTATCTATATCGATGATATGCGCGGGGCATTGGAACGCAACACGATGCGCTATTACCTGGCACTGGGTGCTTATCTGGATTCGTTGTCTGCGCCCCAACCCGCACAATTCGAAAAACGCCTGCGCCGCTGGTTTGCCTCTACCGAGCGCTATCCGCAACAGTTGCGTGAAGTAAGTGAAGATGAGTATTCAGGCATGAAACGCAAGGAGCTTGAACGGCAGCGGACTATGTCCCAGGGGCAACACTAATCGTCTGGAATCAGAACTGCGACCGCATTAATGCCATGGTATGTTCATACACCTTCTCTTGCCACGGACGGTTTTTCCAGTCTGCGTAGGTAATTTGCGTGGATTTTTTCAAGTCGCTCTCAAAAATTTCAATTTGCTCCAGCGCGAAATCACGGTTGTAAATATTCAAATTGGCTTCATCATTCAGCCGGAAGGAGCGCGAATCAAAATTGGTTGAGCCTACCGAGACCCACGTGTCATCCACTATCATCACCTTGCAGTGGTACATCGTGGGTTGATATTCGTATATTTTTGCGCCAGCTTGTAGCAGGTCACCCCATCGCGCGCGGGACGCGCCGCGCACGACATCCGCATCGGTTTTACCGCCGGGCATCAGGATGGTAATGTTGACGCCACGCTGGAGCGCCTTGACCAGGGTCTCAAGTGACAAGTCATCCGGTACAAAATAGGCATTGGCTATGTAAATATTTTTTCTGGCCGATGCGACCGACAATAAATACATCAAGCGCACGCTTTCGCTGCCTTCGCCGGGCGAACTTTTGAATACTTGTGCGCGCATTTCGCCTTTCTCTTCCAGCGCCGGGAAATATTCATTGCCATGCAATACTTCTCCGGTTGTTTTCATCCAGTTGTCCATGAAGGCGGATTGCATTTGCGCCACAGCAGGTCCTTCCAGCCGGAAATGGGTATCCCGCCAATGCTCGCTATCCTGCGCATGGCCCAGCCAGTTATCCGCGATACCCACGCCGCCAGTAAAGCCAAACTTGCCATCTACGATCAATAGCTTGCGGTGCGTGCGGTTATTCAGTCGCGCCAGGTTATACCAGTGCAACGGGTGGTATTGGCACAGCTCAACACCGGCATCGCGCATCGAATTTAATAATTCCTGATCCATTTTGATGCTGCCCACCCAATCAACCAGCACGTGAACTTTGACTCCGGCGCGCACACGCTCGGACAGCGCATCAGCAAATTCCTTGCCTATCGTGCCTGACCAATAGATGTAGGTTTCAAAAGTAATGCTTTCCTTGGCGCCGCGAATCGCCACCAACATAGCGGGAAAAATCTGGTCACCATTGAGCAGCGTAGTGACATGGTTACCGGAAGCGATGCTGGGTCCGAGCAGATTTCCCATCGAGCGTAAAAATTGCGGATCATTGACAGCATACAGCTCGGTAATCTGCTTATCGATTTTCTTTTCGCCGGAGGTAACGTTCAGCGCGATAACCGTAGCTAAAACCGAACCGGCAATTATCCACAATATGAACAATTTTTTTGTTTTCAGGAATGATTTGAATTTGGCCATGGCATACTCAGCGAGTCAATGGCGATTTGTCGTATGGCATCTCACACGCGGTTGCCCAAGCCCCCGCTGCTGATCAATCTGTTCAACACGCGCTGCGTCATTTCCTGTATCGGCACCACCTCATCCACCGCTCCGGTGGCAATTGCTTCTTTCGGCATGCCAAACACGACACAACTCGCTTCATTCTGGGCCAGGTTGTATGCACCGGACCTGCGCATTTCCAGCATGCCTTCAGCCCCATCCTTGCCCATACCGGTCATGATGACGCCAATGACGTTCTTGCCGGCATGCTTGGCAGCAGAGCGGAACAGCACATCAACTGACGGACGATGGCGGTTCACCGGATCGGCCTGGCTTAGCTCGGTCATGTAATTCGCCCCACTGCGCCGCAGCAATAAATGCGAATCTCCCGGTGCAATGTATGCATGGCCAGGCAATACCCTCTCGTTATTTTCGGCTTGTTTCACGCTGATCTTGCACAAACCATCCAAACGGTTGGCAAACGATTTCATGAAGGGCGCCGACATGTGCTGCACAATCAATATGCCCGGCGCATCCGCAGGCAAGCGAATCAGGAATTCCCGGATGGCTTCAATGCCCCCTGTGGACGCGCCTACTACTATTATTTTTTCAGTGGTAACAAAATTATTACTTAACGCTGGCAACGGGTGCTGCACTGTTTTTGCCGGGAATTCCCTGGGATGTACGCGGGCGCTCGACGCTATCCGGATTTTTTCCGCAATCTCATCGGCATATTCCTGCATGCCTTCAACGATGCCCACTTTTGGCTTGGCTATGAAATCAACCGCCCCCAGTTCCAACGAGCGCAACGCAGCATCAGAACCGCGCTCAGTCAAACTGGAAATCATCAGCACCGGCATGGGGCGCAAGCGCATTACTTTTTCCAGAAAGGTCAGCCCGTCCATGCCCGGCATTTCCACATCCAGTGTCAACACGTCCGGGTTGAGCTCCTTGATCATTTCCCTGGCCTGATAAGGATTCGATGCTACGCCAATCGTCTCCATGTCCGGATAACTATTGATAATCTCGCGCAGGATGCTGCGTATCAGCGCCGAGTCATCAATGACCAGTACTTTAATCTTGCGTTGGGGTACAGCGTTGTTCATTACTTGCCTTCTGCCATCCAGCTAATATATTATTTATCGTCAAACAGCTCCACATCACCCTGCACTGCCGCCACCTTGAGTCGTGAGCTGTAAAGCTCCTCGCGCCTGACAATCGTGTCATTAGGCACCTGGCGCAATTTTTTGACCATGACCCTGCCGCTATTCGGAAAGAAATAGACTTTGCGCGGATAGACATCCAGCATATCCGTCGCGACAATGGTTATCTTTTCAGTATTCAGGTATTCGATCGCAAAATCGGCATTGCGGCCACCCACATTCGACAGCGCGATGCCAGGCAGCACATTGCCGCCGCCGAACAGTTTGGCCTCGAGGTTGGCGCGCTTGGCACCCATCTTTAGCATGTCATTAATCATTTTCTCCATCGCGTATGTGCCATAGCGCGCCGAAGCGCTCAATATGTCACCTCCATCGCCGGGCAACATGAAATGATTCATGCCGCCAATTCCATTTACCCGATCCCGTATGCAGGCCGCTACGCATGATCCCAATACGGTCACCAGCACCATGTCTTTACCCGACACGTAATACTCTCCGGGCAATACCTTGACTGCTTCCATATCGAAGAACCTGTCGTAATACAGGTTGGGCGACATGACTTCTTCAAAATCGGCGTACAGGTTAGACATCTTTCCCGGGTCCTAATCCAGATCACACTTTGCCAGTGCATTGGGCGCCAGTTCGTATACTGTTTTTCCTCGCAGCGTGAAATATTCGTCGGCATTATAAAAACTTTCTGAATGCCCGGCGAATAACAGGCCATCAGGGCGTAACAACGGCACGAATTTCTTCAGTATGGACAGCTGCGTCGTCTTGTCAAAATAGATCATCACATTGCGGCAAAATATTGCGTCAAATGGAGGCTGCAAGTCCCATTTTTTATCTTGCAGGTTCAAGCGCTGAAAAGTAACCAGGTCGCGTAATTCCTGGCGCACTTTGACCATCCCTGACTGCTGGCCGGTACCGCGCAAAAAAAATCGCTTGATCCGTTCCGGATCCAATTTTTCTATCTTCTCTTCCTTGTATATGCCTATCCTGGCTATTTCCAGAACTCGTGTATCGAGATCGGTGGCAATAATCTCCACTGGCGGGGAGCTGCCAAATATTTCAACTGCTGTCATCGCCATGGAATACGGCTCTTCACCGGTAGACGCAGCCGAACACCACAGCGCAATCGTATCTCTGTTTTTTTTTCGACGCTGCAGCATGTGTTCTGCCAACACCGGAAAATGATGGGCTTCGCGGAAAAACGAAGTCAGATTGGTGGTCATCGCATTGATGAATGCTTGCCACTCCACTTCCGGTTCGGATTCAAGAAACTGGATATAAGCGGCAAAAGTTTTGATGCCTGTTACGCGCAAACGGCGTGATAAGCGGCTATAGACCAGTTCCTGCTTGGCGTCGCTCAGAGAAATGCCGGCATGGCGGTGAAGCAGTTTGCGGACACGGTTGAAATCTTCAAACGTGTACATGAATTCACGCGCACCCCTATCCTGGTTTTTTTCTTCGTTGGGCATTTCAAGCCCTGAAAAAAATTGAGTGGAAAAAAATCAAAGGGCAAGGTGGGCAAAAGCTGTTGGGGTTAAAACCAGGGGAATCAAGCTTGGCGCGCCTATCGGATAAATAGTTCAACTGCTCACCTGCCATTCGGTTAAGTTTATACGCGCGCGGCGTGCGTTGAGTTGCTTAATTAAGGCAACTACAGTGAATCAGCCAATGACTTTCTTTACCACTTCCAGCAGTTTCTGCGGATCGAACGGTTTTACCAGCCAGCCTGTGGCTCCTACCGCTTTGCCCTGGGCCTTGATAGCATCACCTGATTCGGTGGTCAGCATCAGGATAGGTACCTTGCTGTATGCTGCCATCGCCCGCAGGTTCTTGATTAACGACAAGCCATCCATGCGCGGCATGTTCTGGTCGGTCAACACCAAGTCCACCACCTGCGCCTGGGCTTTCTCCCAACCGTCCTGCCCGTCCGTCGCCTCTATCACCTCATACCCGGCGCTGTTCAGGGTAAATGACACCATCTGGCGGATGGAAGCAGAATCATCAATGCTTAGAATTTTTTTTGCCATTTTTAATATCCTGCTAAACGAAAATTGTTAGTTGCGGGTTCCCGTCCGCGCTTTGCTCAACATTCTACAATAGAAGCCTAACCAGCGCAGGATGCAATTACGCGGGAGTGAGTATCTTAAAAACAACTGTAAAAACCAGGCTACATAGCGGGGGGTGGTGCGGCAAACGCGGCCACGCCCTGCACAGTTAGTGGGGGAATAACGCTCCCGGATCCCGCATCGTTTATGGAATAAGCCAGTCCGGCACGATCCGCTTTACTACCCGCAAAAAAACCGTTGATAGAAGCAGTGCAGCCTAGCCCGCATAAACCCACCGATCCGGTTACCCCCAGCGGCGTAGTCCCCGAGCTGAAGGTTGTGCCTGTTATGGCTACCGGTTGCGTAACGATTGCATAGTTAGAGCCTGCAATCAATGCACCCCCTACGGTTAAACTCACAAAAACCTTCGAGCTTAAAAAATCAGCAGTAAGACTAGCGCTATTCAATACCCATGTTGTGTTATCCGTGGCAGACGGGGGGGTGTTACTTATCAGGACGTAGGTCGCCGTCCCCGAGAGGGGCATGTCAACGGTAGGTAGGCCCATCACATAATCAAAAACCCCCGGATTTACAGAAGGTGTACCCAATGGGCCAGTTGGTTCGATCGCAGTGCCGGTCCACCTGCCCCAACTGACAAAGCCGCCATCAGTCCCGGAAACGGTTAAATCTACTGTTCCTGTTCCCCTACCTACCGCACCCATCACCGTGGTAGAAACATATCCTATTAGTTCGCCACTGGGCCCAAAGGTTGGCACTACGCCGGTGGCTTCGCCTACAGACGGAACGCACGGATTGCTGCCGCAATCCATATAGGCGTAGGCCATATCGTAGCCTTGGCCGCCCACCAGATCCGGCGCAATGGTGCCATCAGGATTGCGGCGATCTGCTTCGGTATACAGTGGCGGTGCAATAAAATCATCAGGTCCGTATTCAGCAAGTCCGTATTCAGCAAATTTGTATTCAGTACGTTCGTATTCAGTACGTTCGTATTCAGCAAGCTTGTCTTCAGCACGCTCGTATTCAGCACGTTCGTATTCAGCAGGCCTGTCTTCAGCAGGCTTTTCTTCAGCAGGTTCGTCTTCAGCAGGTTCGTCTGAGGTGTCCATATCTTGCGGAGGATTTTGGGGCTGGCGCGTAGTAAATGCCGGCAGGGTATTCAGCGTCGCAACATACGCTGCCTTGCCCGAGCTGACCACCAGCAAACCGGCGTTGTTGGTCAACGAGATTGCGCCCTCGCCCACATTTACTAACAATCCTTCGCTCAGTTCGGCGCTGTATCCGGTGCCGCGTACGCCTATCGTGGCGACCGGCGTGGCCACCCGATAGCTGTCACGGTTGACGCGCCCTATGGCTCCGGTAATAGCCCTCAGGCCGCCTTTCAGCAAGCTGAAAAAACTTTTTTCTTCGCCATCAGTTTTATTTTGGTAATTAAATTCGTCAACGCGGAACAGGCTGTTGGGCTGCAGTGAGATGAATCCGCCATCGTTAAAGCGGATTTGGGCGCGCGCGCCAGCATCAGTGCTTATTGTTTCTCCACTGCTGATTTCCGAACCTTTGCTCAAAGTTCGGCGGTTGCCGTCAGCGGTAATCGCCTCAACCTTGCCGAGGACAAACGCCGCTTTGCCTGCAATCATGCTGTGGGCGGTAATGGGCAAGGCAAGCAGAAGCATGCCCAGCAGTGCTGTCAGACAGGATGATGCCCGGCGCGCTGATTTAAAGAATCTGGAAAAGTTCATGGTGTTCTCCTTGGTTTAGCCTATTGTCAGTTGAAGTTACGCCGTAGGCCTATGCTGAATGCAGTGCGGTCATATTCAAACAGGACAATGCTGGATTTGTTGTTGGTGTAATTTAGGTTGGAATTGATTGTCCAAAACTTCCCCAGCGCATGGCTGATACCTAATCCCACATCCGCTTGGGTATCCTTGCGTTCTGCCAGAAACAACGCATAGAGCAAGGGATCCGGCCCGCCAAACTTTCGGCTTTCTGCACTGGCCGAAGCAAGCACGGTGGAATGTGCGCCAAGTTTGATTTCGCCACCGATACGCAAACCATAAAGTTTATGGCCTAGATAAGGCGCGTCATCCTGCCGCTCTTTTTCTTGGCCGCCGTAAACACTGCCATAGACTGTGGGGGTGTACGCTCCAGCCAACGCCTTGGCATAGGCGGCCCCGACCACATAGCGATCCGCATTGCGTGACTCCTGGTCCGGATAGCTCAGGCGGCTATATTGCAAATAGGTACTGACCTGGCTGCTGTTGTTGAGATTGCTTTGCCATTGCGCCATCATGCCATGGGCATTGCGATAGCGGTGGCGGTCCACTTCGAAACCTTGTAATTGCAGAACCGCAGAATAGTTGTTATTGCCTTGGGTTAATTTTGCGCCCAATGAGCCGTCAAGGCTGGCGGTATCGAATATGTCCCAGGTCTCATGCGCACGCTGGTTATAATTTCCGCCGCCGACGATGTCCCATTGATCGGAGATGGCATGGCGAATGTTGAATCCTGCAGCCAGGGTGCCGAACGCATCATGTTGCTCAACTCCATTGGCACTCATCGGGTCGCTCAGCGCGCCACCAAAAGCAGGAATGGCAAACTGGCTGTTGGCAGTTGCGCTATTCACATTGCTGTCGTAGCCCACCACCCCTTCAATGTATCCTTGCACCGATGTTGCCTTGGCGGAACGCGATGTGGCAATCATATCCAGGTATTTTTGTATTGTGGCGGACACTTCCTTGGGAGGATTTTGCTGCTGGACAGTTTCGAATTCCTGTTGTGAGGCGGCTACTTCACCGGTGGCCAGATAGGCCCGGGCAATTTCAGCACGCGCCTGCAAATGGCCGGGGTTAACCGCCAGCACGCGTTCCAGCGCAAATATCGCTTCGGTGGGTTTGCCGCTGTCCAGCGAAGCAATGCCCAGCAGATAATCATAATCAGCATCCCCGGCATAATCTGCCTGGTAAGGCAGCATCAATTGATAGGCCTCGCTGAATTTGCCCGCTTTAACCAGCGAGTTTGCGCTGAGGAAGATTTTCTGTTTGGCGGCCAGGTCCAGCTCGGAATTCATGCTGCCGCTTGGCGCACCCTGCGCATGGGCTGGGATAATTGTTACAATGCCCAAATTGAACATTAACAACAGGCTTAACGAACTCTTGATCACCTTCAATCTCCCTGAGCGACATCAAACTGATATTGAACAACGGCAGCGTAATGCAACCGGCCAAAGAATAATCGTAAAGGCAGGGCGGGTCAATCAATAGGGGCCGGGTCAATCGGGGAATAGTCAATCACTGAACATCAACAGCTGAATGGGTGGGGGCATGAAAATTAACTTTAACAATCGCCATATCTATCCGGTCCTGGCCGGGCTGGTATTGATGTCAGTAACCATCGTGGTGCAGTTGTCGCAGTCAGGCACGCTCAAGTCAGTGCAGCAACGCATGGAATGGCTGGCCTATGATGTGCGCCTGAAGGCCACGCTGCCGGAACAAAATATTCCCGATCCGCGCATTGTCATCGTCGATATAGACGAAAAAAGCCTGAAAGCGGAAGGTCGCTGGCCTTGGTCGCGCGAGAAAATTGCGCGGCTGGTGGACAAGCTGTTTGACAACCAGGTAGCGGTCGTGGGTTTTGACGTGTTGTTTGCCGAACCAGAAACCAACCCGGCGCAGCGCGTGCTGGAAAAATTATCCGGGCCAGAAAAGCAAAGGCTGAGCGGCGCCTTGCAAAACTTGATGCCGCAGCTGGATGCTGATGCTAAATTGGCAGCCCAGCTCAAAGATCGTAAAGTTGTGCTCGGATATACCTTCAGGAGCGGCGGGGATGCGGTAGGGCAGTTGCCGCAGCCCGTGCTGGACGCCGATGATGGCCTGTTGCAAGACAGCCTGATCCCTGCCATGCCAGCTTATAGCGCCAACTTGCCAAAGTTACAGCAGGCCGCACAGTTCGGCGGCTTCTTTGACGCGGACCTGGATGAAGACGGGATATTGCGCCGTTCGCCGCTGCTGAAAAGGCATAACGGCAAACTGTATACCTCCCTTGGGCTGGAAGTGGCGCGTGTTTATTATGATGCCGAACCGATAGCAGTCCACACTGTGCCATTGGGCGATGCGCTGGCGGTAGAATCGGTGCGCCTGGGCGGATTCGATATTCCCACTGATGCCAAGGGCCGCGTAATCATTCCTTACCGGGGTGCGCACCCCAGCTTCCCCTACCTTTCGGCAACTGATGTGCTGCACGGAGCCGTTCCGCAACAGACACTAGCGGGTGCAATCGTGTTTGTCGGCACCACCGCCCCCGGATTGCTGGATATGCGCTCTACTCCGATGCAGGAGGTGTACCCGGGCGTCGAGGTACACGCCAATATTGTGTCGGGAATTCTGGATCAGCGCTTTCCAGTTCATCCGGACTGGATTGAAGGCGCAGATTTTCTTGTGTTGCTGGTTCTGGGTGTCACGCTGTCGTTGTTATTGCCCTGGTTAAGCCCGTTACGCGCATTGCTGGTCAGCGTTGCCTTTGGAGTGAGCCTGGTTACCTTGAATATGTGGCTATGGAGTGAGGGGCTGGTGATGAATATCGCTACCCCGGCCATCCTGCTGTTGATGCTGACGCTGCTGAATATGGCCTACGGATTCCTCAGCGAGTCGCGCGGACGCATGCGCCTGAAAGGAAAATTCGGACAATATGTCCCCCCGGCACTGGTCGAAGAAATGAGCCGCAGTGAGGAAAATTTCGGTTTTGACGGTGATAGCCGCGAGATGACCATACTTTTTTCAGATGTGCGCAATTTCACCACCATCTCCGAGTCGTTACACGCAAACGAGCTGAAAAAATTCCTGAACGAGTTTTTCACACCGATGACCCGCGTCATTTTCGACCGGCGCGGCACCATAGACAAATATGTTGGCGACATGATCATGGCCTTCTGGGGCGCGCCCATGCGCGACGAACAGCATGCGCGCCATGCGCTGGATGCGGCATTCGACATGCTGGCCAAGGTCGAGGAAATGAAGCCGGTATTTACCGCCAATGGCCTGCCCGAAGTCAACATCGGCATCGGCATCAACACCGGCACCGTCAATGTCGGCGACATGGGCTCGGAATTCCGTCGCGCTTACACCGTGATAGGCGACGCCGTCAATCTTGCCTCGCGCCTGGAAAGCCTGACCAAATTCTACGGCGTAAAACTGATTGTCGGCGAGAATACGCGCAAGGGCCAGGATCATATCGTGTTCCGACATCTGGACCTGGTGCGGGTAAAAGGTAAAAAAGATGCCGTCAATATTTTTGAGCCGGTGTGCTACCGCGACCAGGCACCGGCAAAACTGCTGGACGAAATTGGGCAATATCAGGAAGCGCTGGGCCTGTATTTAACGCGCCAGTGGCACAAGGCCAAGGGGATATTGGAACGCCTGCAACAGCAAAGTCCGGACACACTGATCTATACAGTTTACCTGCAACGTATTGAAACATTGCGCGGTGAAAACCTCGGTCCGGAATGGGATGGGGTGTACGAGCAGAAGAGCAAGTAGGAACCAAACAAAAGCCTGCATCGCTACAGGCTTTTAATTTGAGGATTCAGCTCCGCCAAACTGTAGAAGGGCTGCGAGTGAAAAATCAAGCAGCTTTTGCTTGCCACTGGCCGCGCTTCTCTTCAAACATCAGCCTTGAATCTTCGTGCAAATCCAAGTCATTCAAGTGTTCGATCATCTCAACAATGTTTGCGTTGCCCTCTGCTACTTCGCGGTAATAAACTCGGATGAACCGATCCGCAATGATAGGAACACGTCCACGCTTCTCCCAAATGGCAACGGTCTGTGCATCATAGCCCCACAGCTTGCCCAGTTTGGCCTGTGACAGGCCGAGCTCTTTGCGCAGGAAGCGGAATTCGCCGCCAGAGAGGCGCGGCTTGTTCTCAATCAAGCGCTTGGCGATGACCTGATGCAGTCCCGCAACCTCATCAATGGAAACCCCGCGGCCATAGTCCGTTTCGCAAACGGTAAACCCGTTCACCAGCCAGACATTCCGCAAGCCCGATTCCAGATAGTGGTAGAGTTTAGTTTTCATACATCACCGTGATAACGATTAGTTTTTGCCCTGTCTTTGAATCATGCTTGATCGCTACTGCAACCTTGAGGAAATCTCCTGCATTACGCCATCGTACCGTGCACGTCCAGTTGCTATGAATGTCCAGTGCCGGACCGTCATCAATCTGCCCTTTGAGTAAGCAATTAAGCACCTGCGGCAAGTTTATCCGGCGCTGTCGCATCCGCTGCCGGGCATGGTCAGTGATAATCACCCTGGATGAATCTTGCGCCACCTCCCGGATGAGTCGCTGGGCCTGTGGCGCAGAAAGTTTGAATGGAAGTGGGTTATTGACCATACCTATATAAATTATAGGTTACCCATCGTTACAAAGTAAAGCCTTTTTACGCTACTCCGTTGAAAAGTCCGCATACCCTCCCTGCACGCCAAGGTATGGCGGTGTTTAGGCAATCGTATGCCAATGAAATTGGCTTTAGTGAAAATATGCAGGAGAGAAAAAGCCTGCATCGCTGCAGGCTTTTAATTTGGTGGGTCGTGCTGGACTCGAACCAGCGACCAAAGGATTATGAGTCCTCTGCTCTAACCAACTGAGCTAACGACCCGATACGGTTAATGCACCCTTAGTTGTCGCCGTCGAGGAAGCTTTTCAGTTTTTCCGAGCGCGAAGGATGGCGCAGCTTGCGCAGCGCCTTGGCTTCTATCTGGCGGATACGCTCGCGCGTCACGTCAAACTGTTTGCCGACTTCTTCCAGCGTGTGGTCGGTATTCATTTCGATACCGAAACGCATGCGCAGTACTTTGGCTTCGCGCGGGGTCAGTGAATCCAGAATGTCCTTGGTGACATTGCGCAGACTGTCGTACACCGCCGCTTCCACCGGCGCCAGCGTATTGAAGTCCTCAATAAAATCTCCCAGGTGCGAATCATCATCGTCGCCCACCGGGGTTTCCATCGAGATCGGTTCCTTGGCGATCTTCAATATCTTGCGTATCTTGTCTTCCGGCATTTCCATTTTCAACGCCATCGTTGCGGCATCGGCCTCGAAACCGGTTTCCTGCAAGATTTGGCGCGAAATGCGGTTCATCTTGTTGATGGTTTCTATCATGTGCACCGGAATGCGTATCGTGCGCGCCTGATCGGCAATCGAACGAGTGATCGCCTGACGTATCCACCATGTGGCATACGTGGAAAATTTATAGCCACGACGATATTCGAATTTGTCCACGGCCTTCATCAGGCCGATGTTGCCTTCCTGAATCAGGTCGAGAAACTGCAAGCCACGGTTGGTATATTTCTTGGCGATCGAAATAACCAGCCGCAGGTTGGCCTCAATCATGTCGCGCTTGGCGCCGCGGGCCTTGGCCTCGCCGTTGGTCATCTGCTTGTTGATTTCCTTCAGGTCGCGAATCGGGATGCCGACGCGTTGCTGCAAGTCGAGCAGCTTCTGCTGTTGCTCGACAATCGCGGCCTGATAACGTACCAAGGTTTCGCTGTAAGGCTTCTTGGCGGCTATTTCGCGCGCCACCCAGTCCAGGCGCTCTTCATTACCGGCGAAAGTTTTGATGAAATGCGGACGCGGCATGCGCGCCTTTGTAACGCACAGGTTCTGGATATTGCGCTCATAGCTGCGCAATTCTTCCACCAAATGGCGCAGCGTATCGCACAGCGCATCCACTTGTTTGGCCGAGAAACGGAACTTGGTCAGCTCGGTAGAAATCTGCTCCTGCAATTTATCGTACTGCTTGCTGCGGTAGCCATGTTTCTCATAGGCCTTGCCTATCTTGATGAACAGTTCGCGGATAATCGTGAAACGTTCCAGCGCTTCAATTTTCAGCTTGGCCAGGTTGGCTGCGGCAATCGCCTCGGTATCTTCTTCGTCTTCTTCCCCGGCTTCCAGCGCATCATCATCCAGTGGCTCTGCACCCAGGCTATCAGCCACGATGACCTCATCCGCAGATTCGATAAAGCCATCGACCACTTCGTCAATGCGCAATTCGTCACTTTCAACTTTTTTCACCAGCGCCAGAATCTCGGCGATGGTGGTCGGGCACGACGAAATCGCCTGGATCATGTGCTTGAGGCCTTCCTCAATGCGCTTGGCAATCACGATTTCATCTTCGCGCGTGAGCAAGCCCACCGTTCCCATTTCGCGCATATACATACGCACCGGGTCGGTGGTGCGGCCAAATTCCGAATCCACGGTGGACAGCGCCGCTTCGGCCGCTTCCACCGCGTCCTCATCAGCCACGACCGGCGCCACATCCGACATGATCTGGTTTTCGGCATCGGGCGCTTCATCGCACACTGAAATGCCCATGTCATTGATCATGCTGACCACGCCTTCGATCTGCTCGGCTTCCAGCATTTCCGGCAGGTGGTCGTTAATTTCTCCATACGTCAGGTAGCCGCGCTCCTTGCCCAGCACAATTAATGCCTTGAGGCGAGTGCGCCGTGCTTCGAGATCCTGCTGCTGCTCTTCAGGGTTGGCGACCTGTTTAGTGATCGCCGCCTGCTTGGCATTGGCCGCCGCCTGTTTGGCGGTAATGGTTTTTGTTTTGCCTTGCTGAGTCGCCATAATGGGTGGATTCCCAGTTAATTTAAAATTCAATCAGTTAAAAAATAGGCTTACGGGGTAACGTATTGGTTGGTTAACACAATGCGGCGTAAAAGGGCGCGGATTATACCTGATTTCGCGAATTCTATCAGCCAGTTCCGCGTTGGGTCGCCAACTCTACATATAGGGCCTGTTCTTGTTCATTCAACCCCTTGAGTCCTAACCCCAAGCCTTTCATTTTGGCATTTAATTGCTGCAATTGTTGCTTACGCTTGTCGGCCAGCAATTGGTTCAGCACACCCTGAAATTCCGCTTCCACATCAAAGGCTTCATCCCATTGCATGATTTCGGCTTGCTCACCGGTCAATCGCGCTTCGTGGGGAGTGCCCTGAAAATTCTGGATAATGGCCGCCGTGCTCACCGCCCCATGCTGGCTGCGCAGCCATTCTGCGAGCGCGGCCACCGTTGCCGCTTCGTCATCTTTGGCTTCCCATTGCCCAGTTAATTGCTGCGCAAGCGCGGGTAATTGCTGCGCAAGTTGTGGCTGAAACAACAAACAGCGCAGCAGCACACGCATGTTGGAGGCCACCGGCCGCGCCGCCTTGCTATACGTCCGGCGCGTCAAGTTGACCGGTTTGATGGCATACAAGGATTCCAGTTCCGCCTGGGTCACCCCGGCCAGCGCCGCTATTTCCTTACGCAACAACAGTGCGCTGGCAGGAGCAGTGATAGCGGTCAGTAACGGCTTGGCGCTTTGCAACAGCGCGGTGCGCCCCTCCTGGGTGCGCAAATCCACCTGGCTGGATAATTCGCGCAGCAGATATCCAGACAGCGGCAAGGCATCGTGCAGCAATTGCTCAAATGCTGCTGCGCCCTGCTCGCGCACAAAGCTATCTGGGTCGTGCTGCGGCGGCAAAAATAAAAACCCGATATGCTTGCCGTCCATCAATTGTGGCAGCGCGTTTTCCAGCGCCCTCCATGCAGCGCGCTGACCGGCCGCATCGCCATCAAAACAGAACACCACTTTATCAGTCAGGCGCAGCAATTTTTGCACATGATAGGGAGTGGTCGCGGTACCTAACGTCGCCACGGCATATTCGATACCATGCTGCGCCAGCGCCACGACATCCATATAACCTTCCACCACCAGCACCCGGTGCTGGGCACGGATGGCTTTCTGCGCATGGAACAAGCCATACAGCTCATGCCCCTTCTGGAACAGCGCAGTTTCAGGCGAATTCAAATATTTGGGTTCACCTTTATCCAGTACGCGTCCGCCAAATCCGGCGATCTGGCCACGGGTATTGACGATAGGAAACATGATGCGGCCACGGAAACGGTCATAACGTTTACCGTCATCGTTTTCTATCACCAGACCGGTTTCCAGCAAACTGATGTGTTGATAGTCCGGCACAATCGCCTGCAGATTCTGCCAGCCCTCCGGGGCATAGCCTATGCCAAAGCGCGCTGCAATGTCGCCGCTCAAACCGCGCCGCTTGAGATAATCAATGGCGTGCGGCGATTGCTTGAGCTGGTCGCGGTAATAACGTGTGGCAGATTGCATGATTTCAAACAAGTCCGGCGCGGCTTTGTGCTGGCTGGGTCCGGGTACCGGCGCCTCGCGCGGGACAGTCATGCCCACTCCGCGCGCCAGTTCTTCCACCGCATCCACGAATCCTAATCCGGCATGTTCTATAACAAAACCTATCGCGGTACCATGCGCGCCGCAACCAAAACAATGATAAAACTGTTTGGTTTGGCTAACGGTAAACGACGGGGATTTTTCGTTGTGGAACGGGCAGCAGGCCACAAAATTGGCACCGGCTTTTTTCAGCGGGACGTAACGTTCTATCACGTCCACGATATCAAGGCGGTTCAGCAAATCCTGAATGAAGCTTTTTGGGATCATCCTGGCTCCGCTCCTGCGCGTAGGCTGGGGTTAGGCACGAACCCCAGCACTCGAGGTCATCAAACGCTGGGGTTCGCGTTGCTCACCACCCGCCTGCGCATTACGTAAAATTTATTGAGACAAACGCGCCTTCACCAGCGCCGAAACCTTGCCCATATCTGCCCGCCCGGCCAATTGCGGCTTGAGCAACGCAATCACCTTGCCCATCTCTTGCGGCGACTTGGCGCCGCTTGTGGCAATGGCCTTTGCCACAGCGGCCGCTACTTCTGGCTCGCTCATCGGTTGCGGCATGTAGGCCTGCAATACGCTGATTTCAAATTTCTCGGCATCGGCCAATCCCTGGCGCGCTGCCGCTTCAAATTGGGCAATCGAATCGCGCCGCTGCTTGATCATCTTGTCAATGATGGTCACGATATCGGCATCGGATAATTCTATGCGTTCATCTACCTCGCGCTGCTTCATCGCAGCCAGCAGCAGCCGAATAGCACCCAGCCGCGCGGTATCTTTGGCGCGCATGGCTGTTTTCATGTCTTCTGTGATCTGCTGCTTGAGGCTCATGGTGCAATCTCACCGGAAAGGCAGGGTTACGCGGTTGCCGCGCAAGCTGCGCTGGAGATCAATACAGCTTGGGGGGCAAAACCTGGCTGCGCAAACGCTTGTAGTGGCGCTTTACCGCTGCAGCCAGCTTGCGTTTGCGTTCTGCTGTCGGCTTCTCATAGAACTCGCGGGCGCGCAATTCTGTCAGCAACCCAGTTTTTTCCACCGAACGTTTGAAACGGCGCATGGCCACCTCAAACGGCTCGTTTTCCTTAACACGTACCGTCGTCATGAACAAACTACCCTTCTACAAAAAATTAAGGTCGCGATTCTACCAAAATAACCCCCTGTTCCACAACCTGAATTTACCGGGGGCTTTTAAGGTTCCCGGAGGCATCTGCCTTGCGGCCTATCTTGCTCTCCTTACCCTGCAGCAAATTCACGATATTGCCCCTGTGGCGCCAAACCAATAACAGCGACAACACCAATGAAACTACCAGGTATTCCCAAGGCAGGGATAGCAACAAGGCATACAGCGGCGCAGCGCATGCAGCCAGTAACGCGGCCAGCGACGACAGCCGGAATATTGCCGCCACAAATATCCAGGTAGCCAATGCTGCCAGGCCCAGCCAGATATTCAACGCCAGCAATACCCCGAGCGCGGTGGCCACGCCCTTGCCGCCCTTGAAGCGCAGAAATAGCGGATACAGGTGGCCCAGAAATACCGCCAGCGCAGCGGCAGATACCAGCAACAGGGCATTTTGGTCAGGCGGCGCAAAATGTTGCGCCAGGCTAACCGCCAACCAGCCTTTGCCCGCATCTCCCAGCAAGGTCAGCGCCGCCGCCAGTTTCTTGCCACTGCGCAGCACATTGGTTGCGCCCGGATTGTGCGAGCCATAGCTACGCGGATCGGGCAACCGAAAAGCTTTGCTCATTAATACCGCAAATGAAACTGAGCCTGTCAGGTAGGCCAGAATTACAAATACTGCGATCAACATCGGGGAATGCCTTAGAATTGTGCCGTTGCGAATTTTACGCGAAACCAAGTTTTATGCGAAATCAGCAGCCTGCACAGTGCTGCATCAAATTATGGACATCATTTTTCTGCGAGAACTTAAGGTCGAAACTTTGATCGGGGTATATCCCTGGGAAAAGCACGTGCCGCAACACCTGCAGCTGGACCTGGAGATTGCGCTGCCCAATAACCGTGCCTGCCACAGCGATGATATTGCCGACGCGGTTGATTACGCTGAAATCGTGCGCCACATCCAAAGCGCCTTGCGCAGTCGACACTTCAACTTGATTGAGGCACTGGCTGAGCACATCGCGCAAATTTTGCTTACCGACTTCAGCTCACCCTGGGTTAAAGTCAGTGTCGCAAAATTAAATGCAATCAGCGGAAACCGCATGGTGGGCATCAGCATTGAGCGGGGAATGATCCAATAATTTCCATGTTGAGGTAAGATTTATACATGGACAGTATCAACCTATAGGGAGCAACCATGTCGGCGGAAATCAGAAAAAAATTATCCGGTAAATATGAGCATCACTTCGGCCAGACCGCGCTGGCGATGGGATTTATTTCGGAGGCGCAGCTGGAAGAAGCATTACAGCGGCAAGCCGAAGAAGACCGTTCCGGCCAAAGGCACCGGCTATTGGGCGCCATCCTGTTCGAAAAAGACTCGATGACCGGCGACCAGATTGACCTTGTACTGAACAAGCTGCTGAAAGGAATGCGCGGAGAATCGGACAAATAACTGCCCCGATGTGTCAGGTCATCTTCAGGTGCTCTGTGCCCGACATCATGTCCTTGTCCTTTGAACCTTTGCTTTCCAGCTTGATGCGCAAGCGCACGTCATTTACCGAGTCAGCATTTTTCAACGCTTCAGCATAGCCAATCAAGCCTGCTTCATGCAGGTCAAATAGCGCCTGGTCAAAGGTCTGCATGCCCAGTTCCCGCGATTTTGACATCACCTCTTTGATGGCGTGCACCTCTCCCTTGAAGATCAGGTCAGAGATCAGCGGCGAATTAAGCAGGATTTCCAGTGCCACGACACGACCTACGCCATCCGGGCGCGGAATCAGCCGTTGCGAGATGAGCGCCTTGATGTTCAGCGATAGATCCATCAACAGCTGCTCACGGCGTTCTTCCGGGAAAAAGTTGATAATCCGGTCCAGCGCCTGGTTGGCGCTGTTTGCGTGCAAGGTTGCCATGCACAGGTGGCCAGTCTCGGCGAAAGCGACCGCATATTCCATTGTTTCGCGGTCGCGGATTTCGCCGATAAGAATCACGTCCGGCGCCTGTCGCAGTGTGTTCTTCAATGCGACCTGCCAGGAATCGGTATCTACGCCGACCTCGCGGTGGGTAATCAGGCAATTGATGTGCTCGTGCACATATTCAACCGGATCTTCAATCGTGATGATGTGGCCATAGCTGTTTTTGTTGCGGTAGCCCAGCATCGCCGCCAGCGTGGTGGATTTTCCGCAACCGGTTCCGCCTACCAGAATGACCAACCCGCGCTTGGTCATTACGATGTCTTTCAGCACATCCGGCAAACCCAGCTCTTCCAGTTGGGGAATCTTGGTGGTGATCGTGCGCAGTACCATGCCCACGTGTTGCTGTTGCATGAACACATTGACCCGGAAGCGACCGATATTGGATGGGCTGATCGCAAAATTACACTCGTGGGTGGCTTCAAATTCAGCAATCTGGCGGTCATTCATGATGCTGTTGGCCAGCTCCATGGTGTGTTTTGCCGACAGCGCCTGGTTGGATACCGGCGTCATCTTGCCGTCTATCTTGAACGCCGGCGGGAAACCGGTGCTGATAAACAGGTCCGATGCGTTCTTGGCAATCATGCCGCGCAGCAGGTTGTGTATTAGTTCGGTGGCTTGGTCTCTTTCCATATTGACTCCTGATTCTGCTGCGCAATAAAAACGATAACGGCGTTGGCTGCGTCTTTAGTTTCGGCCGCTTCGCTTAACCTGCTTTAGCAGGTTAGCCTGCACTGAAACTCGCTATGCTCGTTTTGGCTCCTGATGGAACAACTAGCCATTCGACTAGGTTATCAAAAGACGATAACCAAGTCGCTGGTTATAGCCGTACTATCTGTACTGTCTTCACCCGCAAGGGGTAGGCCGTGGTTGTACAGCCGATAAATCGGCAACAACCACGCACCGTCGCCTCATCCGGGTGCCCGGCCAAAAGTTTTTCGGACTTGCCGCCTTGTTCTCGTTTTTATTGCGCAGCAGAATGCTTCCTTATTGTTAAGTTGCAAACAAATCCTTGTTGGCCGCTTTGGTGCGTGCCTCGGCTGACGAGACCACGTTGCGCTTGACCAGATCCTGCAGGCATTGGTCCAGTGTTTGCATGCCGATCGCGCCACCGGTCTGGATTGCGGAATACATTTGCGGCACTTTGGCTTCACGGATCAGGTTGCGTATCGCAGGTGTGCAAATCATGATTTCATGTGCGGCAACGCGGCCACTTTCATCCTTGGTTTTGAGCAAGGTTTGCGAAATAACAGCACGCAATGATTCCGACAGCATCGCGCGCACCATCTCTTTCTCGTCAGCGGGGAATACATCAATAATACGGTCTATGGTCTTGGCTGCCGAACTGGTATGCAGCGTGCCAAACACCAGGTGGCCGGTCTCTGCCGCTGACATCGCCAGGCGTATCGTTTCCAGGTCGCGCATTTCGCCCACCAGGATGATGTCCGGGTCTTCGCGCAGCGCGCTGCGCAAGGCGTTCTGGAAGGACAAGGTATGCGGCCCGACTTCGCGCTGGTTGACCAGGCTTTTTTTGCTCTCGTGCACAAATTCAATCGGGTCTTCCACGGTCAGGATGTGGCCCATTTCGTTTTCGTTGCGGTGGTTCACCATCGCTGCCAGCGTCGTCGATTTGCCGGAACCGGTCGGGCCGGTCACCAATACCATACCGCGCGGAAAATCGGAGATGGCCTCGAAAATCTTTGGGCATTTCAAATCTTCCAGCGACAGAATCTTGGATGGAATGGTGCGCATGACTGCGCCTGCACCGCGGTTATGGACAAAAGCATTGACGCGGAAACGCGCCAGCCCCGGCACGGCGAAGGAAAAATCGATTTCGCGGTTTTCTTCATAAATTTTGCGCTGACCGTCGTTCATGATGTCGTACACCATGGCGTGCACTTCCTTGTGCTCCATGGCCGGCAAATTGATCTTGCGTATGTCGCCGTGCACGCGGATCATAGGCGGCAAGCCCGCAGAAAGATGCAAATCAGATGCCTTGTTTTTTACACCAAAAGCAAGCAGCTCCGTAATATCCATTATAATCCCCGCTGATTGGCAGAGCCGCACGATGCGGCATCTGGACGCTTCTCTCTAACGGTTTGATTATGACCGCAATCGCTTCCAACTTGCAAGCCGTCGATCGGATCATTGCGCAGGCTTTGCGCGACGCGCACCGGCAACCGGGTGACGTGACTTTATTGGCGGTCAGCAAAGCTTTCCCGGCCGCAGCTATCCGCCAGGCATACCAGGCTGGGCAAAGCGCATTCGGCGAGAGTTATTTGCAGGAGGCGCTGGAGAAAATCGCATCGCTGCGCGATTTGCCGCTGCAATGGCATTACATAGGCCCGATCCAGAGCAACAAGACGCGATTGATTGCCAAGCATTTCGCCTGGGTGCATAGCGTAGACCGCATGAAAGCTGCTGACCGTTTGTCGGAACAGCGGCCAAAAAATTTGCCACCGCTGAATGTTTGCATCCAGGTCAATATCAGCGGTGAAGACAGCAAGGGCGGTGTGGCACCAGATCAATTGGCCGTCCTTGCGCAAGAAGTAGCCAGCCTGCCCCGGTTAAAGTTGCGCGGATTGATGGCTATTCCGGCGCCGGCAGAAACCCTGGCGGCACAACGCGAACCTTTGGCACGGTTGCGCCAGATGAAACAGGCGCTGAATGACCAGGGGCTGGCGCTTGATACTTTGTCTATGGGCATGTCGCACGACCTGCAGGCGGCAGTATTGGAAGGCGCAACCATAGTGCGCGTGGGCAGTGCAATTTTTGGCTCACGACCGCAATCACTACCTGAATGACTATCTGGGGATATGGAATGAATATTTTATTTATTGGCGGCGGTAACATGGCAGCTGCGCTGATTGGCGGCCTGCTCAAACAAAATTTTTCTGCCGCGCAGATAAGTGTCGTGGAAATCAACGCGGATAACCGGCAGTGGCTGCACCAGGATTTTGGCGTGCAAACCTTTGCGGAGCTGGCACCGGCGGTCACAGGCAGCAAGGTAATCGTGCTGGCGGTCAAGCCGCAACAATTGCGCGAAGTCGCTCTGCAGCTTGCACCGCTATTGGATGGACAGATGGTGATAACCATTGCGGCTGGCATACGCGCTAGCGACCTGGCGCGCTGGTTAAGCTCAAAAAATATCGTGCGTGCCATGCCCAATACCCCGGCATTGATAGGCAGCGGCATAACGGGCTTGTATGCGCTGCCGGGAGTGGATAAAGCGCAACGCGATACCGCCCAAACGATACTGGCCGCTGTCGGCAATACCTTATGGCTTGCAAACGAGGGGCTGATGGATGCAGTGACGGCGGTGTCAGGTAGCGGCCCGGCGTATGTGTTTTATTTCATCGAAGCGTTGCAGCAGGCAGCGCGCGAGCTGGGCCTGGATGCCGCCGCCGCCCGCCGCCTGGCGCTGGATACGTTCCTGGGTGCGGCCAAACTGGCGGATGCCAGCGCAGAGGATGCCAGCGTGTTGCGCGCGCGCGTGACCTCGAAAAATGGCACCACCGAACGGGCCTTGCTCAGCATGGAACAACATGCGGTGCAGCAGCACATTATTCGCGCGGTACACCTTGCCGCAGAACGTTCAATGGAGATGGGTGACGAAATGGGCAAAGCCTAATGCTGAATGAGGCCCTGATATTTTTGCTGAGCGCGCTATTGCAGCCCTTTGCCGCCATCCTGCTATTGCGCTTCCACCTGCAATGGTTGCGCGCGCCTATGCGTAACCCGCTGGGCGGGTTCATCATGTCCATTACTGATTTTCTGGTACTGCGCGCGCGCCGCCTTATTCCTGCCATGTGGGGGCTGGATATTGCGACATTGTTGCTGGCATTTGTGGCAGAGGCCATATACCTGGCTGCGCTATTGTGGGCACAGGGATACCCGCTGCTGGACATTTCATTGCCGGGGCTGCTGGCATGGACCGCGGTAAAATTGTTGATCCTGAGTTTATACCTGCTGATGGCGGCGCTGGTGATACAGGCACTGCTGTCGTGGTTCAATCCCTATTCGCACGTGGCCGGCTTGCTGGCGGCGGTCACCCGGCCTTTTCTGCTGCCGCTGCGGCGCAGAATTCCGCCGGTGGGTAACGTTGACCTGACCGTGCTGGTGCTGCTGATCGTGTGCCAATTGCTGCTGATTGTGCCGCTAAGATGGCTGGAGAGTATCGCGCAACGTTTACTATAAAAATAAAAGCGGCTGATGCCGCTTTTATTCTTGTTTAACCGGAAGTTCAGGCTTAGTGATTGTGCTGATGTTGTTCTGCTTCAGGTTTCTTGGCTTTGGAAACCTTGAAGTTTTTCAGCTTGGCCGGATCCGTTTCGCCATTCATGTTGATCATATGCAGCTTGCCTGACCCCTGCTTCATTTCATCGGAAAAATCATATACCGCTCCGACTATCAGTAATTGGCCCGATTCCACTTTGGCGGAAAATTTCTGCATTGCGGCCGCCACCTGATTATTCACATTGGCCTGTACACCGTCAATGACACTGCCATCTTTTTCAATCGCAATCGTGTCCAGTTCGCGCTGTATTGCTGGTTCCAGCCCGGAGTAGTCGCCGCTGGCGGCCTTGATCGCGCCACAGGATGAATGGCCAATAAACAACAGCAACGACGAGGCCAGATGGTTCACGCCGTATTCCACCGAGCCTTCGGCAGTGGCCAATTGGTTGCCGATGTTGCGCACCATAAACAAATCACCTTCCGGTGTCTTGTCCAGAATATCGGTATGCACGCGCGAATCCGCGCAGGTCACCACGGTTGCCCGTGGCTGCTGGCCCTTAGCCAGCTTCTGGAAAAAAACTGGCTTGCTGGATTTGATATAGGCGGCGTTCTGTTCCTGCATTTCCTTGATGAACGCTTGCGCTTCTGCGGCATCGCCGTGACGGCTTTCGCTGGCAAAAGCTGGGGCAACAATGAATGCTGAAGTTAACAATACAAGTGCAAACTGCTTGGTCATTTTTTCTCCTGATTTAATTGAATTAAGATTATTGGATAGGTCGGACAAAACGGCGCAAAGTTTAGCAAGGATTTCGCCGGTAAGCCATTCCGGAACTGGCGCTACATCAAAATGACATCGTACAGCTCCTGGCTGTACAGGTTCTCCACCTGCAGCGAGACCGGCTTGCCGATAAAATCGGAAACCTGTGCCAGGCTTTGTGATTCTTCGTCCAGGAACAGGTCAATCACATGTTGTGACGCCAGTATGCGGAATTCGCGCGCGTTGAACTGGCGCGCTTCGCGCACAATTTCACGCAGGATTTCGTAGCAGACGGTTTGTGCAGTTTTTACTTCGCCGCGCCCCTGGCAGGTGGGGCAGGGCTCGCACAACACATGGGCCAGGCTTTCGCGCGTGCGCTTGCGCGTCATTTCCACCAGTCCCAGCGAGGAAAATCCATTTACCGTGATGCGCGTGTGATCGCGGGACAAGGCTTTCTTGAATTCATCCAGCACTGCATTGCGGTGCTCCTGCGAATCCATATCGATAAAGTCGCAGATAATGATCCCGCCCAGGTTACGCAGGCGCAACTGGCGCGCGGTGACCTGCGCTGCCTCCAGGTTGGTCTTGAAAATTGTGTCGTCGAAATTGCGCCCGCCAACAAAGCCGCCAGTGTTAACGTCAACAGTGGTCAGCGCTTCGGTCTGGTCTATGATCAGGTAGCCGCCGGACTTGAGATCCACGCGCCGCGACAGGGCGCGTTCAATTTCTTCTTCCACTCCATACAGGTCAAACAACGGCCGGTCACCGGCATAGTGCCCCAGGCGCGAGGTCGCACTGGAAATATAGTCGTGTGCAAACGTCACCATGCGCTGGTAAGTTTCGCGCGAGTCGACCAGGATGCGCGTCGTGTATTCATTAACATAATCACGCAGCATGCGCAGGCTGATGTCCAGTTCGTGATACAGCAGCGCAGGCGCAGGCAGGGATTGTGATTGTTCCTGCAGTTTGTTCCACAGTTTGTCCAGGTATTCAATGTCGGCCAGCAAATCCGCTTCGGATGCGGTTTCCGCCATGGTGCGGATGATGTAGCCACCTTTGTGATCGACGGGCAGTACTTGTTGCAGCCGGGTGCGCAAAATTTCGCGCTCGGTTTCATCCTCGATGCGTTGCGACACGCCGATATGCGATTCCTGCGGCAGGTACACCAGCAAGCGCCCGGCAATGCTGATCTGGGTGGACAGCCGCGCGCCCTTGCTGCCCAGCGGATCCTTGATTACCTGTACCAGCAGAGATTGTCCCTCGTACAGCATTTTTTCTATAGGTTGCGCCGCGTCGATATTGTTGCGGTTCTCCCAGATGTCTGCCACATGCAGGAATGCCGAGCGCTCCAGCCCGACATCAATGAAAGCCGACTGCATACCCGGCAGCACACGCATCACACGTCCGATATAGACATTGCTGACTATGCCGCGATGGCTACCGCGTTCGATATGCAACTCTTGCATCACGCCCTGTTGAATCACCGCAACACGGGTTTCCTGCGGCGTGACATTAATCAGGATTTCATCGTTCACAATACCGGGTATCCGAATGCTTGCAATAATTCTGCTGTTTCGAACAAAGGCAATCCCATCACGCCGGAATAACTGCCATCCATATGGCGCAGAAATGCTGCGGCATATCCCTGGATCGCATAAGCGCCTGCCTTATCCAATGGCTCATTGGTCAACAGATAGCGCTGGATGCGTTCTTCGCTGAGCGGGGCGAACGTAACTTTGCTGACTGACAAACGCATCTCCAGGCGCGTCTCAAAAACGACTGCGACCGCGCTTAACACTTGATGCTGGCGTCCGGACAGGATGCGCAACGTAGCGGCAGCCTGCTCTCGGCCCAGCGGCTTGCCGATTATCTTGCCGTCTAGCGTGACTGTTGTGTCAGCAGCCAGAACCGGGAAGGCCGGGAGATTGCGAAATTTCAGCGCACGCCAGCCGGCGTTGGCTTTTTCCTGGCAAATTCGTTTGACATAGGCTTCTGGCACTTCGTCTGCCTGCGGTGTTTCGTCGGTATCCAGGGTACGGCGGGGATCAAAGCGCGGCAGCAGCATCTCGAAATTGACCCCGATTTGCTTCAGCAAATAGCGGCGGCGCGGGCTTTGCGAGGCCAGATAGATACGCGGCTGAGTAATCATGGGATGGCCTTTTTAAAAATCAAAAAACCGCAACCCCGCATTTGGGATGCATCAAATATGCGTTTTATTCACGGTGATAAGGGTGATTGTGCAACAGACTATGGGCGCGATACAACTGTTCTGACAATAACACCCGGACCAGGCCATGCGGCAGCGTCATCGTCGACAGCGCCAGCATCTGCTTGGCGCTGCTTTTGACAGAGGCATGCAAGCCATCTGCCCCGCCAATGATAAAGGCAATATCCTGGCCGCTGCCCATCCAGGTTTGCAACTGCTGTGACATTTGCCGGGTGGAAAGTTGAGCGCCCTGCTCGTCCAGGACAACGCGCAAGGCATGCTGCGGCACAGCGGCCAGTATCCGTTGTGCTTCTGCTTCCATGTTCTGCGCCACATTTTTGCCGCTAGTGCGCGGCTCCGGTTTTATTTCAACCAGCTCAATGCGCGCCTCGCGCGGCATGCGCTTGGCATATTCGTTAAAGCCTGTTGTGATCCAGTCTGGCATTTTGTGCCCCACCGCCACAACCAGCAGTTTCATGACGCGCTTTGGGGGACGGGGATGCGCGGCTTGTATTGCTTGTCCCACAATTCTTCCAGCCGGTAATAGGCGCGAACTGCGGGCTGCATGATGTGTACGATTACCTCGCCCAAATCTACCAGCACCCATTCCCCGCTTTCTTCGCCCTCGGTGCCCAACACTTCGGCGCCGCGCAGCTTGAGCTCCTTGGCCAGATGGCTGGCCAGCGCCCGGGTTTGGCGCGGGGAATTGGCGCTGGCGATGACCATACAGGCGAACATCGAGCTGAGCTTGCTGGTATCGATTACGGTGATATTGACTGCTTTAATGTCTTCCAGCGCAGTGATCACGGCCTGGGTTTTTTCTTCAAGTGTCAGCATGAGTCCTTAAGTGTATAGATTTTGTGATTGCAGGTAAGTGATGACCGGATCGGGCAACAAATAATGAATGCTTTTTTTAGCGGCGCAGCGTTGGCGTATATCCGTTGCCGAAATTTCCAGCAGCGGCATATCCAGCACCACAATCGCGCCATAAGCCGATTCATGCGCAATGCGCGGCGCCGGTGCTAGGCGCGCGATGTATTGCTGGCGCAATGCGCTATTCGCCGTATTAATCGCATTGCCTAACGGCAACCCCGGGCGTTGCACGACTACTAGATGGGCCAGTTCAAACAGGTTTTCCCAGTCGTGCCAGGTATGCAAGGACAGGAAAGCGTCACCGCCCATCAGTAGGCACAACGGTTGCTGCGGGCCGGTTTCAGCGCGCACGGAGCGCAGCGTATCCACGGTGTAGCATGGGCCTGCACGCTGAATTTCACGTTCATCCAGCACGAATGGCGGGTTGCCCTGCAACGCGATGCGTAACATGTTCAGGCGGTGTGCCGCAGTGGCGTGAGGCAAGTCGCGATGTGGCGGGGAACCGTTGGGAATAAAACGCACGCTGGCCAAGCTGCATTGCTCCAGTGCCTCTTGCGCCAGGCGCAAGTGCCCATGATGAATGGGATCGAAAGTACCGCCAAAAATACCGATAGGCTTGTTGAACACAGGCACGGTGGGCTTACGCTGCAAAGCGCCGCGAATCCGCCAGCACTTGCGCCAGATAAGTAGTAAAGCGCGCGGCGGCAGCGCCATCAATGACGCGATGGTCATAGGACAGCGACAGCGGCAGCATCAGCCGCGGCACAAATTTGCCATCCTGATAGATAGCTTTCTGGCTGGCGCGTGACACGCCCAGGATCGCCACTTCAGGCGCATTGATGATGGGCGTGAATGCCGTGCCGCCAATGCCGCCCAGGCTGGAAATTGAAAAACAACCGCCTTGCATGCCGGTGGCCGGCAATTTTTTGTCGCGCGCCTTGGCGCTGACCTCAGCCAATTCCTGCGCCAGTTGCACCAGCGTTTTTTTATCGGCGTCACGCAGCACGGGTACCATCAATCCATCGGGGGTGTCCACCGCCACGCCTATATGAAAATATTTTTTCAGCACCAGATTTTCGCCACTGGCGTCCAGCGATGCATTGAACTCGGGGTATTGCTGCAACGCCGCGACCACGGCCTTCAGCAGAAAAGCCAGCGGGGTGATCTTGATGTTTTGCGCCGCATATTTTTCGTTCAGCTGCTTGCGCAAAATTTCGATGTCGGTAATGTCCGCTTCATCAAACTGCGTGACATGCGGGATGCTGACCCAATTGCGGTGCAGGTTCGCTCCGGCCATTTTCTTGATGCGTGATAAGGGCCGCGCTTCAACGACACCAAACTTGGCAAAATCCACCTGCGGCATGTCCGCTATCTGCAAACCGCTGCCGCCCTGCGGCTGTGCCAACGCCGCTTTGACGAACATCTGCACGTCCACTTTGGTAATGCGCGCTTTTTGTCCGCTGCCTTTTACCCGTGCCAGATCAACGCCTAATTCCCGTGCAAAGCGGCGGATAGAGGGGCTGGCGTGGGCTTTGGTATGTGTTACCGCGAACGATGGCTGGTCGCCCCTTTGCACAATGGGCGGAGGTACATTTTTTAACGGTGTCAGGGGTGGCGATACCGAGCGCGACGATGTGTTGCCGTTTTTTCCTGATGCAGATGCGTCAGTCTTTTTTACAGGCGGCGACTCTTCGCCGCTTTCCATGCTTAATATCAATGCACCCTGCGACACTTTGTCGCCGACTTTGACGTTCACTTCTTTCACCACACCGTCGAAAGGCGCCGGTACATCCATAGTGGCTTTGTCGGTTTCCAGCGTGATCAATGACTGCTCGGCCTTGACCGGGTCGCCCGCCTTGACCAGCACTTCAATCACCGGTACATCGTGATAATCCCCGATGTCCGGCACCGGTACCTGCCTTATGTTTGCCATAACTTAAACTGTAACCGGGTTTGGTTTGTCTGGATTGATGCCATAGAGCTTTATCGCGCGGCTGACTTCGCTTACTGCCAGCGCGCCGTCATCGGCCAAAGCCTTGAGCGCAGCCAGCGCAACGTAATAGCGGTCCACCTCAAAAAAGTGCCGCAATTTTTTACGCGTGTCGGAACGGCCAAAGCCGTCGGTGCCCAGCACTTTGTAGCAGCCATTGATGTACGGGCGAATCTGGTCGGCATAGCTTTTCATATAATCGGTCGCGGCAATCACCGGGCCTGAGTATGCCGCCAGGGTTTGTTCAACATAGCTGGCACGGCGCGGGGTCTCCGGATGGAGCATGTTCCAGCGCTCGCAATCCAGCCCATCACGGCGCAATTCGTTAAAACTGGTCACGCTCCAGATATTTGCGAACACACCAAAATCCTGCTGCAGCAAATCCGCCGCCGCAATCACTTCACGCAATATCGAACCACTGCCCATCAGTTGGACTACCAGCTTTTTCTGTCCTCTGTCTGCGGAAGGGTCGCCGCTTTGCGGCGGGGAACCCACCGGCGTACCCCTTGCGGGTGCCTCTGTTTTCTGTCCTCTGAATAAATACATCCCCTTAATGATGCCCTCCTCCACACCCTGCGGCATTGGCGGGTGCGCGTAGTTTTCATTCATCACGGTAATGTAGTAAAACACATCGTGCTGCTTTTGATACATGCGGCGCATGCCGTCCTGGATAATAACGGCCAGCTCGTAAGCAAAAGTCGGGTCGTAAGATACACAATTCGGAATCATCGCCGCCATCAAATGGCTCTGGCCATCTTCATGCTGCAAGCCTTCGCCATTCAGTGTCGTGCGGCCGGCTGTGCCGCCCAGCAAAAAACCGCGCGCGCGCATGTCACCCGCCGCCCAGATTAAATCGCCGACGCGCTGAAAGCCGAACATCGAGTAGTAAATATAAAACGGCAGCATGGTCTTGCCATGGTTGGCGTAAGAGGTTGCGGCGGCAATCCACGATGACATCGCGCCGGCCTCATTGATTCCTTCCT
>JANNQM010000130.1:0-36728 GCA_031400735.1 Gallionellaceae bacterium
TTTGCGTGGCGTAGCAAATGTCGTCCTTGCGCGGGCCAACGATAGTGGGGAAACGTTTCTTTAGCGCTGCAATAATGACCGCGGTATCATCCATCGACAACGTGGTCTGCGTGACAAATGCCAGGTTGTTTTCATCTTTAACCTCCAGCAATTGCACGTCGGCGGGTGATTCCACAAGGTGCATACCACTACCCTGCCCCATTGTTCCTTCCACTTCTGGGTGCCCGGCATGGCCAATCATGATGATTTCCTTGCCGTGTTGCAGCAGGCGCGCCACTTCGTTGTGCACCTTGGTAACCAGCGGGCAGGTCGCGTCAAACACCGTGAAGCCGCGCGTCTCGGCCTCACGCCGCACTGCCTGCGATACGCCGTGCGCGCTGAAAATAAGAATGCTGCCCGCAGGCACCTCGTTCAGGTCATCAATGAACACTGCGCCTTTCTGGCGCAAGGCCTCTACGACAAACTGGTTGTGCACCACTTCGTGACGGACGTAGATGGGCGCGCCATGCTGCGTCAGCGCCCGCTCAACCATTTCTATCGCACGATCCACACCGGCACAAAAACCGCGCGGGTTAGCCAGCAACAAGTCCATTACTTTTTCTCCCGTTTGCCATCATACGGCTCTCGTTTCACAAAACTCTGCAACAGCAACAATATAGCGCCGCAAGTGATCGCAGAATCTGCCAGGTTAAAAGCCGGGAAGTGATAAGTGTCCCAGTAAAAATCCAGAAAATCCACGACGTAACCATAGGCAATGCGGTCTATCAGGTTACCCAGCGCGCCACCCAAAATCAAGGCCAGCGCAAAACAAAAAAATTTATCGTGGCGAAACTTGCGCAGCAACCAGGTAATCCACACCGCAGCTATCACCGCAATGGCCGTAAAAAACCAGCGCTGCCAGCCTCCCGCATCACTCAAAAAACTGAATGCGGCACCGGCATTGTGGGCCAATACCAGGTTAAAGAAGCTCAGCACGGCAAGGCTTTCACCATAAACAAAATGGCTGCTTATCCATAACTTGGTAACTTGGTCCAGCACAACGACCAATGCGGCCAACCCCAACCACCGACTAAGCATATCGCCGTACCTCGCCGCTGCCAAATAGATTGCTGACGCAGCGCCCGCAAATCTCCGGATGCGCAGTATCACTACCGACATCGACCCGGTAATGCCAGCAACGTTCACATTTGGGGTGAGGGCTGGCTGTCGGAACTATATCTATAGGTGAACCTTCTTTACCAGCATGAAGTGTGGCGCGCGATGTTATAAATATAAGCCTCAAATCATCCTCGAATCTACTGAACAATTTATGCAGCGGACTAGATGTTTGAATGAATATATCCAGTTCAGCCGCAAGCGAAGAGCCAATTTCACCGGCAACGCGTTTTTCTTCCAAACGCTTGCTGACCATTTCCCGTATTTGTCGGACGCTCGCCCACTCACTCAGGAATGTCTGCTTTTCCTGCATCTCTGGAAAAACATACCACTGCTGTTCAAAAACGCTGACATCATTCTTTCTGCTCAACGTCTCCATAATTTCTTCGCCAGTAAAACTCAGAATAGGCGCGATCAGGCGTGCCAACGCATGGGTGATGTGATGCAGCGCATTCTGCGCAGAACGTCGCGCGGCGGAATTTTCTCCCGCCGTGTAAAGACGGTCTTTCAAGATATCCAGGTAAAACCCGCCCAAATCTTCAGAGCAGAATGCCTGCAATTTCTGCACGATCACGTGAAACTCATAGGCCGCATAGGCATCGATCACTTCCTGCTGCAATCTGTGGGTCAGGGCCAGCGCATAGCGGTCAATTTCCAGCCATTCGTTCACCGGCAACGCATGTTGTTGCAGATCAAAGTCACTGATGTTGGCCAACAGGAAACGCAAGGTATTGCGGATGCGGCGATAGCTTTCGACCACGCGCTTCAATATCTCATCGGAAATATTCAGCTCGCCGGAATAATCGGTAGCAGCCACCCACAGCCGCAAAATGTCGGCGCCCAGCGTATCAAAAATCTTTTGCGGCGCGATGACATTGCCTTTGGATTTCGACATTTTGTGGCCGTTGCCATCCACGACGAAGCCATGTGTCAGCAATGCCTTGAATGGCGCGCTGCCATTGATCGCGCAGCCGGTCAGCAGCGACGACTGGAACCAGCCTCTATGCTGGTCTGAACCTTCCAGATACATATCGGCAGGTGCATGTAATTCAGCACGGCGCTGCAACACCGAGGCGTGGGTGACGCCCGAGTCAAACCACACATCCAGCGTGTGGCTGAGTTTTTTGTATTGATCAGCCTCTGCGCCGAGCAAATCTGCCGGATTCAAACTGAACCACGCTTCGATGCCGGATTGCTCGACCAGCTTGGCGACCTGCTCCAGCAACTCCAGTGTGCGCGGATGCAGTTCACTGCTTCCCTTATGCACAAAGAACGGCATAGGCACACCCCAGTTGCGCTGGCGCGACACGCACCAGTCGGGGCGGTTTTTAATCATGGCTTCCAGACGGGCGCGTCCCCATGATGGAAAAAATTCAGTTTGTTCGACAGCTCGGTTGGCCAGTTCACGCAGGGCAAAATCCCCCCCACCCCCCCTTTTGCCAAGGGGGGAGAAGACAGGTTCCCCACTTTGAAAAAGGGGGGCTAGGGGGGATTGCTTCCCCATTCCGATAAACCACTGCGGTGTAGAACGAAAAATAATCGGCGTCTTGTGCCGCCAGCAATGCGGATAGCTATGTTGCACTTTTTCCAGATGCAATAAATTCCCGCTGTTTTTCAGCGCATCTATCACGACATCATTGGCTTTCCACACGAACAAGCCGCCCACCAGCGGCGTATTGGCGACAAACTTGCCATCGTCGCCGACCGGGTTGTTTGTCGGCAAGCCATACTTCTGCCCGACAAAATAATCATCCAGTCCGTGCGCTGGCGCGGTATGCACCAAGCCGGTACCCGCTTCCAGCGTAACGTGATCACCACAGATGACAGGTACAGTGCGGTCATTAAATGGGTGCTGCAACAACAGACCTTCCAGTGCGCTTCCCAGACAGGCGGCTGCGTTGCCATCGCCACGGTCATTGCTGCCAGCCAGTTGATAACGTGCTAAACATGGGGCTGCCAGATCAAATGCCAATATCAAATAACCTTTTTCGGTTTTAACCAGGTCATATTGCAAATCCGGATGCACGCTCACCGCCTGGTTGGCCGGTAACGTCCATGGCGTGGTGGTCCAAATGACCGCAAACACTTTTGCGCCTTTCGGCAAGGTCACGCCAAAGGCTTTGTTTACTACGCTGTTTTCTTTCACCTCGAAACCTATATCTATCGCAGGCGAAGTCTTGTCTTCATATTCCACTTCCGCTTCGGCCAATGCTGACTGGCAATCCAGGCACCAGTTGACCGGCTTGTAACCCTGATACAGATAGCCATGTTGATAGATCGTGCCTAGCGCGCGGATGATATCGGCCTCGGTCTTGAAATCCATCGTCAGATAGGGATGATCCCAATCGCCCAGCACACCGAGGCGGATGAAATCTTTTTTCTGGCGTTCGATTTGTTCGGCGGCATATTCGCGGCACAATGCGCGGAATTTTGCCGGTTCCATACCCTTGCCGTATTTTTTTTCCACCTGCAATTCAATCGGCAAACCGTGGCAATCCCAGCCCGGCACATAGGGCGCATCAAAGCCAGCGAGGGTCTTGCTCTTGATGATGATGTCCTTCAGCACTTTGTTGACCGCATGGCCGATGTGAATGTCGCCGTTGGCATACGGCGGGCCGTCATGCAAAATAAATTTCGGGCGCCCTTTGCTGGCAGCGCGAATTTTTTGGTAACGCTGCTGCGCCTGCCACTGCGCCAGCATCTGCGGTTCGCGCTTGGCCAGGTCACCGCGCATCGGGAATGGCGTGTCGGGAAGATTAAGAGTGTTCTTATAGTCAGTCATTTTTAAAAATCCACCACAGAGGCACAGAGACACAGAGGGTAAAACCAATCAATAACCACGTTCATTACCATAATTAATCATCCGTTTTTGACGTTCTCTGTGCCTCTGTGTCTCTGTGGTTAGCATTTCCACGGTTAAAAAAATCTTTTGCGTGCTCAACATCCAGCGAAATCTGCCGCGTCAGTGTTTGCATATCAGGATATTTTTCCTCATCGCGCAATTTGTGTAAAAAATCCACGCGCAGATGCTGGGTATAAATCTCGCCGGCAAAATTGAACAGGTGCACGTCCAGTACTGGCTTACCGTCTGTTATGACAGTGGGGCGGACGCCCAGGCTGGCCACGCCTTGTGTGCGCGGTACTTGATCGCCTTGCACCGTGACCACATAAATGCCGGACAAGGGTGGCCGGTTATGCTTGAGCTGGATGTTTGCGGTGGGATACCCCAGTTTCTTGCCTACGCCATTGCCATGCACCACGCGCCCGCTGATGCTGTAGGGGCGCCCCAGGTAATTGTGCGCTGCAGTCATATCCCCTGCCGCTAATGCCGTGCGCACTGCGGTGCTGGAAATGCGCACGCCCTGCGCCAGCACGCTGGGCATGGCTTGCACCGCAAAACCATGTTGCATGCCTATCTTTTGCATTAACGCAAAATTGCCGGTGCGCCCTTTACCAAAGCGGAAATCATCGCCTATCAAGACGTTTTTTGCTGCCAGTTTTTCCGACAAGGCGCGGGCGAAATCTTCAGCGCCCATCTGCGCAAAATTGTGGTTAAAACGGCACACATGCACCCGGTCTATACCCATTGCAGCGAGCAGTTCCAGTTTTTCGCGCATGCTGGTTAGCCGCACCGGCGCCTGCATGGGCGTAAAAAATTCGCGCGGATGCGGCTCAAACACCATTACCGCCGAGGCCAGTCCGTGAATTTGCGCAAGCTGTTTGACCTTATCCAGCAAAGCCTGATGTCCGACATGCACGCCATCGAAGTTGCCTATGGTCAACGCTATCGGTTTATGGTCAGGGCTATGTAGTCCGCGAAAAATCAACATCAAAAAATGCAATAAACCAGAAAATGGAGCGGGCGATTATACCGTGCGCGTGGCATGTATGGAGTGGAGCGGTCAAACAAACGTGAGCGCTATCCGCGTCGGCTTTTGCGTGCAGCCGGTACTGCGGGGGTTTCCGCTTCAGTCAGCAAAAATTGCTGGAAAGCCTGGGCCGCCGCCGACAGGCGCTTGCTTTTAAGGTGCACAACATGCCAGTGGCGCACAATTGGGAAATGCGCCACATTCAGCACGCGCAAGCGCCTGGTTTCCAGTTCCAGTTCGATGCTGTGGAGCGAAATGATGCCCAGACCCATACCGGCTTGCACGGATTGCTTGATCGCTTCATTGGTGTCCATTTCCATGTGGGACGGCAATTTTATGCCGTGGCTGGCAAAAAAGCGTTCCACCACACCGCGTGTGCCAGAGCCTTTTTCGCGCAACAGAAATGCTTCCTGGGCTAATTGCTGGGGTTTAATGCTTTTCAGGCTGGCCAGCGCATGATCGGGCGCAGCAATCACTACCATCGGATTTTGCATAAAGGTTTGCGAGACCATGTCGGTGCCTTCCGGGGGCTGCCCCATAATGGCCAGGTCGGTGCGGTTTTCGGTCAATTGCTTAATCACCGCATCGCGGTTAGCCACATGCAGCCCGACGTGAATTTTTGGATGGTGCTGGATAAATTTGGCCAACAGTTGCGGCATGAAATAATTCGCTGTGCTGACCACTGATATGTTTAAACGGCCGCGTTCCAGCCCTTTCATTTCACTGAATAACGCATCCATTTCCTTCAATTGCTGCGAGATGTTGCGGCTGTATTGCAGCAGTTCACTCCCGGCTTCAGTCAGGTGTATCTGTTTTCCTATCTGTTCGAATAGCGGCAGGCCAATATTCTCAGACAGCTTTTTCATTTGCATGGATACAGTAGGCTGGGTCAAATAGAGCTCTTCTGCCGCGCGGGTAAAGCTCATATGGCGGGCGATAGATTCAAAAATTTCCAGCTGGCGAAAGGTGGAATGGCGCATAGTGACTCCATGAATAATACATAGATTATACTATATGTATCTTATCGAAAACTTCTATTTTCATTTATTCATATTACAAGGCAATATGCGCTCCGACCTGAATCGAATGGTTGCTGCAAATGTGGGTTCGCGCAGGTTTTATTTCAACTTTTGGAGGCTTTATGAGCAATGTGACGATGAAAGAAGGTAAGGAGCGCTATAAAGCTGGCGTGCTGCCCTACAAGAAAATGGGTTATTGGCAGCCAGATTATGTGCCCAAGGACACTGACATCCTGTCGATGTTCCGTATCACCCCGCAAGCCGGGATGGACCCAGAAGAAGTTGCCGCTGCCGTTGCCGGCGAATCTTCTACAGCGACCTGGACCGTGGTATGGACTGACCGCTTGACGGCCTGCGAACTGTATCGCGCTAAAGCCTACCGCTGCGAACTGGTGCCTAACACAGGCCCAGGCACAAAAACTGAAGCTCAATACTTTGCTTACATCGCTTACGACCTCGATTTGTTCGAAGGTGGCTCTATCGCTAACCTGACTGCATCCATCATCGGCAACGTGTTCGGTATGAAGGCAGTTAAAGCGTTGCGTCTGGAAGACATGCGTATTCCGGTTGCTTACCTGAAAACTTTCCAGGGCCCCGCCACCGGCGTGATCGTGGAGCGCGAGCGTCTGGACAAGTTTGGCCGTCCGCTGTTGGGCGCGACGACTAAACCTAAATTGGGTTTGTCTGGCCGTAACTATGGCCGTGTGGTTTATGAAGCGTTGAAGGGTGGTCTGGATTTCGTTAAAGACGACGAAAACATCAACAGCCAGCCATTTATGCACTGGCGTGATCGTTTCCTGTATTGCATGGAGGCGGTTAACAAGGCATCTGCTGCGACCGGCGAAGTTAAAGGTCACTACCTGAACGTGACGGCCGGCACCATGGAAGAAATGTACAAACGCGCTGAATTCGCAAAATCGCTGGGTTCCGTCATTATCATGATTGACTTGGTGATCGGCTACACCGCGATCCAGTCCATGGCATTGTGGGCACGTCAGAACGACATGATTCTGCACTTGCATCGCGCAGGTAACTCGACTTATTCACGCCAGAAAAATCACGGTATGAACTTCCGTGTGATCTGCAAATGGATGCGTATGGCCGGCGTGGATCACATCCATGCGGGTACGGTAGTGGGCAAGCTGGAAGGCGACCCGCTGATGATACGCGGTTTCTACGACACACTGCTGGACGTGCATACCCCGCAACAACTCGAAAAAGGTCTGTTCTTCGAACAAGACTGGGCATCGCTGAACAAGTGTTTGCCGGTTGCCTCCGGTGGTATTCATGCAGGCCAGATGCACCAATTGTTGACCTACCTCGGCGACGACGTAGTGTTGCAATTCGGTGGCGGCACCATTGGTCACCCGCAAGGCATTCAAGCCGGCGCAGTGGCAAACCGTGTGGCACTGGAAGCTATGGTATTGGCGCGTAACGAAGGCCGTGACATCTGGAACGAAGGCCCGCAGATTCTGCTGGATGCCGCTAAATGGTGTGGTCCGCTGAAAGCCGCGATTGACACGTGGAAGGATATTTCCTTCAACTATGAATCCACGGACACCGCCGACTTCGTGCCTGTCGCCACTGGCAGCCGTTAATCTATCAGATAAGGAGAATTAATTATGATGACCAATCCAAATGGCATCGTCACCCAAGGGCAGTTTTCATTCCTGCCTCCGTTGACCGATGCTCAAATTACCGCGCAAATCAAATACGCGTTGAAACACGGCTGGGCGATCGGTGTTGAGTACACCGATGATGCACATCCGCGCAATACGTATTGGGAAATGTTTGGCAATCCGATGTTTGATTTGAAAGATGCTGCGGGCATATTGATGGAAGTCAATAACTGCCGTAAAACCTTCCCGAATCACTACATCCGTGTAACTGCATTCAGCTCTGTGCGCGGCGTGGAAAGCCCGACCATGTCGTACATTGTAAATCGCCCCAAGAAGGAACCAGGCTTTGGCTTGGTGCGTCAGGAGGCCGATGGCCGTAGCATACGCTACACTATCCACTCTTACGCAACAGACAAACCTGAAGGTGAACGGTATTAATTAGCCTTGCTTTAAGGCGGTGTTGAAAACCGCCGCAGTAACAGGTAGTAAAAATGGCGGGCGCATTAAACGCCCGCCATTTTTTTCAACATGGTTTAATTTAACAACGCATTTAAAACCTACTGGAGAATTCGATGAACGAAACAGACCCACTGCATGCCATACTGGCAGACGATGCACCGGTCAATCTGGAAGCGGAATTTGAAGCCTCTAACGTAAAAGAAGTACTTGACAAGCTCGACCGCGAGCTGATCGGCCTGAAGCCGGTTAAAACACGCATACGCGAAATCGCCGCACTGCTGTTGGTGGACAGGCTGCGCAGGCAATTCGCGCTCACTTCCGCTACACCCACACTGCATATGAATTTTACCGGCAACCCCGGTACCGGCAAGACCACTGTGGCGATGCGCATGGCTGAAATTTTGCATCGCCTTGGCTATGTGCGCGAAGGCCATCTTATTTCTGTCACCCGCGACGATCTGGTCGGACAATATATCGGCCACACCGCACCAAAAACCAAAGAAGTCATCAAAAAAGCCATGGGTGGCGTCTTATTTATTGACGAAGCCTATTATCTGTACAAGCCGGAAAACGAACGTGACTACGGCGCCGAATCCATCGAAATTCTGCTGCAAGTGATGGAGAATAACCGTGACGATCTGGTGGTGATTCTGGCTGGTTATAAAGACCGCATGGACAAATTTTTCCATAGCAACCCGGGCATGCGCTCACGCATTGCGCATCACATTGACTTCCCCGATTACAGCCCGGAAGAATTGCTGCATATTGCCAAGCTGATGCTGGGGGCACAAAATTACCGCTTTAGCGCCGATGCCGAAAAGGCCTTTTTCGAATACATATCGAAACGCATGAAGCTGGAACATTTTGCCAATGCGCGCTCAGTACGCAATGCGCTGGATCGTTCGCGCCTGCGCCAGGCCAACCGTTTGTTTGCTACCGCCAAAAAATCACTGAGCAAAACCGATTTGATGACACTGGAAGCAGAAGATATTCTGGCCAGTCGCGTATTTATCGAAGGCAAGCTGGATATGGATGGCGATGAAGGCAGTGACAAAGTAATGGACTAGTGGCCTGATGTCCTATGGCGAAACAATACGACGCGCTTACCGAACCCTTGCTTGCATTCATTGCAGCGCAGAAGGTTTTCTTTGTGGGTACCGCTACCGCCAATAGCCGCATCAATGTTTCGCCTAAAGGCATGGACTCTTTCCGTACCTTGTCCGGCAAAAGAGTCCTGTGGCTTAACCTGACCGGCAGTGGCAACGAGACGTCGGCGCACGTGCAGCATGACCCGCGCATGACCATCATGTTTTGTGCCTTTGAGGGTGCGCCGCTTATTCTGCGCATTTATGGCACGGCCCGGGTGATCCATCAAAACGACAGCGAATGGCCTGAATTATTTTCGCATTTCCAGCCACTGCCGGGCGCCCGGCAGATTTTTGATCTTTCGGTTGAACTGGTGCAAACTTCGTGTGGATTCGGTGTGCCTTATTTATCCTATCAGGGAGAACGGCCCTTACTGTCAGACTGGGCGATAAAAAAAGGGGATGAGGGGCTGCGGCAATACTGGGAAGAGAAAAACCAGTTGAGCATAGACAGCATTCCCACTCACATCATCGAAAAAAATATTTAACCATGAAGTATATTTGACCCTGTCATGACACTCACCCAACTCTATCGCGAGATACGTGCCGCGCTGCAAAGCCCGGTTGATGAGGCAACCCTGGACCGGCTCACCGCCGAGGCTGACCGCTATGCCAGCACAGTAGGCTGGGCCGAAGGGATAATAGATAAAGATGGTCGTATCACCGCAGCCTTCGACGGCCTCAGGGAAGTAGCGCGCGCCAGCTATGAGCGAGTGGGCGACAGCAACAGCGCCACTTTGCACGATGCGTTGGCTGCCCTGGTCCTTGCGATACGCAGCCATGACCAGGATCTTGACCCCATGTCAGAGAGCGACGAGCACGACGATTGAAAACACCACTTAGCAACCTTTATAAATAAGGAAATCTCATTCATGAATAAACCCCAAGGCGTTTCGCCCCAGGTTGCCATCGTCATGGGCAGCTCGAGTGACTGGGAGGTCATGCAGCAAGCGGCCCGCCAGTTGCAGGATTTCGGTGTGGCGTTTGATGCACGCGTTATTTCTGCACATCGCTCCCCTGACCTGCTGTTCTCCTATATCAAGGACATGACCGCACAAGGCGTGCAATGTTTTATCGCCGGTGCTGGCGGTGCTGCGCATCTGGCCGGTGTCGTCGCCAGCAAAACCACGCTGCCTGTTCTGGGCGTGCCTATCCCTTCGAAATATCTCAAAGGCATGGATTCACTGCTGTCCATTGTGCAAATGCCCAAGGGCATACCGGTCGCCACGTTCGCAATTGGCGAGGCCGGTGCAGCGAATGCAGGACTGTTTGCGGTGGCTATGTTGGCACTGAAAGATGGTCAACTGGCGGACAAGCTCGGCAAGTTCCGCAAACAACAGGCCGATGTCATTGCCTCGACCACGCTACCTCCTTTAAACTGAAAGCGCCCCACATGTCCGCTCTACACGAATCCAACCTGACCAGCCTGCCGCTGCTGCACCGCGGCAAGGTGCGCGACATTTATGCGGTGGATGAGCAGAACCTGCTGATCGTCCAGACCGACCGGCTGTCCGCGTTCGATGTGATCCTGCCCTCTCCGGTACCGGGCAAAGGGCAAGTGCTGACCACATTGTCCAATTTCTGGTTTGGCAAGCTGGCGCATGTGATACCCAATCATTTGTCCGGCATTGCACCGGAATCAGTAGTTAAAAATGATGCCGACCGCGCCCAGGTCACCGGACGCTCGTTCGTCGTGAAGCGGTTGCAGCCGTTGCCGATTGAAGCCATCGTGCGCGGCTATCTGGTTGGTTCCGGCTGGAAGGATTATCAAAAGACCGGCGCCGTGTGCGGCATTCCGCTGCCAGCCGGATTGCGCGAAGCGCAGAAACTGCCGCAGCCGTTGTTCACCCCATCGACCAAGGCCGCCATGGGTGAGCATGATGAAAACATATCATTCGAGCAAGCGGTAAAACTGCTGGGTGAGGAACGCGCTGATGAAGTGCGCCGGGCAACCCTGGCGCTCTATATTGAGGCCGCTGAATATGCTGCGACCAAGGGCATTATCATCGCTGATACCAAATTTGAATTTGGCACCGATAAAGCGGGCAAGCTGTATCTGATCGACGAGGCACTGACACCCGATTCTTCACGTTTCTGGCCGGCCGACCAATACCAGGTGGGCAGTAACCCGCCCAGCTTTGACAAGCAATTCGTGCGCGACTGGCTGGAAGCGGCGCACTGGAACAAAAAGCCCCCTGCTCCTCGCGTGCCGGACGAAGTGCTGCAAAAAACTTCAGACAAGTATCACGAAGCATTACGGCGGTTAATGGGCGCATGATTTCTTCCCCGCAGAAATTAATTGATGGCTTCCTGCGCTTTCGCCAACAGCATTTTGAACGCGACGACGGCTTGTTCCAGCAACTGGTCGCGCAGGGCCAAAACCCCCAAACCCTGGTCGTGGCCTGCTGTGATTCACGCGTGGACCCGGCGCTGGTACTGGATTGCGCGCCGGGTGATTTATTTGTTATCCGCAACGTAGCCAACCTGGTACCCCCTGCCGAAGGCCGCCTCGGCCACCACGGCACCAGCGCCGCGCTGGAATTTGGCGTGTGTAACCTGGGCGTGCAACACATCATCGTACTCGGCCATGCCCACTGCGGCGGCATACGCACCCTGGTAGAAACCGGCGGCGCCATTAGCAACCCCGATTCATTTATCGATGACTGGATGCATCTGGCCGAAAGCGCCCGTGCCAGCGTAACCCACGACATGCCCAATGCCTCGCTGGATGAGCGTGTGCATGCCTGCGAGCAACGCGCAATCCTGGTTTCCCTGCAAAACCTGATGACTTTTTCCTGGGTACGCGAACGCGTGGAAAAAGGCACCCTCACGCTGCACGGCTGGTATTTCGATATCCAACGCGGCCAACTACTGCACTACAACACCCATACAAAGGCGTTTGAAGCACTTTAGGCATGGGTCAACCCAAAAAAAAGAAACGCCCAGCAGTTGTTGCTGACAAGTCTACCCATAGTCTTCAGACTCAACCAACCACGACATCCAATACCAGTTATTATTTATTTGCCTTTCTACTGATCCTCGCCACAGCCCTGCTGTACGGTCACTCACTGTGGAACCCGCTGGTTTTCGATGACAAGAATTTTTTTGTCAATGCAAATATGGAGAGGCTGGGCTCCTCATTCTTCCAGTTGGATTTAAGATGGTTTCCCTACGCCTCGTTTGGCTGGACCCATAATCTGGTCGGCTTGGACTGGTTCTGGTATCGCCTGGGAAATGTGGGTTTGCATGCATTCACCGGCATCTTGCTGTTCGTGTTCTTCTCCCGTCTGCTGGATGCGACCACGCAACAGCAGGATTCCGTTACTTGGCCACGTTGGCTGGTTTTCCTGGGCACCCTGGTGTTTATACTGCACCCCGTAGCCGTGTATGGGGTGGCCTATCTGGTCCAGCGCAGCATCATTATGGCTACACTGTTCGGCATTGCATCCCTCCTTTGCTATCTTGAAGGATTGAGCCGGGACAATGCCAAGCAGTTTGTGCTGTCTGCGCTGTTCTATTTTCTGGCGGTATTTTCCAAGGAACACAGCATCATGCTCCCCGGTGTGGCGGCTGCGCTGACTTTGCTGCTACATAAACCGTCTTTTAGCCTGATAAAAAAAGTGTGGCTGCCGTTTGCCCTTTATCTGGGTGTTGGCTTGCTCGTTGTGTTGCGCGCCAAAGCCGTGCTGGGCATGGCCTATGAACCTTTTATGGCCGACATTCTGGCTCGGATGAGCGAGCAGCAGAATATTCCTATCGACAACCTCTATCCTCTGAGTGTTATTACCCAAGGATATTTATTCTTTAAATATCTCCTGCTGTGGATCGTTCCATATACCGGCTGGATGTCCATCGATATCCGCCAGCCATTCCTCACCCACTTCGTGTCATGGCCGCAGTTTCCCGGATTTATCCTGTTCCTGTGTTATCCGGTGCTGGCCACGAAATTATTGTTGAAAGGAGGCAGGCAGGGTCTTATCGGCTTTGGCCTGCTATTTCCGTGGATACTCTATTTGACCGAACTTTCTACGGTCAGGATTCAGGAGCCGTTTGTGCTATACCGCAGCTACCTATGGATGTGCGGGCTGCCCATCGTTTTGTTCGGTTTCACAGGCGCCCACCCCCGGAAATACGTCCTTGTCCTGCTGGCTGTATTTTGTCTAGCACTTGCCAACCTGGCATGGAACAGGCTGGATACTTTCTCCAGCGTCTTGAAGCTATGGTCTGATGCCATCCAAAAAAATCAGGATGAGAAATTTCTTTTTGCAGAAAGATCTTACAACTACCGCGGAAATGCTTACTCAGCCTTGGGGCGCTTACAGGAAGCGCTGGCGGATTACCAAAAAGCGATTGAGCTCAATCCAAACCATTATGAGGGCTACCATAACCGTGGCAATGTTTATTCAGACCTGGGGCGCTTACAGGAAGCGCTGGCGGATTACCAAAAAGCGATTGAGCTCAACCCAAAATCCCATGAAGCCCACTACAGCAGCGGAAATATATATGTTGAGTTCAAAAAACAGGAAGAAGCATTGCATGAATTCAACACTGCGATTGAACTTAAACCCGGCTTCTCCTACGCCTATGAAAACCGTGGCGTCCTCCTTTCACAAATGGGCCGCCATGCCGAGGCGTTCAGCGATTTTGACCGGGCTGTTCAATTTGGACCAGATAATCCTTCTTTTTACGCAAATCGCGGCATTGCCAATTTTCACTTGGGCAAATTTCAGGAATCCGTGAACGATTTTGACAAATCACTCAGCCTGGATCCAAAAAACGATAAGGTGCAGTTAAATCGTGGGTTCGCGCTCAAAGCTCTGAGCAGAACAACGAGGCAATAGTAAAGTTTCCGTAAATGTTGTGATGTGGGAAACCCTGAAGCTGATAAACAATTACAATAGGCTGCCAGGAACCTCTATTTCGGGGCACAACCTGCCACTATGCTGGATATAATACGCAGTCGCTTATGCTAGCTCTAACTGGAGTCGGTATAGCAATACTATTCAACCCGAATACGTTCACAAGTTAACCAAACTGAAGGAAGCACCATCATGCCCGGCAACATCCATAGCAAAATCATCACGCAAGGCGTTCAGCGTTCACCCAACCGCGCGATGCTGCGCGCCGTGGGGTTTAAAGATGGCGATTTCGACAAGCCTATTATCGGTATTGCCAATGCGCATAGCACTATCACGCCATGCAACGCGGGATTGGGCGAGCTGACGATGCGGGCTGAAAGGGCTGCCAAAGCGGCCGGAGCCATGCCGCAGACATTTGGCACGATCACAATTTCCGACGGCATTTCGATGGGCACTGAGGGCATGAAATGTTCGCTGGTGAGCCGCGAGGTAATTGCCGATTCAATCGAGACCGTGTGCCGCGGCCAAAGCATGGATGGAATACTGGCCATTGGTGGCTGCGACAAGAACATGCCGGGCGCAATGATCGCTTTTGCGCGGCTGAATATTCCGGCCATTTTCGTGTACGGCGGCACGATCAAACCCGGCCACTTGCATGGGCGAGACCTGACTATTGTCAGCAGTTTTGAGGCAGTTGGGGAATTCATCGCGCATCGCATTGACGACAACGCATTGCTGGACGTCGAACGCCATGCCTGCCCCGGCGTGGGTTCGTGCGGTGGCATGTTCACCGCTAACACGATGTCTTCCGCATTTGAGGCGATGGGCATGAGCCTTCCCTACTCTTCCACAATGGCTGCTGCAGACAGCGAAAAGGGCGATAGCGCCGCGCGTTCTGCCGAGGTGCTGGTGCAGGCGATACACAAGCAAATATTGCCGTCGCACATCCTGACCAAAAAGGCATTCGAAAATGCCATTGCGGTGACCATAGCCACCGGCGGCTCGACCAATGCGGTGCTGCATCTGCTGGCCATTGCGCATGCGATGCGCGTTGATTTGACTATTGATGAATTTGAAAAAATACGGGTGCGGGTGCCGGTCATTTGCGATATGAAGCCATCTGGCCGCTATGTCGTTACTGAATTGCATCAAGCAGGTGGCATTCCGCAAGTGATGAAGATGTTGCTGGAACATGGCTTGCTGCATGGCGACTGCATGACTATCAGCGGAGAAACCATTGCTGAAGTGCTAAGTAAAATTCCGGCGCAACCCCGCGCCAACCAGGATGTAATCCGCCCCTGGGACAAGCCGCTCTATGCGCAAGGCCACCTCGCCATCCTGAAAGGCAATCTGGCGCCGGAAGGCGCAGTGGCCAAAATCAGCGGGATTAAAAATCCAAAAATCACCGGTCCGGCGCGTGTGTTTGATTCAGAAGAAGCCTGTATGAAAGCCATCCTGGGCGAGCAGATCCACCCCGGTGAAGTGCTGGTGATACGTTATGAAGGCCCCAAAGGCGGACCCGGTATGCGCGAAATGTTGTCGCCGACGGCAGCATTGATGGGCGCAGGCATGGGCGACAGTGTCGCGCTGATTACCGATGGCCGTTTTTCTGGCGGCACCTATGGCTTTGTGGTCGGCCATGTCGCACCCGAAGCTGCCGTCGGTGGCACCATCGCGTTGGTCCAGGAAGGGGATTCCATCACGATAGACGCGACCAGCAGCCTGATACAGCTGAATATCAGTGACGCCGAACTGGCGCGTCGCCGCACGCTGTGGAAACCTCCCGCACCGCACTATACGCGCGGCGTGCTGGCTAAATATGCGCGGCTGGTATCCAGCGCCAGCGTGGGTGCAGTGACCGATGCGTGACCGGAAGTACTCCCGTTAACAAGCTAAAATTGAAGGCCCCGTGACGCAACCACCACTTGCCTCAAGAGCAGCCGCGCCACAGCTCGAGGCCAGGCATGTCCCGTCTGGGTTAAACAGCAGGTTTAATGGCGATCACTTGGCGTTCACCGATTATGTCACGTTGACCCGGGACATGATCCGCCAGGTACGGCTTAAATCTGCCACAGCTGACCTGGAAAAAATTGTTGACGGGAATTCCCCTTTCGAACTGAAACCGGCCACTTATTCCCCCGGCCAGAAAAAACCCTACCAGCGCGGCATACTGCTTACCCACGGCCTGACCGATTCGCCTTATTTCATGCGTTATCTGGCCACTTTTTTCCAGGAGCAAGGTTTCCGGGTGATGGCGATATTATTACCGGGCCATGGTACCCAGCCAGGTGATTTGCTTGAGGTCACCTGGCCCGAGTGGGCCAAGGCGGTGGCCTATGGTACCAACCAGCTCGCCGCGGAAGTGGATGAGGTTTACCTGGCGGGTTACTCTGCCGGGTGCGCGCTCAGTATTCAGCAAAGCCTGACTGATGCACGCGTGCGCGGATTGTTCCTGTTTTCTCCTGCATTGAAAATATCGCCCCGTGCCATATGGGCCAATTGGCATAAATTTTATAGCTGGCTTAAATTGTCTGCGCGCTGGGTCAACATACGGCCTGACCAGGACATTTACAAGTACGAGTCATTCACCAAAAATGCTGCGGCTCAGATGCGTGCGCTGGCCGGGGTCGTAACCGCACAATTGCAGCAACAGGAATTAAACATTCCGGTCTTTACCGCGACCAGCCAGGATGACACCACGGCAATAGTTGCGGCGACACTTGAATTCATGGCCCGTGCCCGCCACCCCTCAAACAAGCTGGTGCTCTACACCACCGATACAAAAAAAATGCCGCAAGATTTTCCGGAAGAAAAGCTGGAGTTGGTTAGCAGCGTTGTGCCCGAACAAAACATAATCAGCTCTTCCCACACAGCGGTGGTGTTGCCCCCCGAGGATACGCATTATGGTGTGGCGGGAGAATATTCCAATTGTGTCCACTACTACCCGGACGCAATGGAGCAGTACCATGCCTGCAATACCCATCCCCCAAGTCTGCTGCAAGGGGAAATCACGCCGGAAAACCTTAAGATGGGCAGCTTGCGCCGTTTAATGTATAACCCGAATTTCGCGGCGCTTAAAATTTCTTTAAAGCAATTTATTGCATGCCTGGGCGCAGATCCATCTGATCTTGCTTGAGTGGCAAGCGCTGAAGGCAGGCGCTTATGTTATAGTCGAAGGTGCCGCCTGCCTTTTGATCTTTTACCTTTGGAGCAGCTGCCTTTGATCTTTAACTTTGGAGCCGCTATGAAATTTATTGCATACCCGTTTTGTTTCGTTATTTTTTTGCTGATTCCATTATCAGCAGGCGCGGACACCGTTTACTTGACAGATGGCTCGATTATTACCGGACAAATAAAATATGTTGGCACCGAAAATCTTATCGTCAGTACCGCCATCGGTGAAATAACCGTAGCGAACGAAAAAGTTTTAAGAGTCGACCAGGCCACTGACGCACCGCAAGAGCCGTCTCCAAATTCAATTTCAAGTTCATACCCTGATTCGCATCTTCGGCAAAAAAATGGCTTTGGATTTGGTCCCGGCGCCAGTTCAATGGTGGGGGCCCTTTTGTTTTACGACCACAATTTGAGCGGCAAATCCCAATTGCACGTGCAGTTAAATGGTAACGCCCGTTCGCGCTCCACTATTTTTGACGAGGAAATATTAAAGTCGAAGAGAAGCATGATTCTGACTACGTATCGCTATTTTCCTGCCGAGAACAACGGATTCTATATAGGGGGCGGCGGAGGTTATGCAAAATCTACATTAACCTATACCAGCTCGAGCTGGTCCACTCCGTATGAATATACCGCAAAACTCAGCGGGGTATTTTTACTAGGCGAAATTGGCTGGCAAGGAAAAGATGGATATTACTTTAATGTTGGATTTCAGCCCGCGGCATATATATCTTCCAACGACAACTACGATGTAAACAATATCCCGAATACAGCCAACCACCGGGTTGTGGCCAACGAGGATCACGACGACCTTAAAATGCTGAGCCAGCTTTCCCTGGGATTTGGCTGGTTTTTTTAAGTTAAGCATTTCGGGTGCATCGCAAACCCGTGATCTAACGGCCGTTCGCACATAGAAATATGACACCAAGTTGCGCTCCTTTCCGGAAAGGCTGGATAATGCCCAACTCGGAGGCTGAATGAACGGTAAAGAGCGCATCCCCGTTAATGATGTTCTGGATTATCTGGCGTCAGGCATGACACCAGATAAAATCCTGGTTGAATTGACTGTCTGGTGGCTGAAGACATTCATGCCCTGTCTCGCCTATGCAGAAAACCCGAACACCACCAGTTTGCGGTGAACTCTTGAAACTCCTGTTTGATGAAAGCCTGGCATCTTCTCTTGTTGCACTCACCTCATGCTGTAAGCCAAAAATTAATGCTCAATAACCATGATGCACGCTAACCGCACGCTGATTTTTGCCCACCGTGGAGCCAGCAAGGAAGCGGCGGAAAATACCCGTTCCGCTTTTGACCGGGCACTGGACTATGCCATTGACGGTATTGAAACCGATGTGCAGCTTAGCCGTGACGACGTGGCCGTGTTGTGGCACGACCGCTTTCTGGCCAAGCTGGGCCTGCCTGAAACACACATTGACGACATGGATTTCGATCAATTGCGCGCGCTGAATTTTGGCGCGCATTTTTCACCGATGGACCATGAAGGCATCATGACCTTGCAGGAATTCCTGGAAGCCTATCGCCAGCGTTGCCGCTTGTTGATCGAAATCAAAAACCGCGAATGGGAACCGCTGTCGCGGCATCACATTAAAATTGATCAAACGCTGTCGGCAATAGGCACGGGCGCGGGCGATGCGGTCATCATGTCGTCATTCAATCTTGCCAGCCTGGTCTATGCCCAGCAGCAACGGCCCGGTTTTCCGCTGGTATACAACCTTGAAGATGACCAGACCCTTGCCGACGCGCAGCAAGTTCTGGCTGAACATCCTTTTTTGCATGGCCTGTGCCTGCCGATTGCGACGCTGGATAATCACATCGTCAAGTTACTGCGCGGCCAGCGTAAATCCGTTGCGGCGTATACCTGCAACAGTGACGAAGAAATCAACAAGGCGCTGCAACTGGGCGTCGATATTCTGATCAGCGATGTGCCACAGAAAGCCCTGCAACTGAGGGATGCATGAAGCGCGATTTTTCTGCGCTATCCGGACGCCAGTTTGACCTGCTGGTCTGCGGTGGCGGCATCTATGGCGCCTGGATTGCTTATGATGCGGCGCTGCGCGGCCTCAGTGTCGCAATAGTCGAACAAGGCGATTGGGCCAGCGCAACTTCTTCCGCTTCCAGCAAATTAATCCACGGTGGCTTGCGCTATCTGGAGTCGTTTGATTTCAAGCTGGTAAAAAAGGCACTGGCCGAACGGCGCATGTTATTGACCGCCGCCCCGCACCGAGTGTGGCCATTGCGCTTTGGCGTGCCGGTGTATGCGGACAGCCGCGTCGGGTCGCTGCAACTACGGGCTGGATTAGCAATATACGATTTTCTGGCCGGCAGCTTGACGGCGGATAGTGGCCACCGCCACTTCAATCGTAAGGCATTTGCCCAGCGGTTTCCCCGGCTGAACACTTCCGGTTTAAAAAGCGGGTTCAGCTATAGCGATGCCCAAACAGATGACGCCAGACTGGTGTTGGAGTTAATCTCGGGCGCGATGATGGCCGGGGCGGTGTGTGTCAGTTACTGCAAGCTGAGCGATTTTGTTGAAACTGATGGACGTGTAGATGGCGCGACGGTGCACGATCAAATAAGCGGCGCTGACTCTACCATCCGCGCCAAACAAATCATCAATGCCACCGGCCAATGGACCGCCGCATCAAAAGAGGCCAGCCACTGGTGCCGCCTGACCAAAGGCATACACCTGGTGATGCCTGCAGTGTTGTCGGATGAAGCCTTGCTGCTGACCGCGCCCGCAGATGGCCGGGTATTTTTCATGATCCCGTGGTATGGCGTCACGCTAGTGGGCACCACAGATACAGATTACAGCGGCAACATCGAGCAGGTTGAAGTTGAAGATAAAGATATTGATTATCTTTTGAGCCAGGCCAATCATTACCTGAATACGGCCTGGACTCGCGCCGACATCATCAACAGTTACCCTGGATTGCGGGTGTTGAAACGCAGCGATGCGGCAGCCCACCCTTCCGCAGTCAGCCGCGATTGGGAACTGAAAACCGCAAGCAATGGCGTGCATTATTCAATAGGTGGCAAGATCACTTCAGCGCGGGAAGATGCGGCCAGCGCTATCGACACAGTATGCGCACAACTCGGCGTGAGCACCCCCTGTGCTACGCGAGGAAAACCTTTCCCCTGGACGCCACCAGAAACATATTCAACAGCAAAATATTCTGGCTGGCTAACTAGTGTCACCGCGCAGGCTGGACAACTGGGCCTGGATCCGGAAAGTACCCAATGGATTATTCGCCGCCATGGCAAGCGGGTAACAGATATTTTTCACAGCATAGCCACTGACGCTCGCTTGGCCGAACGCGTCGTGCCCACACTGCCCTTTATTTTCGCCGATTTATTGTGGAGCGCCCGCCATGAAATGGTGGTGCATTTAAGCGACTTATTGCGTCGGCGCATGCCGTTGCTGATTCTGGCCCGGCTGACTGCGGATGAATTGCAAAAAATTGCCGCGACCGTCGCACCAGTACTGGGCTGGGATCAGGCTACTCTGGACCGCGAAATGAAAATTTGTGGAGAAGCGGGCGGTGCCTCCGATAATCGTTTCGCGGGCAGAGCCCGCTCCTACGACCGCTAATCAGATGATTGTCTCCATCGCGCTGGACTTGGGCACGACCTCGATCAAAGCCGGGTTGCTGGATCAGCTGGGCACTCTGGGCCATATCATGGCCCTGCCCGCGCCCGAAGTCATCGCTAATAACGGGCGTTACGAAAGCGATGCGCTGCAATACGCCGCCACCGCAGAAAAAGTATTAGCTGCATGTCTTGCCCAGACCGATACCAAACCCCCTTTGGGCCTGTGCAGCCAACGTTCCTCTTTCCTGATCTGGGAAAAATCCAGCGGGCGGCCCATCACCCCGCTGATTTCCTGGCAGGATAATCGCGGCGCGGCCAGCTGCAAAGATTTGCAAGCGCAAGAACCTGCCATCCGCAACCTCACCGGCCTGCGTCTGGCGCCTTATTATTTCGCGCCCAAGCTGCGCAGTGTGCTGCAGCAACATCCGCAATGGCGCAGTGCGCTTGTGCGCGGAGAATTGCTGGTCGGTACGCTGGATACTTTTCTGGTGTGGCGCTGGACCGGCGGCAAGCATCATGTCACTGATGCATCGATGGCCGCGCGCACGCTGTTGCTGGACATTCAGCAGCAGCAATGGTCGCCCGTCCTGTGCAAGTTTTTTGATATCCCGTTTAACATACTGCCGCAGATTAAACCTTCGGCCTTGATGAATGTGCAACTGGATAACGGCCTGACGCTACAGACCAGCCTGGGGGACCAGTCCGCTGCATTGATTGCCAGCGTCACAGCGCATGGCGCAGAAGTCCTGGTCAATCTCGGCACCGGCGGTTTTGTGATCCGTTACCTGCCTGAATACAACACTACTCAAAGCGGCTACCTGCGCACATTGGTCTATCAGGATAGCAACATGCAGGCGCACATCGCGGTCGAAGGTACACTGAATTCGATTGCCGCTGCGCTGGCTCCTTATCCAGTCAATGATTGTCAGGTGGAAGATTTAGCGGCGCAGGATATTTTCTGCCTGGCTGAACCCAGCGGCATAGGGGCACCTTACTTCCGCAATGACCTGGGAATGAAGTTTTCCCAGCCGGTTAACCACTTGACGCCGCGCCAGGTTGGCGCGCTGCTGCTGGAAGGCATTATTTTTCGCGTGGCGCGCATAGTGGAAGATTTTCAGCGCGACTCGGCGGTAGAACGTGTTTATCTATCAGGGGGATTATCGGAATTGACCTGCCTGCAACAAGGCATCGCCCAATGCCTGCCCTGCGCGGTGTTTCGCTTGCAGCAAAAAGACTCCAGCCTGCAAGGCGCCGCATTGCTGGCGGCCGGAATGATGCCGGCATTTCACCGCGAAGAATCGAAAATAGCCATTACCCAGCACAACCCCGGCTCGCCGGAAAAATTTCAGCGCTGGAAAAGCTGGTTTGATAGCATGTTATAACCCCAACTTATGGACGATCAGACCAAACTGCGCATCGATAAATGGCTGTGGGCTGCGCGTTTTTTCAAAACGCGGGCGTTGGCAGTGGATGCGGTCGAATGCGGCAAAGTGCATGTCAACGATGTCCGGGTCAAACCCGCCAAAGCGATTGGCCCAGGCGACATGTTGACTATTCGGCTGGGCCCCTTTCAACATATTGTCGAAGTGCTGGCGTTATCTGACCGGCGCGGCCCGGCATCCCAGGCACAGAAACTTTACCGTGAAACGGAACAAAGCCGTATCCAGCGCGAAGCCTTGGCCGCCGAATTAAGGGCGCAACCCAAGCCGACCTTTCCTGGAGGAAGACCGACCAAACGCGACCGACGGGCCATCGAAGAATTCAGGGAAAAATTCAGGAAGGGCAGAGAATGACACCCGAAAGTACCCCGCCTGGTTTATACAGGACGAAATCCAATCGGGATATTTAAATAGCGGCCCATTACAGGCCGCCACTTAAAGGTACAACCAGAATTACTTCTTCTTTTTGCCGCCGGCAACCGCTTCTTTCAGCTTGCTGCCAACCTTGAATTTCACGACTTTCTTGGCCGGTATTTTCAGCTCTTTGCCAGTGGCCGGGTTGCGGCCAACACGCGCTGCGCGCGCCTGCACGGCAAATGTGCCAAAGCCTATCAATTGCACGTCATCACCCTTCACAAGCGAAGCTTGAACAGCAGCCACGATCGCGTTCAGGTTTTCTTCAACACTGCTTTTTGAGTTTTTAGTTGACTTGGCTACTGCATCAATCAGTTCTGCTTTGTTCATGGTGCTGACTCCCTTGGTGGTTGAAAAGACATGCGCACTCTATCAAGCCCGTGCGGTAATGACAAGCATGTATCAAGTGCTACCTGCCTAATAACACAAAATTGGAAAATTAACTACATTCCATCATCGGGTAGGCGAACCGCGCCCCTTTACAAAACGGGGCCATTTTGGCAGATACAGCCTTTCCGGCTGGCTTTAAGGAACCGCACATGGCCAGTACATTGTTGCCATATTTGTGGTTGACTTGGTGCATGGCGGCCAGAAGCTGCAGATGCTTGTTCTCATGTTGCTGTTCTGCTTGCTGGAATAAACCGAAATGGGCCGCGTGGCGGATGCTGATATCGGTCGCGATCACACCGCATGCACGGTAGGTCTCACGCGGATCAAACAACGATTGCAGCGCCTTGCTCACTTGTGCCATCAGCAGAAAATAATCCGCCGTAGCATAAGGAAGCTCTGCTGTGCGCGCCTGCTGCTCGAATGATTTAAGCGTCAGGAAAACAGTCAGCCGCCGGGCAGTCAGTCGCTTCTCCATTAACGACTTCGATAGCCGCATCGCATGCCGCGCCAGATGCATGCGGATGACGGCCTGATCCTGCGTCACCTGGCCCATGGAGGCCGTGCGTGCCACGCTCTTGGGTACTCTGGGTTCGATTTCCACACGGTAAAGCGAAGTGCCGTTGAGCTCATGCCACAGTTCAACACCTGACTTGCCCAGCAGCCGCTGGATATGGTGTTCACTGGCCGTGGCGAAATCCGCACCGCTGCGGATGGAAAATTTGTGCAGCAGCGCCTCGCGGTTGCCGCCTATGCCGGGAATATCGCGCACACTGACCTGCTGCAGGAAATCGTGGATGCGTCGACCCGCAACAATGGTCGTGCCATTGGGCTTATGGTATTCAGAAGCCATCTTGGCCAGCGTGCGCGTGACCGAGATGCCTATAGAAACGGTAATGCCGATTTGCTGTTGCACCGTGGCGCGCAATTCGTCCGCGATCTGCTGGTAAGGCTTGCGGTACAAACTGCGCAAGCCTTGCATGTCCACGAAGGCTTCGTCTATCGAATATTCCTCTACCGCCGGGCTGAAATGGCGCAGGATAGAAAACAGCTTGTCGGAAATCTGGCCGTAATAACGAAAATCTGCGGAGATAAAAACAGCATCCGGCATACACTTGCGCGCTGCCCATGCGGTCATGCCGGTGGTAATGCCGGCAGCCTTGGCATCATAGGTCTTGGCCACAATGCAGGCATCCTGGCTGGACAACACGCAGATCGGCTGGCCTTTCAAATCCGGCCGGCGCAATTGCTCGCAACTGGCATAGAAGCAATCCGCATCGATATGGGCGATGGCGTTGGGCCAGTTTGATACAGGCATGATGATCCTGGAAAAAAACAATTAACCACAGAGACACAGAGGCACAGAGAAAAGCATGGGTTGCCGAAAACCATATGGCCATACTGATGAATGATGTACTCGGATATTTTTATTTTTTAACTCTGTGTCTCTGTGTCTCTGTGGTGAATGCACTGCGATTTATTTGTACTTGCGGAACTGCCCCACCACTACGCCAAATATTTCCAGGTTGCCTTGGGGACGAATCACCGGATACGCGGGATTGGCAGGAATCAGGACAAACTTCCCCTTCTCCTTGCCCAATGTTTTGAGGGTAAATTCATTGTCAACAATGGCGATCACCATATCACCGGCATTCGCCGAATTACGCTTTTCCACCACCACGGTATCGCCCGGCATGATGCCGGCATCTATCATCGAATCGCCCTTGACCGTTACCAACACTGTGCTGGAAGGATTGGCAACCAGATATTCATCAATGGTGAGTGTGTCATGGCTGGTATCTTCTGCCGGGCTTGGAAAACCGGCCCGCACGCTGTCATACACCGGGCGCTCGAAAAAACGCCTGCCGGGCTTGAGGCGTTTTTCCGCAGTGGCTTCCAGAAAACCCAGCAGCTTGAGCCGGGCTACCACAGCCGCCACCGGCGATTTGGATTTGAAGCCAAGCAACATCATGACCGTGGAATACGGCGGCAATACGCCGTGGTCGGCGTAGTAATCTTGCAACTTGGCGAGGTGTTGGGCGTCTTGTTCCATGGACGACAGCATAAGGAACGATCGTTCTTTTGTCAACCCACTATTAAATGACGCCAAGGAAATGCCCGGGTTAGCCTGGTGAGACACCATTTAATCCGGGCAGGTTGTGATCCCAGTTTGTGATCCAGGGATCGAAAATCAGACTTTCAGGAAGTCGGTGGCGTGTGGGTAAAACTAAACAGTCGCGCCATTATCCGTCCTGCGGCGAGCTGAAAAACCCAGCAGGCCCAAGCCAGCGAGCATCATGGCATACGTTTCAGGTTCCGGTATTGCGCTGACAACAGTAGGACGAATGACAATGTTACCGGCATACGCACCCACTGATCCGCCTCTGGTACCCGCTACGTTCAACCTGTACTGACCCGGAGCAGCCCCACCAGCAAAATTCAGGCTGGAAGTATTGCCACCGGTAGCGCCTGTAAAGGTGGTATTAGTGGAATTTTCCCACAACGTAAATTTGGTGAAATTGATACTGCTGTCCGACAGGCCAATTACGTTTACCACTCCATTCCCCGATGCATCCGAAGGAATGCTGAATGCCAGCGCATCATCAAACGTTGAACCCACGCCAGGGTTGCCGAAATTGGCGGAATACCCGGCATTGGTGTTACCTTCCCAACTGCTCATTGACAATATGCCGGCATTTGCCGCAGTTGCACCGAATATTCCTACAACCACAGCTGCCATGTATACAGAAATAAATTTTTTCATAGTAATTCCCCTCATAGTTAAAGTTAAGCTAACCAACTTGCTTGCTGCCTGACATCACAATGTGCTCCTGATATCACAATGTACTGTAAGCAACATATGCTCTGTTACCTTAATCAAAATCGGGATGCAGAAGCATGGAGACATAATATAGCTTCAACTGAATTTATCTGTTCGCAAACCAACACAATGCAATATTTTGGTGGGACATCGGAAAGATCCACACGTGTGGATAAGCTGGAAGCTACAGTGGGAAGGGCTTGGCAGGCGTTTTAATACTTAAGTACGGGTGGGAATAAATCTGACGCAACATCATCTCGGTGATTGCAAGCGCGAGATGGCGCGCGATTGGATAGACTACTTGGGTTTAAAAATTTAGTGGAGGATTATTTTTTCGCTCTGTCCGTATCCCTCTGCTGGGCTGGTATCTTCTTCTTGCCAGTCTTCTACCAGCAAAGATTCTCCGGCAAGGTCCCACACCATGGTGTGGGTTTCAATATCAAACCATTCGCGGAACATTTCCAGCGTGCGGTTCTCAGGCCACATGGTTTCATCCACTATCCATTCCAGCAGCATGTGCTCGAACAACATGCGCCAGCGTTTCTCTATCCATTTCATCGAATCAACCGCGTCGTTGAACTGCGGAATAAGGAACACATTGCAGTCGTCACGCAACTCTTCTGCGGTTAACGGTTCTTCAGTGGGATCGGCATCGTTCAGCCAATCCAGAAATGGCTGCCGTGGTACCAGCATCACCAGGGTGCGGTTGATGGTGAATCGGGGAGAATCGCTCATGTCTAGCCTCCGGCAAAATAATCAGGGGGCTTGGGCAGGACCTGCCTGTTCCCCCGGAGCGTAATCTTACTTGTGTTCTGCAATTTGGGCTAGATATGTGTTCAACAAGATTGCCCGGCGGCATAGCCCGAAGCCCAGGCCCATTGAAAATTATAGCCACCGAGTTGGCCGGTGACATCGACCACTTCACCGATAAAATACAGGCCGGGTACGTTGTTGGCCTGCATGGTTTTGGATGACAACGCGTGGGTATCCACCCCGCCGCAGGTGACTTCTGCCTTGGCATAACCCAGCGTACCACTGGGCGTAATCTGCCAATCATGCAGTTGCGCCACCAGCAGCGCGGTCTCTTTTTCTGAATACTGGTTAAGTGGCTTGTTCTCGACCCACTGGGCAGACCAGATTTCGGCAAAACGCCGGGGCAAATATTGCGCAAGAAAATTATCCAGCAACATCCGGCTGCCGCGCTGCTGCGCAAATATTTGCTGCATATCCTGGTCGGGCAACAGATTAATATGCAGCGCCTGACCCGGCTCCCAATAAGATGATATCTGCAGGATGGCAGGGCCGCTCAAGCCACGGTGGGTAAACAGCAGATTCTCGCGGAATGATTGCTTGCCGTAGCTGACCACGGCTTCCATAGAAATTCCGGCCAGATCAGCGTAGCTTGCCCACTCATCGGGGCGGAAACTCAATGGCACCAATCCCGGTTTTAGTTTGGTCATGGCGATGCCAAACTGTTCTGCGATGTGGTAACCAAAAGGGGTTGCGCCAATTTTCGGGATAGACAGGCCACCACTGGCGATGACCAAAGATTGGGGGTGGAATGTGCCGTGCGTGGTAGTGATAGTGAAATGTTTATAACCACCCCTCTCCCCTGACCCCTCCCCCACTGCACCCGCAAGGGGTACGCCGTGGTTGTAAGGGGCTGAAGCCCCAACAACACACGCAGACGGGGGAGGGGAATGGTGTTGTTCGACCTTGTGTACTTCGCATGGCATCAGCCACTGCACGCCGGCCGCATCACATTCGTCCTTCAGCATTTTGATGATGGCAGCCGAGCCATGGTCGCAAAACAGCTGGCCCAGTTTTTTCTCGTGGAAGGTGATGCCGTGCTGCTGCAACCAGGCAATGAAATGCTGCGGTGTATAGCGTGCCAGCGCCGAGCGGCAAAAATGCGGATTGCTGGACAGGTAATTTTCCGGCCTGGCATGCAGGTTGGTGAAGTTGCAGCGGCCACCGCCCGAGATGCGAATTTTTTCTGCCAGCTTGGCCGAATGTTCCAGCAGCAGCACGGTTCGCCCGCGGCGGCCCGCTTGGATCGCGCACATCATGCCGGCGGCACCCGCGCCAATGATCAGCACATCGACTGCAGGGTTCATCCCAAATCCCTCACCACAGAGACACAGAGGCACAGAGAAAGGCCATGCTGGATAGACTTGTTGGCATATTGTCTCTCACCCGAGGGTGATACTGCCTGGTAGCACTGGCTTTGTTTTTCCTCTGTGTTCTCTGTGCCTCTGTGGTTAAACTGGGTTTTCAGGTTCATCGCACCAGTTCGCGCGTGACCTCGTTCTGGCATTGCCCGGTGCGTGCAAACAGGCTGATGTTTTCCAGTGTGGTCTGGGCAATGCTGTTCATCGCTTGTTCAGTAAAAAACCCCTGATGTCCGGTCACCAGCACATTCGGAAAAGTCAGCAGCCGCTCGAACACATCATCCTGGATGACCCGATTGGAAAGATCCTGAAAAAACAGGTCGCCTTCCTGCTCATACACATCCAGCCCGAGATAACCGATATGCCCGGATTTCAGCGCCGCCACCAGCGCCTTGCTGTCTATCACGCCGCCCCGGCTGGTATTGATCAGCATCACGCCGCGCTTCATTTTCTGGATTGCCGCCGCATCAATCAAATGATGGGTCTGCTGGTTCAGCGGGCAATGCAGCGTGACTATGTCGCTGTCGCGGTACAATTCATCCAATGTGACATAGTGCACGCCGACAGCCTTGCTGGCGTCGTTTTGCACCGTATCATAGGCCAGCACGCGGCAGCCAAAGCCGCGCAAGATTTCAGCCACGGCATGTCCGATGCGACCGGTGCCTATGATGCCCACGGTACGCCCGCGCAACTCGAAACCGAGCAGCCCTTCCAGTGAAAAATTGCCGTCGCGTACGCGGTTATAGGCACGATGGGTCTTGCGGTTCAGTGTCAGCATCAAGGCCAGCGCATGTTCCGCGACCGAGTGCGGCGAATAGGCTGGCACCCGCACTATCCGGATATGGTATTTTTCCGCTGCATTGACATCAACATTGTTAAATCCGGCACAGCGCAACGCAACCAGCCGCGTACCTTGTTGCGCCAGTGCCTGCAACACCGGTTCATTCAGCTGGTCATTTACAAATGCGCACAGCACCGGAAAACCCGTGACGATGGGCACCGATTCTGCGGATAAGCGTTCCTCGAAAAATACCAGTTCGTGTTCGCCTGCCGCATTGGCAGCCGTCAGGAAATGCCGGTCGTGGGGTTGCGCGCTGCACACGGCGATTTTCATTGCAATTCAAGTTGCAGCCACAGGCAGGCGCCTTTGCTGACTTTATTGATATCGCCCAGTTGCTGCGCATGTTGCGCCAGCTCTTCCGCCGTTGCGCTCACTACACGCAACTCCAGGCGCGGCATGCCAGCAGCAAATATGGCCGGTTGCTCTTCCTGTCCCTCGCTGCCATCGCCCAACAAACTTTCCTGACCGCGCGTCATCGACAGGTAGACTTCCGCCAACAGCTCAGTGTCCAGCAACGCGCCATGCAACGCGCGGTGTGAATTGTCAATCTGGTAGCGATCGCACAATGCGTTCAGATTATTTTTCTTGCCCGGATGCAACTCCTTGGCGACCTTCAGCGTATCAATGATGCTGGGACAATGCTCAGACAGCAAAGGCAAGCCAGCCAGCTCCAGTTCCTTGTTCAGGAAGCCAACATCGAACGGCGCGTTATGGATAATGAGTTCTGCGCCGCTGATGAATTCCAGCAGCGCCGGCGCAATCTCGGAAAATTTCGGTTCGTTCTGCAAGCGCTCCAGCGTCAATCCGTGCACCTCAATCGCGCCGGCATCGATGTCGCGCTCGGGATTTAAATAACGATGGAAATGACGCTCGGAAACGCGGCGGTTGCTCAGCTCTATCGCCGCCACTTCGATGATGCGGTGTCCCTGTTTCGGGTCCAGGCCGGTGGTTTCGGTATCCAGCACGACCTGCCTCATTGCCTGCTCTCGCTTAACAATTGTTCTATCCCCCTGTTTGCCAATTCATCCGCGCGCTCATTGCCATTATGCCCGGCATGTCCCTTGACCCACACCCATTTGACATCATGCTTACTGGCCAGCTCATCCAGCTGACGCCACAGGTCTTCATTCTTGACCGGTTTTTTGTCCGCCGTTTTCCAGCCGCGTTGCTTCCAGCCATGCACCCACACGCTGATACCCTGCTGCACATATTTTGAATCGGTATGCAGGATCGCCCGCGTGGGACGTTTCAGCGCCTGCAGCGCGCGAATCGCGCCCATCAGCTCCATCCGGTTATTGGTGGTGTGCGCTTCTCCGCCGCACAGTTCCAGCTCCTTGCCCATGCCCTGCAGCAACGCGCCCCAGCCGCCTATACCAGGATTGCCCCGGCACGCCCCATCGGTAAAAATTTCCACTGCGTCTTCAGCCGCTGATTCCTTACTCATCTTTTTCTGTGTGTTGCGACACGCCCCTGTTCAATTTTGACGCCGATGGCATCAGTTTACGCACCATGCCCTTGTTCCATTTTGGCCGGATCAAACGCATACCCGGCACGCGTTTGATCGCATGCAGGCAATACACCCCGCCACACACCGCCCACCAGCGGTCACCTGCCGGTTCCATGAAATCAAATCGGTTCAGCCAGGCCGGATTAGATAGCGGCGGCGCATAGCAGGCAAAACGTCCGGCCACGATTTCGAATCCCAGCAACGCCAGCCAGTCCTTCAGGCGCGGCAACGCGATAAACTCGCCGCACCACGGGTAACCCACTTGTGCACCCAGCGCTCGGCGCGCGCCCCACAAACTGCGCGGATTTAATCCGCTGATCACCAGATTGCCTTCCGGCCGCAGTACGCGTTCTACTTCGCGCAATATTTGATGCGGGTTGTCATTAAATTCCAGCACATGCGGCAACGCCACCAAGTCAACACTGCCGCACTCGAATGGCAGCTCGACCATATGTAAGCGGACGTGTACCCCAGCCGTAGCCACAGGGTCGGCCACCGCGCGCAAGGGTATGCGGCTGGCGCGCAGAAATGGATGCTCCGGCAAGCCCAGTTGCAGCGAGTTATAGCCAAAAATATCGGCTACCGTTTGATCAAAAAAAGTATGCTCGCACTTCAGCAGGTGCTGTCCCTGTGGCGTGGCTAACCAATCGGTTAAAGTAGCGGAAGTTGACATTCAGTGCTGTTCACTTAAAGATGATCCCCATGCTTGACATCATTCCCCTCCCCGCGCTCAAGGACAATTACATCTGGATAGTGCACGACCAGCGCCACGCAGTCGTGGTTGATCCCGGCGAAGCCGCCCCGGTGCTGGCTTATCTGGATGCCCATCAGCTCAAGCTGCTGGCCATTTTGTGCACCCACCATCACAAAGATCACACCGCTGGCATTTGCCCACTGGTGCAAGTATACAACGTACCGGTATATGGGCCACAGCATGAAATTATTCCGTGCATCACCCAAGCGCTGGGCGAAGGTGATGTCGTTGAAATTGCCGAGCTGAATCTGCAAATGCAGGTAATTGACATCCCCGGCCACACACCGGGCCACATTGCTTTTGTCGGATTGGATGGAATCTTTTGCGGTGATACCTTGTTCGGCTGCGGCTGCGGCAAACTGCTGGGAGGAACCGCCACGCAACTGTTCCACGCGCTGCAACGGCTGGCTCGGCTGCCCGACCAAACCCGAGTCTATTGCGGGCATGAGTACACCGAAGCCAACATTCGCTTTGCGCTGGCCTGCGAACCGCATAACCCGCAGCTTCAACAACGCCAGAGAGAGGTGCACGCGCTACGCGCCGCCGGACGCCCGACCTTGCCCTCAACCATCGCGCTTGAAAAAGCCACTAACCCTTTTTTGCGTTGCACCGAAGCAGCGGTGATTGCTGCCGTGCAACGCGAGTCGCATATTGAACTAACCGACGAAACCAGCGTGTTTACTGCCTTGCGCAGCTGGAAGGACAGGTTTTAAAGGCATATTCCGATTGCTTCAAACCCCTTTCTGGTTTATTCTGCGCGCCCTTTCGGAGAGGTGGATGAGCGGCTTAAGTCGCACGCCTGGAAAGCGTGTTTAGGTTAATACCTAACGCGGGTTCGAATCCCGCCCTCTCCGCCAGATTCGCATTCTATTAATCCAACACGTCCCGCACATCAAAATTACTTTAAGTTTCGATCTGACTGCCCCATCGATATTCCAACGCCTCCTTGGCTGAGATATTTATCTACTTGACATATCATACGCTACTTGCGTATAGTTAGTTTTATGCAAGCGACATTCATCGAGTTGCCACCATTCACACGTAACCGGCAAAACTATTTAAGTGACGAAAGTTTTCGTGGACTGCAGAACGCTCTCATGGATAACCCGGAAGCGGGCGATGTAATTGAAGGAACGGGTGGATTGCGCAAGGTGCGGCATGCCGATGAGAAACGTGGAAAAGGAAAACGTGGTGGATTACGCGTCATTTATTATTGGTGGCAGCCAGGCAAACAGTTCTGGTTGTATACCGTATACAACAAAGATGAAATGGATGACTTGACTGCTGCACAACGCAATATTTTGAAAGAACTGCTCAAGCAGGAATTGAATGCGAGGAAACAAAAATGAAACGTAAATTGTTTGATGAATTAAAAGAAGGGTTCACCGCGCTAGAGTCCGCCCGCGAGGGGAAAGTTACCCTGCGGCATCATGTTGTGGAAAAAAAACCCACACCATCCATCACTCCGGCAGAGCTATTAAGCCTGCGGGAGAAGCTGCACTTATCCCGAGCCGTGTTCGCCAGATACTTGCGCACCAATGTGCGCACTTTGGAAAATTGGGAACAAGGCCGTGCCAGTCCAAACGCTCAAGCCGCCATTTTGATCCGCATGGTTGAACGTTATCCAGATACCGTAGAACGATTGTCAGCCATCTGAGATTTTTAGAAGGTAATTTATAAAGCATGAAGGCACTTCTTTTAGTTTCATTCTTATGGCTGTCGGGTATGCCCGTCACCGCCTTCGCCAAAACCCCCGGTGAAGTTGAGGTGGGCGATTTTCTGCGCGAGGCGCAGTTGCGTGGTTTGTCCGGCCAGACGCGCAAGTTTTCCGACTATGTAGGAAAGCCGCTGATCATTAATGTCTGGGCCAGCTATTGTGGCCCGTGCCGGGCGGAGATGGGATCACTGGAACGGCTTTCCCGGCGCTATGGGAAACAATTCAATGTGATTGGCATCTCGGTCGATGATGATTTTAATGCTGCGGTTTCGTTCGTCCGCCAAACAAAAGTCACATTTGAAAACTATATCGACAGCAAATTATTCCTGGAGAATATGTTGGGAGCCAACGCGATACCGTTGACGGTGCTGGTGGATGCCAAGGGGCGGGTGATTGAAAAGGTTCGCGGGTCGCACGAGTGGGACAGCCCGGAGGCGGTGAAATTTATTGGGACAGCGTTGCGCCTGAAGTTGTGAAACCACCCCGGCCTTGCAGGCCACCCCTCCTTGAAAAAAGGAGGGGAATGAATACACACTGGCCCCAACGAATTGCTGACCCTTCGCCTGGCCTCTATAATTGTTTCCACAGATTACATTTGGGACAGTCATGAAAAAACTGAAACATGAAGCAGAGTTAATCAAGGGAGCCATCATTGCTGGCGTGAAATATGCCGAGGGTCGCGGGGTGGTGCAGTTTGAGCCCACGGATTCGGCCAGTGAAAAGATTTTATACATCTACCGCCTGCTGGTGCATGACAAGGTGATCCAGCCTTTGCCGGAAGATCAGGTGGCGGAAAAAACCTTGCGCCATAAGCTGGCGATCTGGTATTCCAAGCAGTTGCCTAAAGACCATCCACTTCTTAACTGATGTCTATTGTAGGGGCGTGATTTACCTCGAAGAGGTTCTTGTACCCCTTGCGGGTATCACGCCCTTCCCTAGAGTATCAGGGCGCGATGAATCGCGCCCCTACAGATGCGTTACAGGTAGAATGCGCCTTTAGTTGACTCGTACTGACTGATGGCAATCCAGTGGTTTCCCGGGCATATGACCTCGGCGCGCAAAAATGCGGCTGAGACCATGGCGCGTATAGATGTAGTAATTGAAGTGCTGGACGCGCGTGTGCCGGAGGCCGGCAGCAACCCGCTGATCAACGAGCTGCGCCTGCACCGCCAGCGCCCTTGTCTTAAAATCCTGAACAAGACCGATCTGGCCGACCCGGCCGCCACCAAAGCGTGGCTCAATTTTTATAATTCCCAAAAAGACATCAAGGCGATTGCGCTGTCGTGCAAGAAACCGGGTGACGCGGCCAAGGTGCCCGGTTTGTGCCTGGCGCTCGCGCCGCACCGCGGCACCAGCCTGAAGCCGTTGCGCATGTTGATCATGGGCATTCCCAACGTCGGCAAATCCACATTGATGAACGCGTTGCTGAAGCGCCGTGCCGCATTGGTCGGGGATGAACCGGCCATCACCAAAAACCAGCAAAGTTTTGACCTGAACGACCACATGACGCTGATCGACACACCCGGTTTGATGTGGCCAAAAATCGAACATGCCAGCGATGGCCTGATGCTGGCCGCCAGCCACGCAATAGGCCGCAATGCCATCATCGACGAAGAAGTTGCCACCTTCCTTGCTGACCTGTTGCTGGCGCGCTACCCTGAGCTGCTGACCCAGCGTTATGGATTTGACGTAAACGGCATGGACGGCAGCGATGTCATCGCGGCCATTGCCAAAAAACGTGGCTATCTGCTCAAAGGCGGCACACCCGACCTGGAAAAAACTGCACTGATGCTGCTGCAGGATTATCGCGATGGCACACTGGGCCGCATCAGCCTGGAAACGCCGGCCAGCCGCAGCGCGATGTTGAAGGAACCGGCTTAATTGTTTCTGATGAGCGTCGTGCGCGTAGCGCACGCTACCAAGACTGCTGCCCCAATAATTCTGTACTCAGAAAGGCCCTTACTCAGAAAGGATCGCCATGCCCACCCCATTGGATGCAGCCGCACTCGACCAACTGTTCCTGACAGCCCGCACACACAAGGCGTGGCAAAAGCGTCCGGTGCCGGATGAATTATTGCGGCGGCTTTATGACACGTTCCGTATGGGGCCGACTTCGGCCAATAGTTGTCCAGCGCGCATGGTGTTTGTTAAATCGCAAGCGGCAAAGGAAAAGCTGCAGCCCGCACTGGATGCGGATAATCGGGTCAAGAGCATGGCCGCTCCGGTGACCGTGATCATTGCTTATGACATGAAGTTCTATGAAAAAATGGGGCAGTTGTTTCCCCATGTGCCGGATGCGCGCAGCTGGTTTACCAAGAGCGAGCAAGCAACCTATACCGCCGCTTTCCGCAATGGCACATTGCAGGGCGCTTATCTGATCATCGCGGCACGCGCGCTGGGGCTGGACTGCGGCCCTATGTCGGGTTTTAATAACCAGATGGTGGACGAGTTATTTTTTGCCGGTAGCGATAACAAATCCAATTTTCTGTGCAACCTGGGTTATGGTGATCCCGGCAGACTACGGCCACGCGGCCCGCGTCTGGAATTTTCTGAGGCGTGCAGCATTGTTTAATTCCATTTCCCCATCAATAATGCAATATCGTAGGGGCGTGATTTATCACGCCCTTCTTTTGATACATATAGATCAGGGCGCGATGAATCGCGCCCCTACGGAGTTATGTGCCTATTGATAGAGAAATGGAATAATATGGTGTCTTCACCGCTGCCGCCCCCTTGAATATTCCCACTCTGCATGGCCATGCCGTTTGATACTTTAATGCATTCGCTGCATACCCCGGCAGTACGCGATCTGGCATGGGCCATCGGTTCTCCGTGTTTGCTGGATGCGAGCTACTCTGCCTATGCCGGTCGCGTCGTGGATGACGCATGGTGCGCCAAACAATTACAGGTTTGCGCACCGTGGCTGGCGGAGCTGGATTGTGACCCGGCTGGCTTGCACGATTTCATCGCCGCGCGTCCGACCCGCCGCTTGGGTCATTATTTTGAATCGTTGATCGCATTCTGGCTGACCCACAGGCCCGGCACACAAATCATCGCCACTAATTTGCAGGTGCAGGATACCGAACGCACATTGGGCGAATTCGATTTTCTGTTTCGTGATGGCAATGCTGCGGTATGCCATTGGGAAGCGGCCGTGAAATTTTATCTGCAGGTTGAACCTGTAGCCGAGCCGCGCGCATTTATCGGTCCCGGCGCGCGCGACCGGCTTGATCTGAAGTTGAACCGGGTGTTTACGCACCAATTGGACTTGGGCAAAACTGCCTCAGGACGCGCGGCATTACCCGCAGGAATTACTCTGGACAATGCGCAGGCCTTCATCAAGGGGATGCTGTTTTTTCCGGCAATCCAAGGTGAAAATTTCAGTGCGCCGCGTACAGCTATCCCCGGCGTATCCGACACGCGTTTGTGTGGCTGGTGGACTCGCCACTCGTTGGAAAAATTACCGTATGCGACAGAAAATAGCCGCTGGGTTATCGTGCCGCGCCTGGGCTGGCTGTCACCGGCGCGTTTGGCAGGGCATGCAGAGGTAATGACACATCAAGAAATATCTGCGGTGCTGGATCAACATTTCTCTGGCTCGACAGAAGCGATGCTGGTGACTCAACTCAAAAAGGATGCACAAGGGGATTGGCAAGAGGTGTCGCGGGGGTTTGTGGTGTGTAGCGCGTGGCCGACCCCCTCTCCCCTACCCCTCTCCCGCTAGGGGAGAGGGGAGTAGGAGCGGGCCCTGCGTGTGTTGTTGGGGCTT
>JANNQM010000131.1:0-17847 GCA_031400735.1 Gallionellaceae bacterium
CCCAGCACCGCCAAGATTACTTCCCTTCCCCCAACTCCAGATGCCGCACATAATGGCAGGTATACCCTCCGTGATTCTTGACCAGGTATTTCTGGTGATATTCCTCAGCGCGGAAAAATTCCTTGAACGGCACCACTTCAGTAACGACTTTGGCCTTCCACTCACCCGATGTATCCACAGTTCTAATAACCTCTTCAGCTGTGCGTTTCTGTTGTTCATCTACATAAAAAATTGCTGAACGGTATTGGGTACCTATGTCGTTGCCTTGCTGATTGCGCGTGGTCGGGTTATGCATACGGAAAAATTCAAACAACAAGTGGCGGTAGGTGAGTTGCTGTGGGTTGAACACAACCTTCAGCGATTCGGCATGACCGGTGCGGCCAGTTTTTACCTGCTCATACACTACATTCGGCGTGTTGCCGCCGGTATAGCCGACTTCGGTTTCCAGCACGCCGGGAATGACCCGCACCAGTTCTTCCATACCCCAGAAGCAGCCGCCAGCGAGGTAGGCGGTTTGTCGGGCTTGATTAGTTTGTGGCATAGCAACGCCCTTGGAGGTTGTTAGGCGGCAATTTCAACATACTCAACGATGCTTGCCGGTTGTGGAGTGGGAAAGTGTCAGGTTATCCTTCATACACCGCGTACGCAATTGCGTTTTTTCCATTTTTCTTTACAGAGTACATCAAGTCATCAGCCTTCCCAACCAATTCATCAGTGGTGACTTGTGCATCAAGGCAGGTTAAGACCCCAATGGAAAATGTTACTGGCCAATTGTGTCGTTTCATTTCATTCAGAAGGGCTGACTGAATTTTAGGAATGATAGCCTGCGCTTCTTTGTGGTCAGTCTCGGGTAAAAGCAATATGAACTCATCCCCACCCAGTCTCGCAAGCATGTCTGTTTTTCGCATATGGTACTTAAGCCGACGAACTGCTGCGCAGAGAAGTTGATCCCCAATTTCATGGCCCAATTGGTCGTTCACAATTTTGAAGTTATCGAGGTCTATGTAGGCAATAGTAAAAGAGTGTTTGTATCGATGAGAACGGTCTAACTCGATCTGAATCGTTTCGAATAGGTATCGCCGATTAGCTGCACCTGTCAAGGCATCCAAGCGGGCCAACATCCTCTCGCGCATCAGTGCTTGTGAGGATAATAAAAGATGTGTTGCAAGTAGGAAGAAACTCAACCTGATGGCTGCATTCCAGTAGCGAATATAGGGTTCCGAGTAAACCTTTCCCCCCAGGAAGTCAGAGGCAAACCATATGGCTGCACCGATCACACATAACGCATATCCATAATTTCTTCCCAAAAACCACGTAGCCAAAACAATCGGGATCAAATAGAACAGAGAAAACGAAAGTTCTGATCCTGTCGCAATGTCAGCAATACCTATGCCAATGATTCCAAGCAATCCGATCGCCACCCAGAAGAGTGCACTTCTTGTCCTAAGAGTTGCAAACACATTCATGGGAGTAATAGTCCCCTATGTATTAAAGACAGGCAGCAAAAACGTCAGTTACGCTGGTTTAATTTGACGTATAAACTGTGGCACACATCACCTACTTGATTCCGCTGATAGCCATGCATCCTAACATGACTATTACTTTCCGAATTCGACTCCTTGCAAATACGGTTTGTTGTTATCGCTTCTCTTTTTTCATCGCCCGTTGCGCTTCGCGCTGCCCTTCGCGTTCTTTTTCCGTTGCCCGCTTATCATGTTGTTTCTTGCCTTTGGCCAAGCCAATTTCCAGTTTAACCAGGCCGCCCTTGAAGTGCATGTTGAGCGGCATTAGCGTGTAACCGGCACGTTGCACCTTGCCGATCAGCTTGTTAATTTCTGCTGCGTGGAGCAACAACTTGCGCGTGCGTACCGGGTCCGGAACGATGTGGGTAGAGGCGGCGGTGAGCGGGCTGATGTGCGAGCCGAACAGGTATAGCGCGCCGTCTTTTACAGTGACGTAGGCTTCCTTGAGGTTGGCGCGCCCGGCGCGGATCGCTTTGACCTCCCAGCCTTGCAGCATCAGGCCGGCTTCGTAGCGGTCTTCGACGAAGTAGTCATGGAATGCTTTTTTGTTTTGGACGATGCTCATATCTCGTATATTCTATCAGCTTTGCTTATCCTCCTTTTTTCCGATTTCTGATGGCTCAGGTTGAAAAGTCAGTACTGGTACCCTACAGCGCACAGCAAATGTTCGCGCTGGTGGATAATGTGGCGGAGTATCCGCAATTCCTGCCGTGGTGTGGTGGCGCCAGTGTGGATTCGGTTGAGGGCAATACAATACAGGCGACGATACATATAAATTATCACAACATTAAACAGAGTTTTACCACCGAGAATGTACGCCACGCACCCCAGCGCATTGAGATCCGGTTGAAGGATGGCCCGTTCCAGAGTCTGGATGGAAGTTGGCATTTCATACCTCTTTCTGAATCTGCCTGTAAAATAGAGCTGAGCCTGCATTATGAATTTTCCAGCAAGTTGCTGGAAAAGGTGTTTGGGCCGATTTTTCATTACATTGCCAACACGTTTGTGGATGCTTTTGTGCTTCGTGCAGAAAAAGTTTATGCCGGCAGTGAGCGGCGAAACCCGTATTGATACGGGATTATTGGGGTTTTCACATGCTGGATTACGATTTACATTGCCACTCTACCGTCTCTGACGGACTGCTGTCGCCCACCGACCTGGTGGAGCGTGCGGCGGGACGGGGAGTGAAGTTCCTGGCGTTGACCGACCATGACGATGTCGCGGGCCTGGCTGAAGCCGCGCGTGCAGCGGCGTTGCATGACATGCAGTTGATCAATGGCGTGGAGATTTCAGTGACCTGGCGCACGTACACGCTGCATGTCCTCGGTTTGCGCATTGATCCCACGTATCCCCCATTGGCCGAAGGCTTGCGCACGATACGCAGCGGTCGCGGTACGCGCGCGCAGCTGATGGCGGAATCGCTGGCCAAGGCAGGCATAGGCGGCGTGCTTGAGGGCGCATACCGTTATGCGAACAATCCTGACATTATCGGCCGCACGCATTTTGCGCGGTTTTTGGTGGAAAGCGGCCATTGCAAGGACGTGCGCAGCGTGTTCAAAAATTATCTGGTCAAGGGCAAGCCCGGTTACGTTCCCCATCAATGGGCGTCGTTGCCGGACGCAGTGAGCTGGATAACCGGTAGCGGGGGCGTGGCGGTATTGGCCCATCCCGGGCGCTACACCGCCGGGCGCAAACCGATGGGACAAAAAACATTGCGCGAATTGCTGCGCGAATTTTGCGATCTGGGCGGGCAGGGGATAGAGGTAGTCAGCGGCAGCCACACCGTGGAGCAATACGCCGAGTTTGCGCGGTATGCCAAGGAATTTAATCTGCTTGCTTCATGCGGCTCGGATTTCCACGGGCCGGGCGAAAGCTACCGCGATCTCGGGCATCTGCCGGATTTTCCGCTGGACTGCCGACCGGTGTGGCAGGCATGGGAAACTGTGACCGCGTGAGTAAAAATTATTTTCTATGGCACAGTTCTTTACTATCCATGCGGATAACCCCCAGCCGCGCCTGATCAGACAAGCTGCCACATTATTGCGCGAGGGTGCAGTGATCGCGTATCCCACGGATTCCTGTTACGCGCTGGGCTGCCATTTGGGCGACAAGAATGCCGTGGCGCGCATCCGCAAAATTCGCGGCCTGGATGAGGATCATTATATGACTTTGATGTGCCGCGACCTGTCCGAGCTGGGTCGTTATGCACGGGTAAGCAATGTGCAGTTCCGATTGTTGAAGAACAACACGCCGGGCAGTTATACGTTCATTCTGGATGCCACCAAAGAGGTGCCTAAACGATTGCAGCACAGCAAGCGCAACACAGTCGGCATACGCATTCCCGATCATGCCGTAGCGCAGGCGCTACTGCAGGAACTGGGCGAACCAATGTTAAGCTCGACGCTTATTTTGCCGGATGCCGTGCTGCCGTTGAATGATGCCAATGAAATCCGCGACCAGTTGGACCATGTGGTTGACCTGGTGCTGGATGGCGGTGCGGTCGGGCTGGAGCCTACCACTGTGATCGACCTGACCCGTGATACGCCGGTGCTGGTAAGGCGCGGCAAGGGCGATGTGACACCATTTTCTATTGAGGATTATTTTGCCGATTGAACAGTTGATACAAACCATCGCCATCGCGGCCATTCCGATATTATTTGCAATTACCTTGCATGAGGCGTCGCATGGTTATGTGGCGCGCTATTTTGGCGACATGACGGCCTATCAACAGGGACGCATCAGCCTGAATCCAATGCGCCATATTGATCCGGTAGGCACAATCCTGATTCCAATGATGACCATGTGGCTGGGGGGCATCCTGTTTGGCTGGGCCAAGCCGGTGCCAGTTAATTTCGCCGCATTGCGACACCCCAAGCAGGATATGTTGTGGGTCGCGCTGGCGGGGCCGGCCTCCAATCTGTTCATGGCTTTTTGTTGGGCGGTGGTGGCCAAGCTGACCGTGAATTTTCAGGGCGGGTTTTTTGCAGAACCGCTATTCAAGATGGCGCAGATTGGGATTAATATCAACCTGGTGTTGATGATGCTCAACCTGCTGCCGTTGCCGCCACTGGATGGCGGCCGGGTTGCGGTCAGCCTGTTGCCTCATCGGCAGGCGTTCCAGCTGGCGCGGATCGAACCTTATGGCATGTTCATCCTGATTTTCCTGGCGTTTACCCCTGTGCTGGGGCTGGTGCTGCGCCCGCTGATCAATGCGGGTTATTATGTCATTCAACTTATTTTTGGGCTGTAATATTATTTATGTTTGCTGATCGTGTGTTATCCGGAATGCGCCCTACTGGCAGTTTGCACCTTGGGCATTATCATGGCGTGCTGAAAAACTGGGTGGAGATGCAGCAGGAATTCCAGTGCCTGTTTTTTGTCGCGGACTGGCATGCGCTGACCACGCATTACGACACGCCGCAGATCATTGAACAGAATGTGTGGGACATGGTGGTGGACTGGCTGGCGGCAGGGGTCGATCCGGCGCGTGCGACCTTGTTCATCCAGTCTCGCGTGCCGGAACATGCCGAACTGCACTTGCTGCTTTCGATGATCACGCCGTTAGGGTGGCTGGAACGGGTGCCGACCTACAAGGACCAGCAGGAAAAATTATCAGAAAAAGATTTGAGCACTTACGGCTTTCTCGGCTATCCTTTGCTGCAAAGCGCTGACATCCTGATTTACCGCGCCACGCAGGTGCCGGTGGGAGAAGACCAGGTGCCGCATATCGAGTTCACGCGCGAAATTGCGCGCCGCTTCAACCATATTTACGGGCGCGAACACGGCTTTGAGGAAAAAGCCGAAGCGGCTATTTCCAAGCTTGGCAGCAAAAAGGGCAAGCTGTATATTGAATTGCGCACGCGCTATCTGGAACGCGGAGATGAAGAAGCATTGCAATCGGCCAAATCATTGCTGGATGAACAGCAGAGCCTGAGCATGGGCAACCGCGAGCGCCTGTTCGGCTATCTGGAAGGCGGTGGCAAGATGATTTTATCCGAGCCGCAAGCGATGCTGACTGCCGCTGCAAAAATGCCCGGCCTGGACGGTCAGAAAATGTCCAAGTCGTATAACAACACCATCAGCCTGCGCGAAGACGAGGCCAGCGTCACCAAAAAAATCCGCACCATGCCGACCGACCCGGCGCGCGTGCGCCGCACCGATCCGGGTAATCCAGACCACTGCCCGGTGTGGCAGTTGCATAAAGTGTATTCCAATGCCGAAGTGCAGGATTGGGCGCAAAAGGGCTGCCGCAGCGCGGGCATAGGCTGTATCGAATGCAAACAGCCGGTGATCCAGGCGGTGCTGGATGAACAAAAACCAATGCGCGAACGCGCCCAACCCTACCTGGACGACCCGACGTTGGTGCGCAACATTATTGCCGATGGCTGTGACAAGGCGCGCAAACTGGCCAATGTGACCATGCGCGATGTGCGTGAGGCGATGGGGTTGAGCTATAGTTGAATGAGATGACAGAAACGACAACCTTGCAAAATACGCCGCTCGCTCGCATTCACGGCGAACCCATGCTGCAAATGCCGCATGATTTGTACATCCCGCCGGATGCGCTGGAAGTGGTGCTGGAAACATTTCAGGGGCCGCTGGATTTGTTGCTGTACCTGATCCGCAAGCACAATCTGGATGTGCTGGACATTCCAATGGCGCAGTTGACGCAGCAGTACATGGGCTACATCGAAATGATGCGCAGCAACCGCATGGAGCTGGCGGCGGAGTACCTGCTGATGGCGGCGGTGCTGATCGAGATCAAGTCGCGCATGTTGCTGCCGCGTCCACCCAAAGTCAGCGAAGAGGATGGCGAGGATCCGCGAGTTGAGTTGATGCGGCGCTTGCTGGAATATGAACAGATGAAACAGGCCGCGCAGAAATTGAATGAATTGCCGCAGGCGGGACGCGACTTTGAGCTGGTACAAGTATTGATAGAGCGCACCGTCGAGCAGCGCCTGCCGAATGTGGCAGTGGAAGATTTGCGCCAGGCTTGGCTGGCGTTGCTGGCGCGCGCAAAATTGAATGCGCACCACAAGGTGCGGCGCGAGGAGCTATCGGTGCGCGAGCAGATGACCCGCTTGCTGCGGCAATTGCGCCACGGCGAATTTGAGACATTTTCAAATCTGTTCGATGTCAGTGGTGGCATCCCGCAACTGGTGGTAACGTTTATCGCAATCCTGGAACTGGCCAAGGAAAGCTTGGTTGAAATTACACAAACCGACACACTGGGGAATATCTATGTCCGAGCAAGCAGAAGCCTTACTGCCGCAGAATAACCGCTCTTCTTTTGCAGCAAAAATGAATGGAGAAGATAACGATGAGGCAGCTGTGCCCATCGAAAGTAGCGATACCGATATGCCTTTTGGCGGTGGCATGCCCGCCACCAGCGCAAGCCCTTTGCCTCCGGCCTTCTCCGGTGAAGAGAAAGAAAAAATCTTGCGCGTGCTGGAAACGGCATTGCTGACTTCGCAGGAGCCGTTGTCACTGGCCGAGCTGAAAAAACTTTATGAAACGCCCCCAGATAATCATCTGATCGAAGATTTGCTCGAACAGCTGGCGCAAAAATATATCAGTAGCGGAGTGGAACTCAGCAAAGTCGCCAACGGCTGGCGTTTCCGCGCGCGCCCGGAAATGCAGACCTATCTTGACCGGCTTAACCCGCAAAAACCGCCGCGTTATTCGCGCGCAGTGATGGAAACGCTGGCCATCATCGCCTACCGTCAACCAGTAACACGCGGCGACATTGAAGAAATTCGCGGGGTGGCAGTCTCTTCACAAATCCTGAAAGCGCTGGAAGCGCGCGGCTGGATAGACATAGTCGGCACCCGCGATGCTCCCGGCAAACCTTCGCTGTACGCCACCACCAAACAAATGCTGGATGACCTCAACCTGCGCACTCTGCAGGAATTGCCGCCGCTGGAAGAAATCAGCAACTTGCTGGAACAGGATGCCGCCCTTGGTGTAACAGGCACACCGTAGGGGCGTGATTTATCGCGCTTCCATGGGGTTAGAAGGTCTCCAGGCATGAAATTTATCACCTCGCGCGAAAATCCTTTCTTCAAGGAGCTGAAGAAACTTTCTTCATCACGCCAGCGCCGCATTGCCAGACAGGCTTTGCTGGATGGCATCCATCTGGTTCAGGCCTATATGGATTGCGGAAACTCGCCGTTACATGTTCTGCTTGCTGCAACAGCGCTGCAACAGCCAGAAGTCATCGCGCTGCTAAAAAAATTACCGGGCGTGCCGCTGACCCAATTGACTGACAGCCTCTTTGCGGAATTGTCGGAACTGACAACCCCGGTCGGCATCATCGCGCTGATTGAACAGCCGACCCCCAAGGTCTCCGCTGCGCACAGCAAATTCTGTTTGCTGCTGGAAGACATTCAGGATCCGGGTAACCTCGGCTCCCTGTTGCGTTCTGCAGCCGCTGCCGGGTGCGACGCGGTATTTTTGTCCAAAGGCTGTGCGGACGCCTGGTCGCCTAAAGTTTTGCGTGGCGGAATGGGCGGTCATTTTGGGCTCAGTGTGCATGAGCGCGTGGACTTGCTCGCGCTAGCGGCAGAATTCCCGGGTAAATTACTGGCCACCAGTTTGCGCGCAAAGACCAGTCTGTATGACTGCGACCTGCGCGCCACACTGGGTTTCGTGATAGGAAACGAGGGGGTTGGAGTGTCTCCCAGTCTGCTGGAAGTTGTCAGCCAGCAGATTACGATACCGATGCCGGGAAAAATGGAATCCTTGAATGTTGCCGCTGCCGCCTCCATATGCCTGTTTGAGGCAGTGCGCCAGCGCAAGTAAAATCGCTTATGTGCGTTGGGGCTTTGACTATAATGAAAAATTGGAGGATGCTAAGTATCTATGCGCGACTCATGGATTTAGATCGGGTGAGGGTAGTCATAGCCAAGTAAACTTATTTAAATTTAAGGAGAATTATCATGTGGAAAGCAAATTCAGAAATTGAACAATCCAAAGGCAGGTTAATGGAAGATTTCAAGACCGTGGTACTGGATGCAGAAGAGTTGCTGAAAGTGACCGCCAGCCAAACTGGAGAACGCATTACCGCAGCGCGCGCCAAGGCAGCAGAATCGCTGCAGGCAGCCAAGGCCAGGTTGGCCGATGCCCAAGGTATCGCAGTAGAGCAGGCCAAAGTTGCAGCCAAGGAAACAGATGTCTATGTGCGCAACAATCCGTGGCAGGCAGTCAGTATTGCCGCCATTGCGGGGGTTATCCTCGGAGCGATAATCACACGCCGCTGATTATATGGGTGACCCACAACAGACCAGCACCGGCGCGCGCAGCGGGTTGTTCAATTCGGTAAAAAGACTGTTAGCCACGCTGCTAGGAATTATCAGCACCCGGCTGGAGCTGCTCGTGGTCGAGCTGGAAGAGGAGCGCGCGTGGCTGGGCTCTTTGCTGGTGTGGACGCTGGTTGCACTGTTTTGCGGCGCACTGGGAATTGTACTGGCGACGTTGCTGGTGATAGTTTATTTTTGGGACAGCCACCGGTTGCTGGCTTTCAGTGCTGTGACCGGGCTATTTTTATTCGGAGCGCTATTTTCCTGGCGGGTGGTTGTCAACAAAATCCGCAGCAAACCGCGGCTGTTTTCCGGCAGCATAGCGGCAATGTGCAAAGACCGCGAACAATTGAATGCCGAGCAGCATGAGCGCAAAACTGGCTGAGCTGACCGCGCGCAAACAGGAGCTGCTGCATCAACTGGACAGCCAGCGCGAAGAGTTAAAGGCAGCGCTGCAGGAATGGCAGGCACCGCTGGCTACAGTGGACAAGGGATTAAATGCAGCGCGTTACCTGAACCATCCGGCGCTGTTGGCCGGGTTGGCTTTGGTCGCGACCATTGGTCAGCAGGGTATGCTGGCTTGGGTAAAACGCGGTTGGTGGTTGTGGAAGACTGCAGTTTCAGTAAAACGCAAACTGTAATTTCGTTTCTAAATTAAAGCTGACTGCGGCTCGCCCCCAAGTCATTTTTTTAGCAACGGAATTGGATTATATTTCTTGCAGCAATCCATCCACCAGCCGCAACTGCCTTTGCATCTTGCCGGCCAGGTCGAGATCATGGGTGACCACGATAAAACTGGTATTCAGCCTGGCATTCAGTTCCTGCATTAATTCAAACAGCGCCTGGGCACTGACACTATCGAGATTACCCGTGGGTTCGTCGGCCAGTACACAGGCCGGTCCGGTGACCAGTGCCCGCGCCACGGCGACACGCTGGCGTTCGCCACCTGACAATTCTGCCGGCAAATGCGCTACGCGGTCAGCAAGCCCGACCAGCCCAAGCAGGTTTGCAGCCACCGGTTCGGCTTCTACCATTTTCATGCCGCGTATCAATAACGGCATTGCGACATTTTCCAGCGCGGTGAATTCAGGTAGCAGGTGATGGAACTGGTACACGAAGCCCAATGCGCGGTTACGCAAGTCGCCGCGCTGCGTTTCGGTCATGCCATGGACATCCTGGCCAAATATCGCGACGTTGCCGCTGGTGGCGACGTCCAGCCCGCCGAGCAAATGCAGCAGCGTGCTTTTGCCGGAACCTGAGGCGCCCACTATCGCAATGCGTTCTCCGCGTGCGACATCGAGGTTGACTCCCTTTAATACCGGAACATGCAGCTTGCCGGGCGTAAAAGTCTTGTGCAAATCGCGGCAGGAAAGGACCACCTCTACCTTGCTTGCGCGGTTTTCGGTGCGCCGGTCATTCATAGCGCAACGCCTCTGCGGGTTGAATTTGCGCGGCATGCCAGCTTGGGTACAGCGTAGCCAGCAGGCTGATCACGAATGAAAAGGTAGCCACCACCAGCACGTCGCTGTTATGTAAATCCGAGGGCAGCTCGCTGATGAAATAAATGTCCTTGGACAGGAATTGTACGCCCAGCATTTGCTCGATAAAGGGCACAATGGTGCCGATATTCAGCGAAATAACAATGCCGCCCAGCACCCCTAGCAGTATGCCGACCAGGCCGATCACAATTCCCTGCACCATGAAAATTTTCATGATGCTCAGCGGCGATGCGCCCAGCGTGCGCAGGATCGCGATGTCAGCTTGCTTGTCGGTCACGGCCATGACCAATGTAGAAACAATGTTAAAGGCCGCAACTGCAACAATCAGCGACAGAATAATGAACATCATTTTCTTTTCCATCTGCACGGCGCGGAAATAATTCAAATTTTGCCGGGTCCAGTCACTGGCATAAGTGTCATTGGGCAGCTGGGGTTCCAGCTCAATGGCGATGCGCGGCGCTTGGTCGACATCCAGCACGCGCGCGCTGATGCCGGTTACCGCATCACCCATGCGATACAATTTTTGCGCGTCATTGATATGGATCAGCGCCAGGCTGTTGTCGTACGGCGCCATGCCAATCTCAAAAATACCCACCAGCCGGAATTGTTTCAGCCGTGGCAGCATACCGGCGGGCGTAATTTGCCCTTGCGGGGTGAGCAGCAAAATGCTGTCACCCAGGCGCGCGCCCAGTATCCGTGCCAGGTCAGAACCCAGCACCACGCCGAATTCCCCGGCCCGCAATTGGTCCAGGCTGCCTTCCTTGATCTTGGTGCTTAGCTGCGTCAGGCGGTTTTCTGCTTCCGGGTTGATACCCTGCACCATCACGCCTTGCACGCTTTCGTTCAGTGACAACATGCCTTGACCGCTGACATAGGGCGCTGCCCCCAGCACTGCGGGATGACTGGCCACGGTTTGCATTACCGGTTGCCAGGCCAGTATAGAGCCGTTGTTACCGGTCACCTGCAGGTGGGGAGTAATGCCCAGCATGCGTGAGCGAATTTCTTTCTGGAATCCATTCATCACCGACAGCACAATGATCAGCGCCCCCACACCCAACGCAATGCCCAGCATCGAAATCAGCGAAATGAACGAAATGAAATTGTTGCGGCGCTTGGCACGTGTGTAACGCAGGCCGATAAAGAGTTCGTAAGGACGCAAGGTGAAGGCCGGGGATGAACAGGGGCGCTAGTTTGCCACAAGCAGGTCACGGATAGAACAACCCTAAGATGCTAAATGTTACACTCTTGCGATGACTATGCATTGCCATGTGGTCGTTCCCGATTTGTTTCTGCCCGCAGAAGTGGCGGGCGAGGCCTGTGCCGGGCTGCGTTTGCCCGCGCTGGAATGGCTGTTGGCGCGCGCGCAGGCTGCTTCCTTGCCGGTAGATACGCTGGAAGAATGGCTGTGCCGCGCGTTTGGTGTCAGCCACCAGGCGATCGCGCCGGTCACGTTGCAGTCAGAAGGTATCGAGCCAGCGGGCTATTACTGGCTGCGCGTGGACCCGGTGCATATCCAGATGCAGCGCGACAAAATGATATTGCGTCCGGAAGTGGCGCTGACTGCCGATGAAGCCGCGCAGTTGTGCGCCAGCCTGAATGCCCATTTTGCCGAGCAGGGGTTGCACTTTTTTGCGCCCCATCCGCAACGCTGGTACCTTAGGCTGGATAGCGTTCCCGACATCGTTACCCGCACGCTGGCCCAGGTGGCTGGCAGAAATGTCCACAGGCATTTGCCACAAGGCGCCGATGCTTTGCGCTGGCACCAGATATTCAACGAAATTCAGATGCTGTTTTACGACCATGCCGTGAATGTGGCGCGGGAAGAGCGCGGGGAGTTGCCGATAAACAGCGTGTGGTTTTGGGGCGGCGGCCAGGCCACCAAAGAATTATCGCGACCGTTTACTAAAATCTTCGCGGACAGCGCGCTGGCTGCGGCATTTGCGCAGGCCGCAGGCATTCCTTGCGCGACCCTGCCCGATGACCTGGAACCCGACCTTGCAGGTCAAAATGAAAATCTGCTGCTGGTCTGGGACGGTTTGCGCCGTTCGCTGCAACAAGGGGAGTTGCACGCCTGGCGGGATTCGGTGTTGCGCTTGGAGCGCAACTGTGTGGCGTTAAAGCGCGCATTGCGTAACGGACGCTTATCCCAGCTCACGTTGGAGGTATTGAATGCCGGGGATGGGCGAAGCTTTGTGTTGACGCGCGTTGCATCGTGGAAGCTGTGGCGTGTAGCCAAACCCTTGGCGCGCTATACCCGCGCGACAGAATAGCGGCAGGGCAATTTTGAATTTAGCGTAGGTCACTGTAAAATAAATAATTACGTGCGGAACGGGGCATTATGAATTTCTGGAACACCGTATTTAGTTTCTTCTGGCGCGATGAATCATTGGCTGTTGTGATCATGGTGCTGGGGCTGGTGGTGTTTTTGTTGCAGTTTCGCAAGGATACCCGGCTAAGCGTGCTCAACACGCTGGGATTTTTCATAGTTTGCCTGGCCGGCCAATTCGTCAGTGCGGTGCTATTTGCGCTCGGCTTTAACCGCGGCGGAGAGGTATTGCAAGAGGTGTTCATAATCGGTTCCGGCATTGCGCTGATCCGCTTGTGGAGCCTGCTGATTTTTCGCATTGTGTTGCCGCTGGTCAAGCTGTCGCCGCTGCGTATCACCGAGGACATCATTGTCATCGTTGCCTATATCGCCTGGGGCTTGGTGCGCTTGCGTTACGCCGGGCTGGATCTGGGCAGCATTGTGGCGACGTCGGCGGTAATCACTGCCGTGATAGCTTTTGCGATGCAGGATACGCTGGGCAACATCTTGGGTGGGCTGGCGCTGCAGCTGGATAATTCGATTCAGATCGGCGACTGGATTGAAGTGGATGGCATCTCCGGCAAAGTGGTGGATATACGCTGGCGCTCGACGATGGTGGAAACGCGCAATTGGGAAACGGTGGTGTTCCCGAACAGCCAGTTGATGAAAAATAAATTTCTGGTGTTGGGCCGCCGCACCGATATGCCGGTGCAGTTGCGGCGCTGGATATGGTTTAACGTCGGGCTGGCTACGCTGCCTTCCAAGGTTATCCGGGTGGTCGAAGAACCTTTCCGGCACACCGATATTGCCAATGTTGCCAAAAAACCCGCGCCTAATTGCGTGCTGATGGACATGGACAACAAGGGTTACGCGCGCTACGCGCTGCGCTATTGGCTGACTGATCTGGCGGTTGACGACCCGACTGATGCGGCGATGCGCTGGCATGTGATGACCGCGTTACAGCGCGTTGGCATAAAACTGGCAATGGAGGAAAGAAGCATCCACATCACCAAGGAGAATGAACAATACGAAGAGAACGTTCATCACCGCGAAATTCAGCTGCGCAAAAAAACCTTGCGGCGTGTGGAGCTGTTCTCCGAGATGACCGACGAGGAATTGGCGACCATGGCCGAACGCCTGCGCTACGCGCCGTTTGCCAAGGGCAGCATTATCACGCGGCAGGGTACGGTCGCGCATTGGCTGTATGTGATCATCAAGGGCGAGGCCGAAGTGTATTTGGAAACCCCCAAAGGAAGGCGGACACTGCGAAATCTGGCCCGGGGAAATTTCTTCGGGGAAATGGGCATGATGACCGGTGCGCCGCGTGCTGCCTCGGTGGTAGCCACGACCGATGTGGAATGTTATCGCCTGGACAAGGAAATGTTTGAGGAAATTCTGCGTGCCCGCCCGGCCATTGCCGAAGAAATGTCACAAGTTCTGGCAGTGCGGCGGGCAGAGCTGGATAGCGTGCTGCAGGATCTGGATATGGCCAGCGCCACCCAGCAAATTCCTGAGCGCCGTACCGAAATATTGGCGACAATGAAACGGTTTTTTGGTTTGGGCGATTAGTTTTACGAATATTGACGATAAAAATATAACCGATGAAAGACATCTTCCTGGATTTTGAACAGCCGTTGGCAGAATTAGCCAGCAAAGTAGAGCAACTGCGTTTTACGCACGATGATACCGGCCATGGAATTGCCGAGGAAATCAGCCGCCTGCAAAAGAAAAGCCAATCACTGGCCAAGGATATCTATGCCAACCTGACACCGTGGCAGATTTCGCAAGTCTCGCGCCATCCGCAACGGCCATATACGCTGGATTATATTCAGCACTTGTTTACCGATTTTGAAGAGCTGCATGGCGACCGCTCGTTTGCCGATGATGCGGCGATTGTCGGCGGACTGGCGCGTTTCAATGGCGAAAGTGTGATGGTGATTGGCCAGCAAAAAGGCCGCGACACCAAGGAGCGGCAATTCCGCAATTTTGGCATGCCGCGCCCGGAAGGTTACCGCAAGGCGATGCGTTTGATGCGCCTGGCGGAAAAATTCGGCATTCCCATCATGACCTTTGTTGACACACCCGGCGCTTATCCCGGCATAGGCGCGGAAGAACGCGGCCAGTCGGAAGCAATAGGCAAAAACCTGTACGTAATGGCGGAGCTGCGCGTGCCGCTGATCTGCACGATAATAGGCGAGGGCGGTTCCGGTGGTGCGCTGGCGATTGCGGTGGGCGATGCGTTGCTGATGCTGCAATACGCCACATACTCGGTCATCTCGCCGGAAGGCTGCGCCTCTATCCTGTGGAAAAGCGCAGATAAGGCGCCAGACGCCGCCGAAACGTTGGGCATTACCGCCGCCCGTTTGAAAACACTGGGGCTGATCGACAAGATAATTTCCGAACCGCCCGGCGGTGCGCACCGCGATTATCCGGCCATGATGCAGACCCTGAAAAAAGTGTTGCAGGAAACCCTCCAGCAAGTTCAAGCACAACCCATAGACGAGCTGTTGCAGACCCGATTCAACCGCCTGATGGCCTATGGAAAATACAAGGAAGTTGAACTCTAAGAATTTACTGGAGCGCGTGGACAGCGTGCTCTCGCCGGTACTACCTGCCGGAGGTTCAATCGTGACAGGCCTGAGCGGTGGGGTCGATTCGGTTGTACTGTTGCATCTGCTGCACCAACTTTCCCCGAAATATTCCTGGCGGTTAAGCGCGTTGCATGTCCATCACGGTATCAGCCCGCGCGCCGATGCATGGGCGGCACTATGTACCGACCTGTGCGCGCAGCACAACATCCCGTTGCAAATTGAACATGTAGACATTGCCCCCCTGCGTGACATGGGTGTGGAAGCGGCCGCGCGCAAGTTGCGTCATGAAGCATTGGCGCAACAGCCTGTGGATGTGGTGGCGTTAGCGCATCACCTGGATGATCAGGCGGAAACTCTGCTCCTGCAATTGCTGCGCGGCGCAGGCGTGCGCGGTGCCAGCGCCATGCCCATTGTCAAATACCGTGCCGATTCCCCATTGTTAGTTCGCCCCTTGCTCGATGTAACGCGCTCGGAATTGATTGCCTATGCGCAGCAGCACCAGCTGCAATGGGTAGAAGATGAAAGCAATGCCGATGATAACTATCCGCGCAACTTCCTGCGCCATCGCGTGCTGCCCGTGCTGGACCAAAAATTTCCCGCTTATCGCGACACACTGGCACGCTGCGCGCGGCATTTTGCCGAAGCGAGTGAATTGCTGGATGACCTGGCGCGGCTGGATGCACCGGATTTATTCCCCTCGCCCGCTTGCGGGAGAGGGGGTAGGGGAGAGGGTGACGTAGTTCTCCTGGAAGTAAGCCACCTCCAATCCCTTTCCCAAGCCCGCGCCAAAAACCTGCTGCGCTACTACCTGCATGGTTCCGGCGCGCCGCTACCGCAAGCTGTGCAACTGGATGACATGCTGCAGCAATTATGCGGTGCGCGGCAAGATGCCGAAGTTTGTATTGCATACGGCAGCTGGCAGGTGCGCCGCTATCAGGACAGGGTGTATGTGCTGCGCGCATTAGGCGAATTCGACCTGAATTTTGTATTGCGCTGGAATGGTGAAATAGAAATGGATTGGCCGCCACTCAATACGCGGCTGCAATTCAAGCCGTCTCAAGGAGCTGGAATCAGCGGGGAGAAATTGCTGCGTGCGCCAGTGACATTGCGCCTGAGACAGGGCGGCGAATCCCTGCGCCCTCAGCCAAATGGGGCGACGCGCACACTGAAGAACCTGCTGCAAGAACACCATATCCCGCCTTGGCAACGCGACCGGCTGCCGCTGCTGTATTGCGGCGATGAATTGGTGTGCGTGCCAAATGTGGCGGCGGCAGCGGAATACCAGGCTGGGCAGGAAGAGCCTGGCATCGTGGTATTGATAGCAGAATAGATAATCCGGGACGCAAGAACAATTCAGGAACCCCCTTTGATTAGGCTCCAGATAGACCTGTTTTGCCCGATAACGATGGCGAGGTTGGATTGGAATCCACCCGGCTGTCGGAGAGCTTGTAGGTGAAGCTATCGGAACCGAAGTAGTTGAGGTCAGGCGTGTAGCCGAAAGTGCCATCTGCATTGATGGTCACCGTGCCGTGTGCCGGGCCGGTTACCACTACCGGCACGAAGCCGGGCTGGTTGGCATCCAGATCGTTGCTGAGTGCGGCAATCGTGGCGGGCGTATCTTCGGCAGTGGTCGCGGCATCGTCATGAGTTTCGGGTATGCCCAGCTTTAAATCGCGTACGGTGAGGTGGCTGGTGGTAGCGGCGCCGCCCCGGCCAAAGCCGATCAGGTCGAAGGACAAATTAACGGTCGTGCTGGTAAAGCCCGCTGTGCCCACAATACTGGACAGGTCAACCAGATAGGTTCTGCTGCCATCTGCGTTGCCGGTGCTGCTGACGTTGGCCGACAAACGCTCCATGCCATTGGCTTGTAAATTGAGGAAGGCATCCGTCCGGGTCAACCCGTTACTGCCAAACAAGGACAGCCCGGTATTGGCGTCCAGCAGCGCAACTTCGAAGGCATCATCCGGGGCACTGTTGACATCATCAAGTGCAATGTCGGCCAGGGTGAAGCGTAAGAAGCGGTCATGCTCGCCCAGGACGAACACCTGGTTAAGGCGCGTTTGCGCCTGCGCGGATTCGGTCATGGTCGCTGTGCCATTGCCGAAGGCAACACTGCCCTGAGTTGCCCAGCCGGAACCATCCACAAACTCCGGGTTGGTGAGGGTGGGGTTGGCGGAGACGGCATATTGGGTGACCAAGGTGCTGTAGTCAGGCGCAATGCTCATGCCACCAAAGCGGCTGCTGCGCAGGAAGCCGAGGAAGGATAGGCCTATGCCTCCGCCCAGCGGCAGGGTGGGGAATGGAACATCCTGTCCCCCTCCCCCTTGCAGGGAGAGGGATGGGGAGAGGGTAGAAGCGGTCACTTCGCCCTTGGCCTGCGCGACCAGTTGCTGCATCAACGCCAACTCTTCCGCACTCGGCATGCGGCGCACACCGGGGGTCAGCGTGGTGGCCATGTAGTCGCGGGGGTCGGCACTGTGTGCTATGCCGAGGGCGTGGCCGTATTCGTGGAGGAGGACGGAGAGCTTGTCCATCTTGCCGTTGGAAGCAGTGCCAGCGCGGGCTTGCCTTTCGTTGGGGTTGGAGGTGGGGAGGTATTCGGTGTTATCTCCCGGCGTGGGGTCCACAAAC
>JANNQM010000132.1:0-22145 GCA_031400735.1 Gallionellaceae bacterium
GGCGACCCTGGTATTCAATCTGTGAGCTGATCGCAACATGCACCAGGCCGACCACGATTAATCCCACTATCAGCGAAATGACGCTGAACGCAATGAACTGTACTTGCCGTGCCTTGCGCTTTTCGGCGCGGTGCGGTAATAAATTGACGCGTATCATGAAGGGTCAAACCTCCGCATCGCCAGCCCACAAGCGATCATCAGCGATGGCGCGTCAACCTGCAATTGGCGCGGCTTGATGCGGCCAGACAAGGCCATCTGTGCAAACGGATTGGCAATCAGCGTTTTCACCTGGGTGCGGGTAGCAACTGCATCGTCCAGGCCGACCAACGCGGCGCAGCCTCCGGCCAGCACAATATAGTTGACTTCACTGAACGGGGTGGAGGTAAAAAACAATTGAATGGCGCGTGATATTTCCCCCGCCACATTTTCCAGGAACGGCGCCAGCACATCATTTTCATAATTTTCGGGCAAACCACCGTTGCGCTTACCGGCTTCGGCTTCTTCAGCCGACAGGCCAAATACGTTCTGTATCATCTGGGTCAGTTGTTCGCCGCCCATTTGCTGGTCGCGCGCATAAACCGACTGGCCGTTACGCAGCACATTCAGGTTCATCACGCTGGAGCCCACATCAACCAGCGCCACACACTGGTCCAGCGCGCCATCCGGCAGTTGCGAGCATATCTGGTCAAACGCCATTTCTGCCGCATAGGTCTCCACATCCACGACTACGGCCTTGAGTCCGGCAGATTGGGCGGCGGCAACTCTATCTTCAACATTGGCCTTGCGCGAAGCTGCCAGCAACACTTCCACTTCCGCAGCATTGCCCGGCGCCGGGCCGATCACCTGAAAATCGAGATTGACTTCTTCAATTGCAAAAGGGATGTATTGGTTGGCTTCGGCTTCAACCTGGTATTCCAGGTCTTCTTCGCGCAATCCACTGGGCAACAGAATTTTTTTGGTAATGACTGCAGCGGCGGGGAGCGCCAGGCTGACGTTCTTGATGCGCGTTCCCATGCGTTTCCAGGCGCGCTGCATGCTATCTGATACGGCTTCCAGGTTATTGATGTTGCCATCACTGACGGCATCTTTGGGTAACGGCTCGATCGCATACCGCTCGACCATATAACCCGCTTTTTTCGGCAACTCACTTAATTCCACCATTTTGACCGAAGACGAGCATATATCGACCCCAATCAACGGCGGTGCCTTGGCACTCAGAAAATCTAACGGAATATCAAAATTTCCTTTAATCATAGACTAGTTAGCGTTTTTCCGTACAAAGTGGTTTAAAGCCTAACAATAACTATAACGTATGTAAAGCTTTTTTTACATCGCGCCCTAAAATGCACATTGGATTATTATTCTGTCGGCGCACTGGTGTCAACGATTCATGATTATTTTGTGTGAGTAGAGCTCAACTCAAAGCATACCTTACCCACTTCGTTTCTGGTCAGCTCCAACTTATGCCCCAGCTGCGCCGCCCAACGTGCTGCCTGATACAGGCCTACACCCAGGCCATCTTCTGACATCACCACGGTATGCAGCACCTGGCTGGCCAGATGGGCTGGTATGGCTTGGCCGTCATCACACACTTGTAATGATAGCGGGTGCATGTCCAAAATTACCTGAATAACTATGCCCGGTTGCCGTTGGCGTTTGCTGATTGCGTTAGCCAGCAGGTTGTCGGCGACAAAATCAAACAAAGCTGCGGGTATCGGCTGATCGGTGACTTTTTGCGGGCTGACCCATTCAATCATCTCATCTTGATGGCGCTGGCGCAGGCTGGTCCACCAGGCATCCAGCGGCTGCATTGGCGTTTCACTTTCCTGCTGTGGCGCTTTTAACTTGGCCAGGGTCAGCTCGATGCGCTGGGCCAATGCGGGCAGCTGGCGGCGCAGCAATGGGACGAATTCTTCTTCGCGGCGTTGTGCCAGTGAGGTGAGCGCCAGCAGGGATTGCAGCATGTTCTTCAGGTCATGCGTCAAGCGCGCGCCAGTCTCATAAATTGCCTGCAATCGCGTCATTTCGCGCAGGCGTTGCTCGCGCCGCTTGGCTTGGTAAAAATGCCCGAGCAACTGGGTCAACAAATGGATATGCAGCAACACCGAGGGTGCGACGGCTTGCCTGCTGAACAGGGTTAAACGCAAGCCTTGCTCCTCGACTTTTATCCGATGTTGGCTGCGCGTGCCTAACGCACCCTGACCATCGTCTGATGCCCACTCCAGACCCGACAGCCAGGGCAATGCGGCCAGGTGGTCGGTGGCGCGCGACAGAAAGACCGCCGGGCTGGGTTCTTGTTGAGCGGTCTCAGCCAATTGCTTAAGCCACATTTCAAACGGCGTACCAATATTCAGCAAATAGCGCGAGAACACCGGCTGCAGTCCGGAAAATCCCAGGCGGGGATTCCACAACCAGCCCAGCACAAACAGCAACAACGCGATGATGAACAGCGTACGCACCAGAGCTTCCAGGTAATCCACCTGACCCAGCGTCATAAAAGCCAGGCTGCCCAGCACCAGCAGTGTCAGCAGCATAAACAGCAACAAGCTGTATATAAAATCTACCGCTTGAACTGTTCCTGCCTGTTCGCGTTCGCCGGGCACCAGTGCCAGGGCGCCCAACAAAATCGGCAACGCCACCTTCATCAATTTGCGCGTCGCATCGGCCACATCGGGTAGCGCAAATAATTGCGGCGTAATCCACAGCAAAAGCACGGACAGCAAATAGGCCATCACCAGCAAATAGCGCAAGCGCTGCCATCTGGCCTGAAAAGCAAACACCCGCCCACCCACCAGCGCAAACAAGCCGCTCACCCAAAACGTCAACACCCACCAGTTCAACCACCATAGCGCCACCACACTGGCGCAAATGATGAACACCGTACTGCCCAGCCGCAATTGCTGCTCGCCGCGCCACAACGGTTGCCACAAAAGGAACAGGCCAAAATGGGTCAGCAAAAATGGGCGCGACCAGATACTACCGACCCCCAGCCACAGCGCGATATGCAGCAGCGTCAACATGGCCAGCGGCAGCCAGCGGCTGGAGTCCAGGAATTTTTTTGGCCACAATAGTAGTGTCGTCACGCCGTCACCTTTGTCAGGAATCCGTCAATCTTGAATCATAGGTAAAACTACACTTGCTCAAAGACCCGCGCCCAGCAAGGGATTCAGGGCATATTACAGCATGGCACGAGTATTGCTCATATCAGGCTGTAGTCCTTTTATAATTCCTGCGGGAGACTCAAATGAAACGCAACCAGTCTGGCTTTACTTTAATCGAAATTGCCATTGTCTTGGTGATTATCGGCTTGCTGCTCGGCGGCGTGTTAAAGGGCACTGAAATGATTAACCAGGCCAAGATCAAAAACGCCATCTCGGATTTTAACGGGGTTCAGGCGGCTTATTATGGGTATCAGGACAGATTTAAAGTGTTACCTGGCGACGATCCAGGCGCTGCTGCCAGGTGGGGCGGGGATGTCGTTTCCGGCAGTGGCGACGGCATATTAAATCAAACTTACAATAATCCACTCGCCGCACTCCCCACTGCCGCCAATGAAAACAATCTGTTTTGGCAGCACCTGCGCGCGGCTGGCTTTATCCCCGGCCCAACAGCTGGAATTGAAAGTGGAAGACAGCCAACAAACGCACTCACCGGCATGCTAGGTGTGGAAACTGCTCCAGGTGGAGCCGCTCCTGCAACGGGCTTGGGGCTAAGCGGCTTGATCATTTGTTCGGCCAACCTGCCCGCCAAAATTGCTATGGCGGTGGATACTCAACTTGACGATGGTAATGCCCAAACGGGACAAGTTCGTGGCCAACTGCAGGACGCGCAAAATCCCTCTACCGAAGGAATGCCGACTGTTGCTTATAGCGACAATGGGTCTAACCAATATCTGGTTTGCAAGGCCCTATAATTAAATAGTCGGTCGCATTCTGGTGCTACTTAAGCCCGCTGTTCGCAGCGGGCTTTTTATCGCCCCTCACGCAACCGTTTTTCCGCCGCCAGCAGTGCCATTTCCTTGCCCAGCAGCACCAGCACATCCCCGGAACGTAATTTCATGTCACCCGCAGGATGGGTGCCGCGCACGTTGTGGCGGCGCACCGAATTGACTTCTACGCGCAGCTCGGCCAGGTTGATTTCATCCAGCATTTTTTCCACGGCGGCATCGCCTTCATTCAGCAGCACACTATGAAAACGTGACTGCGAGCTTTCCGTGGTTTCAGTAACAGGGTCGGGCGTGGCGCGGAAAAATCCGCTGAACACACTGTAGCGCCGTGCGCGGTTTTCCTGGATGCGGCGGATCACGCGATTCAGCGGCACGCCGCTCATCAACAGGGCTTGTGAGGCTAGCATCACGCTGCCCTCCATGACCTCCGCCACAACTTCCGCAGCGCCTGCTTCCTTGAGTGTTTCAATATGGGTCTCATCGGCGGTGCGCACCACCACTGGCAGGCCGGGGCGCAATTCCTTTATGTGGTGCAATACCTTGAGTGCCGAGTGGGTGTCGTCGTAGGTAATGACCAGGGTTTTGGCGCGCATCAAGCCCGCCGCCAACAGCACTTCGCGCTTGGCGGCATCGCCGTACACCACGCTTTCGCCCGCAGATGCGGCCTCGCGTACGCGCCGTGAATCGAGATCAAGCGCGATAAAATGGATTTGTTCCTGGTCCATGAACTGTGCCAACGCCTGGCCGCTACGTCCATAGCCGCAAATGATGATATGCGCTTCGACTGCCATGCTTTGCACCGCCACCTGATGCAATTGCATTGAGCGAAACATCCATTCATCCGGAGAAATGCGGCGCACAATGACTTCGGCATATTGAATCAGGAAAGGCGCAATCAACATCGAAATCAGCATCGCCGCAACGACGTTTTGCATCACGTCTGCCGGCAGCAGGTTGACTCCACCGGCCAAGGTCAGCAACACAAAACCAAATTCTCCCGCTTGCGCCAGACCCAGGCCGCTGCGGATTGCGGTGCCCCAATCGCCATCCACCCAGCGCACCAAAAGCGCCACCACCGCCACTTTGAATGGCAATAAAATCAGCAGCAGCAACAATATCCAGCTCCAGCCGGCCATGACGCTGGCCGGGTTCAACAACATGCCTATCGTGACGAAAAACAAGCCCAGCAACACATCGCGAAACGGCTTGATGTCCTCTTCCACCTGGTAGCGGTATTCTGTTTCGGAAATCAACATGCCGGCGACAAACGCGCCCAACGCAAGCGAAAGCCCGGCGAAATCGGTCAGATAGGCCAGGCCCAAGGTGAATAGCAGCACATTGAGCATGAACAGTTCGGAAGATTTTTGCCGGGCCACCATGTCGAACCACGGGCGCAACATGCGCTGGCCAAAAAACAGCAAGGCCGACAATATCAGCGTTGCCTTCAGCGCGGCCAGGCCCAGCGTCAGGGGCAGGTCTTCGGCAGTGCTGGCCAAGGCCGGGATAATGATGATCAGCGGAACCACAGCCAAGTCCTGGAACAACAGCACGCCCATGATATTTTTGCCGTGCGGCGTGTTCAGTTCGGCGCGTTCCACCAGCATCTTGCTGACAATTGCGGTAGATGACATTGCCAGCACGCCGCCCAGAGCCAAACCCGCGCGCCAGTCCAGCCCAAAGAAAAGCGAAGTGAGCATGACCAGCAACATCGTGGCCACTACCTGCGCCGTGCCCAAACCAAATACGGCGCGCTGCATCGTGCGCAAACGCGCCAGGCTGAATTCCAGGCCTATGCTGAACATCAGGAACACCACACCAAATTCAGCCAGGTGGCGCGTTTGCGGCGCATCGGGTATCCAGCCCAACACATGCGGACCGATCAGGATACCCACGATTAAATAACCCAGCATCGCCGGCAGGCGCAACACGCGGCACAGCACGACCACGCCCACCGCGACCGCCAGCAAAATTAAAACAAGTTGTAAGGAATCGGTCATGTCACAATTTCAGAAGAAGTTTTCCGTATACGGATAATGCCTTAACTCGCGTACCTTGCAAAATTTCACTGTGGGTGGATGCCACTGTTATAATTAGCTTCTATGAGCAAACCTCCCCAAGCATCCCCGCGCGCGCTCGATCTGGCGCGCGAAGTGTTGAATATCGAAGCTGCCGCAGTGCTCGCGCTCACGTCACGAATTGATGAAACATTCCTTAACGCGCTCAATATTATCCTGTCGTGCGAGGGTCGTGTGATTGTCAGCGGCATGGGTAAATCCGGACATATTGCGCGCAAGATCGCCGCCACGCTGTCCAGCACCGGCACCCCGGCGTATTTCGTGCATCCGGCCGAAGCCAGCCACGGTGACTTGGGCATGATCACGGCCCATGATGTATTCATCGGGCTGTCTTATTCCGGTGAAAGCCAGGAATTGCTTACTATCGTTCCGGTCATCAAGCGCCAGGGCGCAAAACTGATCAGCCTGACCGGCAATCCGCAATCCAGCCTGGCGCTGGCGTCGGATGCGCACCTGAATGGCGCCGTGGATAAGGAAGCCTGCCCTATGGGACTGGCGCCCACTACCAGCACCACCGCAGCGCTGGCCCTGGGTGATGCGCTGGCGATGGCATTGCTGGATGCCAAGGGTTTTGGTGCCGAAGATTTTGCTCGATCCCATCCGGGCGGCAGCCTGGGACGCCGTTTGCTGACCCATGTGCACGACATCATGCACAGCGGCAAGGAAATTCCGTCAGTGGGTCAGCATGCCACACTGGCCGAAGCGGTGCTGGAAATGTCGCGTAAAGGTCTGGGTATGACGGCGATCGTGGATAGTACGCAACAGGTGTTGGGCATTTACACCGATGGCGATTTGCGCCGCACGCTGGAAAAGCAGGTGGACTTTAAAGCCACACCGGTCAGCAGCGTCATGTCCCGCCAGCCCCGCAGCATAGGCCCGGACGACCTGGCAGCGGAAGCGGTGCAAATGATGGAGCAGCACAAGATTACCCAGATGCTGGTAGTGGATGCGAATAATAAATTGGTGGGGGCGCTTAACATGCACGACTTGTTGCGCGCCAAGGTGATCTGATGTCAGTTGACAGCCACGCTAAATCGGTACGCCTGATTGCCTTTGATGTGGATGGCATCATGACCGATGGCGGCCTGTACCTGTCTGATTCGGGTGAAGAATTCAAGCGCTTCAACTCGCTGGATGGACACGGCCTCAAGATGCTCAAGGCGTCGGGTGTGGAACTTGCGATTATTACCGGGCGGACTTCACGCTGTGTCGAACTGCGCGCAAACAATCTGGGGATCACGCATTTGTATCAAGGCATAACCGACAAACTGGCGGCGATGAGGGCATTGCTGAGCAAACTGAACTTGTCACCGCAACAGGCCGCCTATATGGGCGATGATGTGGTTGACCTGCCGGCCATGCTGCATGTTGGCATGCGCATCAGCGTGCCGGATGCGCCGCAAATTGTGCGCGACCGGGCTCATTATGTTACCCGGTGCAATGGCGGAAATGGCGCAGTGCGCGAAGTGTGCGAACTGCTGATGCAGTCGCAAGGAACATTGAATGCGCAACTTGCTCCATACCTAGCATGAGGGTAAAAAATCCAAACTCCGTCGCAATACGGCGTTGCTCGCAAAAAATGGCTCCTTACATATCAATACATATGCGGCGTCGCAATTTTTTGCTCGCGCCTTGTCTCGCTTATAACCAGCCACTTGGTTGTCGTTTTTTGACAACCAAGTGGAATGGCTAGTAGTTCCATCAGGATTTTGAATTTTTAGAGGCGTCTTATGAGTTCCCCACTATTCACACTGGACCGAAGACGCAGTTGGCCGGCTTTTTTGCCGTTGATATTTTTGCTGGCGGCAGCCTACTGGTTGAACCTGCAAGTACAGCCACTGCCGCCCAAGGAAGACAGCAGCAAGCGCCACGATCCTGATTTTATCGTTAACAATTTTTCGGCCATGACATTGAATGAGCTGGGCACCCCGCGCTTCATCGTGGAGGCCAAAAAAATGGTGCATTACCCGGATGATTCCACCACGATTCTGGAGGCCCCGCGTTTAACCAGCTTATCTCCCGGTAGCCCTTCGCTGTATGCGTCGGCCACTAGCGGATCGATATCCGGCAAGGGGGATGAGATATTCCTGCGTGATGACGTAAAAATAACCCGTGCGGCGAGCGCCACGCAAAGCGAAATGGTATTCACCACGACTTACCTGCATGTCATTCCGGAACGAGACCTGGCCGACACCGATCAGCCGGTGACCCTGGTGGATGCCAATAACCGAGTGACTGCGGTAGGCATGCACCTTAACAACAAGACGCGGGTAATTAATTTGCTGGCACAAGTCAGCAGCGAACATGATGTCGCCAATAAATAAATTTAAAGAGCCTATACTGGTGGCTATCCTGACGCTGGTTTTCCCTGCGCTGCCCAGCCATGCGGAGTTGGCCGACCGCAACAAGCCAGTTCATCTGGAAGCGGAACAGGTCAGCATAGACGACGCCAAGCAGGTCAGCACGTTCACCGGCAACGTCGTGCTCACCCAGGGAACACTGGAGATTCGCGGTGACACGCTGGTAGTCAAGCAGAATAGTGAAGGCTTGCAGCATGGTACCGCCACCGGAAAGCCAGCCAGTTTCCGGCAAAAACGCGACGGAGTGGATGAATATATCGAAGGTTATGGCGAGCGCATCGTCTACAACAGCGCGACAACAACCCTCAATCTATTTGGCAATGCGCGCATGAAGCGTGGCCAGGACGAAGTCAGCAGCGAACACATCACTTATAATTCCACCACCGAAATTTTCCGGGCAAATGGTTTGACCGCCAACACGCCAGGCGCGCCGCGCAAGGGGCGGGTACGGGTGGTGATCCAGCCCAAAAACGATACTGTCCCCTCTGCCCCGGCGGTCAATCCTTTGCCCACGCCTGCACAGACGCTGACACCCTCCGAGAACAATCCATGAGTGAATTGCGCGCAGTCACATTGAACAAGCGTTACCGCTCACGCACGGTGGTGCATGATGTTTCGCTGTCAGTGCACAGCGGCGAAGTGGTGGGCCTGCTGGGTCCGAATGGAGCCGGGAAAACGACCTGCTTTTACATGATAGTAGGGCTGGTGGCCGCCGATGGCGGTGATATTTTTATTGACGACCAGAATGTCACCCATTTGCCTATACATCGCCGCGCCCAGTTGGGTCTGGGATACCTGCCGCAGGAGGCCTCCATTTTCAGGCGCCTGACGGTCGAGCAAAATATTCAGGCCGTGCTGGAATTGCAAGGGTATGCCGATAGCGACCTGCAATCGCGACTGGATGTGTTGCTGGAAGACTTGCACATTACCCATATCCGTTCCAACCCGGCGATCAGCCTGTCTGGAGGCGAACGGCGGCGAGTCGAAATAGCCCGTGCGCTGGCCACCAATCCCCGCTTCATCCTGCTGGACGAACCGTTTGCCGGGGTAGACCCGATAGCTGTGCTGGACATCCAGAAAATCATCCGCTTTCTGAAGGAGCGCGACATCGGGGTGCTGATTACCGACCACAATGTGCGCGAAACCCTGGGCATCTGCGACCGCGCTTATATCATTAATGCCGGGTCGGTCATGGCAGAAGGCAAACCGGACGAAATCATTTATAATGAAGGCGTGAGAAAAGTGTACCTTGGTGAACACTTCAAACTTTAAATCAGAGCCGCACAGGCAGCACATCCGAAGCATGTGAAATGAAACCCTCCTTACATCTCAGGCAATCCCAGCACCTGTCGCTTACGCCGCAGTTGCAGCAGGCAATCCGTCTGTTACAGCTGTCGACCCTGGAAATAAACCAGGAAGTGGCCCGCCTGCTGGACGAAAATCCGTTGCTCGAGCGCGAAGACGACGATGTGGCGATGCCCTACGCCCACGGTGATGCTGCGGTGTCTTCTCCCCAGGAAAGTGCAGTTGAAAGCAAAAGTTCTGAGAATGACGAAATACCGCAACACGCTGAAGATGAGTGGCAAAAAACCGACGAAGACTGGAATGAGCCGTCATCAGCTGCTACGCGTGCGCCGGACGATGAGGAGAATACCCGCAAGGAAATCGTGGCTGACAAGCCCAGCCTGCGCGAACACCTGTTCTGGCAGCTGAGCATGAGCCAGCTGGATGCGTGTGACCGGGAGATTATCGGCATGCTGATTGAGGCGCTGGATATAAACGGCTACCTGGCGCAGCCGCTGGAAGAGATTTTCGAAATGCTGCCGGAAGAGCTGAGCATTACCCTGGATGACCTGGAAACCGCGCTGGTGCAGTTGCAGCATCTGGATATGCCGGGAATTGGCGCGCGCAACCTGAGTGAATGCCTGGCCCTGCAATTGAAAGCGCTGCCAGAGGCTACTCCGGGCCGGGAATTGGCGATACGGCTGGTGACCGACCACCTGAACTTGCTGGCCGCGCATGATTACGCAAAATTGAAAAAGGCTTTGCGCTGCAACGACGCCTCGTTGCGAACTGCGCAAGCGCTGATCATGCAACTGCAACCCCGGCCGGGAGCTGAATTCGAGCAACGTGCTGCTGATTATGTGGTTCCCGATGTGGTGGTAGACCGTTACCGTGGGGTGTGGCGGGTGCGGTTGAATCAGGAAGCCATGCCGCGCCTGCGGATCAACCAGATGTATGCCAATATTTTGCAGCAAAAAGGCGAAAAAAATGAACAGCAGTTGGCCGGCCAGCTACAGGAAGCACGCTGGTTTATCAAAAACATCCAGCAGCGTTTCGACACAATATTACGGGTGTCACAGGCTATCGTGGAACGCCAGCGTCACTTCTTTGAGCACGGCGATATTGCGATGCGTCCCCTGGTATTGCGCGAAATTGCCGACGAGCTTGAGCTGCACGAATCGACCGTGTCGCGGGTCACAGCCCAGAAATTCATGCTCACGCCGCGCGGCATTTATGAACTTAAATATTTTTTTGGCAGTGGAGTCTCAACCGAGAATGGTGGAACCTGTTCTTCCACCGCGATTCGGGCACTTATCAAGCAGTTGGTCAGCCAGGAAGATGCGCGTCATCCATTAAGTGATAGCCGTCTGTCCGAAATCCTGGCACAGCAAGGCATACAGGTAGCCCGTCGTACCGTCGCCAAATACCGTGAGTTGCTGCACATACTCCCGGTCAATCTCAGAAACTCACTTTAAATTAAGGAGCAAGACATGAACCTCAATCTCAGCGGGCATCATCTGGAAATTACCCCGGCCATCCGGGATCATGTAGTTAGCAAAATAGAAAAAATCAAGCGCCATTTTGACAAGGTGATCGATGTCAACGTCGTCCTGTCAGTGGACAAGCTGGTGCAAAAGGCTGAAGCCAATGTTCATCTCAGCGGTAAAACCATTTTTGTAGAATGTGACGACAGCAACCTGTATGTGGCCATTGATACCCTGGTCGAGAAACTCGACCGCCAGATAAGCAAACATAAAGGCAAAAATTCAGCGCGCCGCCATGATGAGACCGGCAACTTTCCCGCAATAGAGCAGGAATGACATCGTAGGGTATCTGGGTAGTCCTTTCTTTTCAAAAACACGGTTGAAAATATGAACCTGATCAGCAAAGTGCTCCTTCCAGAAAATGTCATACTGGATACCGAGTCCACCAGTAAGAAGCGAATATTCGAGCGCGTTGGAATTTTATTTGAGATCACCCAGCATGTTGCGCGCAGCCAGGTATTCGACAGCCTGTTCGCACGCGAGAAGCTGGGTTCAACGGGCCTGGGGCATGGTGTCGCGATTCCGCATGGTCGTATCAAGGGGCTGCGCGAAGCCAGCGCAGCTTTTGCCAAGACCCAGACTCCGATTCCATTTGATGCGCCAGATGGGCAACCGGTCAACCTGATTTTTGTGCTGCTGGTCCCCGAGCGCGCCACCGACATGCATCTTCAACTATTAAGTGAACTGGCGCAAATGTTCAGCGATAAAAATTTCCGCGATCAACTGCAAAGCACCAACGATCCGGCGGCGATTCATCAGCTGTTTGTCAACTGGCAGGCCAATTAATTTTCCCCTATAGCTAGGAATTTGTAATGGCACAGGTCAACATCAGGCAACTCTTCGACGACAAGCAGGAACGGCTTGCGTTGACTTGGGTTGCGGGTGCTGACGGCGCGGCCAAGATGCTGGATAGTGAGCAGGTCAGCACTTCCAACATGGGGTTGATTGGGCACCTGAACCTGATCCACCCTAACTGGGTGCAGGTGTTAAGCGGAACTGAACTGGAATACCTGCACGGGTTGTCCGATTCGGATTTCGAGCAGGCGCTAACCCAATTGGAACAAAGCGGTTTGCTGTGCCTGATTATTGCCGGCAGCGAGGACATTCCGCAGGGCCTGATAGATTTCGCCAACCGTACCCACACGCCGCTGTTCCGTTCGCCGCTACCCAGCGTGCATTTGATGTGGCTGGTGCGCCATTACATTGTCAAAGCGCTGGCCGAATCCACTTCGCTGCATGGCGTATTCCTCGATGTGCTGGGGGTAGGCGTGCTGATTACCGGCGACAGTGGCATAGGCAAAAGCGAGCTGGGACTGGAACTGATTACCCGTGGCAACGGATTGGTGGCTGATGATGTGACCGAGGTATACCGCGTCTCTCCTGAAACCCTGGAAGGGCGCTGCCCGGAAATATTGCGTGATTTTCTGGAAGTACGCGGTCTGGGCATGCTCAATATCCGCACGATGTTTGGTGAGACTGCAGTGCGGCGCAAGAAAGGCTTGAAGCTGATCGTGCACATGCACCGTCCGCCCGGCGGGGATGTATCACAGCTGGAACGCTTGCCGATACATGCCAGCCACCAGGAAATATTGGGCGTCAAAATTAACACGGTCAGCATTCCAGTGGCAGCCGGGCGTAACCTTGCGGTACTGGTCGAAGCCGCTGCGCGCAACTTTGTGTTGCAGCAACGCGGTATCGACACGATGCAGGAGTTTATCAGCCGCCACGAACAGCACATGCGGGAGCAATAATTCTGAAAAACCCAGTTAAACCACAGAGGCACAGAGAGCACAGAGAAAAAACAAAGTGTTGTACTGTCATGCAGGATCACCCGCTAGGTGAGCGACAAGATGCCAACATGCCATTGAATGTTGTGTTCTCTCTGTGTCTCTGTGTCTCTGTGGTGAGGGGTTGAGGATAATCCATGCAGCTATTCCTGATCAGTGGCCTGTCCGGTTCCGGCAAAAGCGTGGCGCTGAAGGTGCTGGAAGACAGCGGCTATTACTGCGTGGACAACTTGCCGGCCGAACTGCTACCGGCGCTGATGGAAAACCTGCATCAAAGTGGTAACACCCGCGTCGCAGTCAGCATAGATGTGCGCAGCGGCGCCAGCGTAAAGCAGCTACCGTCCCACATAGAAAATCTTAAACAACGCGGCATTGATGTGCACCTGTTGTTCCTGGATGCGCAGACTGACACGCTGGTAAAACGTTTTTCCGAAACGCGCCGCCGCCACCCCCTGAGTGATGGCAACATCACTCAGGGCGGCCTGACATTGCCGGAATGTGTGTCATGCGAACGCGAGCTGCTGACCGAAATCAGCAATATCGGCCACCACATTGATACCAGCGAACTGGGTGCAAATGCCTTGCGTGAAAGGGTCAAGGATTTCATGGGCGTTGACCGTGCGCGCCTGACCTTGCTGTTTCAATCCTTCGGTTTCAAAAATGGCATCCCGCTGGATGCTGATTTTATTTTTGACGTGCGCTGCCTGCCCAACCCCCATTACGACCCGGTACTGCGCCCCCTGACCGGACGCGACAAGGCGGTGGTGGAATTTCTGGAACATCTCCCCAGCGTGAAAAAAATGTGCGATGACATCCGTATTTTTATTGAAAGCTGGTTGCCCGGTTTTATTGCGGATAACCGCAGTTACCTTACCGTAGCGCTGGGTTGCACCGGCGGTCAGCATCGCTCGGTGTATCTTGTGGAAAAACTGGCAAATCATTTCAAGGCGCAGCAGCAAGTGCTATTGCGCCACAGAGATTTGCAAAGTTGACGATGCCCTATCTAAATCACATCAAACTGGGTGACTGGGCAGTCATGTTGTGCGGTGCGCTATTCACAATCTGGCTGACCGTTACGCTATGGCAAGGCGGCATTGCGGACAAAGCGGTGATCCGTAGTGGCGGCAAAATATTCAGCGAAGTGCCGCTGTCGCGCAACCAATTGATAGAAGTGCCCGGCCCACTCGGGATTACCCGCATTGCGATACACAACCTGCAAGCACGCATTGCCTCCGACCCCAGCCCGCGCCAATATTGTGTGCGTCAGGGTTGGCTGAAACAGGCCGGTGAAATCGCCGTGTGTTTGCCCAATCAAGTCAGCGTGGAATTAAGCGGCGGAAGAAAGCGCTATGACAGCCTCAATTATTGAAAGTCAGGATCGAGGATCGAGGATTGAGGAGCGAGGAGGACCCGCTGCTCCGCTTTTAACTCAATCCTCAATCCGGCTTCAAACCACCGCCGAAGACCATCATCTGGCGCGCATGGCGGCACTGGCGCTGGGCCTGACCGTGCTGGAAGCTGCGATTCCTTCGCCGCTGCCCGGTGTCAAACCGGGGCTGGCGAATATTGTTACGCTGATTGTGCTGGCACGATATGGCTGGCGTGCGGCGGCTTGGGTGTCGTTGCTGCGTGTGGTCGCGGGCGGGCTGTTGCTGGGTAGCTTCATGGCGCCGGGATTTTTCTTGAGTCTGAGTGGCGCGTTGTGGAGCTTGGCCGCATTGGCAGTAAGCCAGCACTTACCTCAGCGCTGGTTTGGCGCAGTCACGCACAGCATCTTCGCGGCATTTGCCCACATTGGTGGACAACTGCTGCTGGTTTATTTCTGGCTGATTCCGCATGTCGGTTTGCTTTATTTAGTACCGATTTTTGCCGCTGCGGCATTGTTGTTCGGAACAGTGAATGGATTGATTGCAGCGCATTTTCTGGATAGTAAAATCTACCACAGAGACACAGAGGAAAGCTGCCTTATAAGTACATGTTAGCCTTAGGCCTGCACTCTGGAATAGCCAGAATATTAATGTTGCGGTTGCCTTTCTCTGTGTCTCTGTGCCTCTGTGGTAAAGTTTTTAAGGAATAAAATGAAAACTATCACCCTCGCGCTGACCGGCGCCTCTGGCCTGCCTTACGGCATGCGTTTACTCGAATGCCTGCTGCAAAGTGGCCAGCAGGTGCATCTGGTGTATTCGCAAGCGGCGCAAATCGTTGCCAAACAGGAGCTGGATTTTGTGTTGCCTAATCGCGCCCAGGATGCAGAAAAATTTCTGGCGGAACGCCTGGGCCAATTCAGCGGTGAATTGAAAGTATTTGGCCGCGACGATTGGTATGCGCCCATGGCGTCCGGTTCCAATCCCGGAGATGCGATGGTGATCTGTCCCTGCACGATGGGTACGCTGGGCAAAATCGCCAGCGGCATCAGCGACGACCTGATCACGCGCGCTGCCGATGTGATGCTCAAGGAAAAACGCACATTGATTCTGGTGCCGCGCGAATCCCCATTTTCCGCGATTCATCTGGACAACATGCTCAAACTCAGCCATGCCGGTGCCGTAATCCTGCCGCCCAACCCCGGCTTCTACCATCATCCGCAGAGCGTGCAGGATATCGTGGACTTTGTCGTGGCGCGGATACTGGATCATCTGGGGGTGGTGCACACGCTGGTCAAGCCTTGGGGTGGGAATGGAAGTCCGTAGGAAACAGTGAATCCGGGTGGGGAGTATTATGCCACTACTTTTTTTTCCTGCCTTTGGAAACCGGCCGTGTGTTTTTAATGAATACTTCCAGTTGGTCTGCCGGCAGCGGATGGCAGAAAAAATATCCTTGTACTTCATTGCAACCCTGCTCGCGTAAATAATCAAGCTGCCCTTCTGTCTCAACCCCCTCGGCAATAGTCAGCATACCCAGGCTGCTGGCCATGCTGATCACGGCGCTGACGATGGCCTTGTCATCCGGGTCTATCGTGATGTCTCGTACAAAGCTCTGGTCGATTTTGAGTTTGTATATCTTGAAACGCTTAAGGTAATTCAATGACGAATAGCCGGTGCCAAAATCGTCGAGGGAAATGCGGATGCCGCGTTGATGCAATTTATCCATCACGGCAATGGCGCCAAGCGGATCTTCCATTGCAACTCCTTCGGTCAGCTCCAGCTCCAGGTATTTTGGTGGGAGCTGTGCCTCGGCAAGAATTTGGCTGACCATATCCGGCAGGTTAAGGTGACGGAATTGCACGACTGACAGGTTCACCGCCATGGTCATCGGCGCCATGCCATTGTCTATCCATGTTTTTAATTGGCGCACGGCAGTGCGCAGTACCCATTCACCGATTTGCAGAATCTGGCCACTATCTTCCACAATTGGAATAAATTCTGCCGGGGAAACCATGCCGAATTCGGGATGGCGCCAGCGCAATAACGCTTCTGCGCCAATGATGCGCCCGTCCTGCAACGATATCTGTGGCTGGTAATGCAAATACAGCTCGTCGCGATCCAAGGCGTGATGCAGCGCATTTTCCAGTTGCAGCGTACGCACCGAACTGGCCTGCATTTCCGGCGTGAAAAAACGGTAAGTATTGCGGCCATCGCGTTTGGCCCGGTACATCGCGATATCAGCGCATTGAGACAGCGCTTCAAAATTTTCACCATCGTTGGGATAGATCGCAATGCCTATTGAAGGGGTGATGACCAACTCATACTGTTCAATCATGTAACGTTGGGCAACCGTCTCCAGCAATTTTTCTGCCACATGCGCTGCACCGTCGACATCGGACCCGGGCAATACAAAAATAAACTCATCGCCGCCCAGGCGCGACACCGTATCGTCCTCGCGCACGACTGTCTTCATACGCTTGGCAACCTCTATCAACAATGCGTCGCCAATGCGGTGGCCCAGCGTATCGTTGACGTTCTTGAAATGGTCAAGGTCAACAAACATTACCGCCAGCGAAGTGCGGTTTCGCTGGGCAGCGCTCAGGGCAAGGGTGATACGGTCATTTAGCAAAACCCGGTTGGGCAATTCGGTCAATGCGTCGAAGTGCGCCAGCTTCTGGATATGTGCCTCATTTTTCTTGTGTTGAGTGATGTCACTGAAAATGCCAATGTAATGGGACACAGTGCCTTGAGAATCATGCACGCGGCTGATGCTGAGCCATTTTGGGTAAATGCTGCCATCCTTGCGCCGGTCCAGTATTTCGCCTTGCCAGTGCCCCAGCGTGTTTATGGCTTCCCACATGGCCCGGTAAAAATCCTGATCCTGCTTGCCTGAGTATAAAAGACGCGGGCTCTTGCCCAAGGCCTCAGCTTCGCTGTAGCCGGTTATAGTGGTAAAGGCAGGATTGACCATCACAATATTGCGGTAGGCATCGGTAACCATAAAGGCTTCGTTGCTCTGTTCGAATACTTTTGCGGCCAGCACCAGCTGCGCCTCGGCCTGCTTGCGCTCGGTAATGTCGGTGACAAATCCTTCCAGTGCCACCAAATTGCCATGGTCATCCTTGATGCCCTGGCCTTTTTCCCAAGCCCATCTTTCAGTGCCGGAGGCTGTCAGGAAGCGGTAAGTCAGTTCAAAGGGCAGGTTTTGTTGTAACGCAGCCTGGATATCTTGCCAAACTCGGGCTTGATCACTGGGATGTATCATTTGCCCGAATTGCCTGCGATTATGTGTAAAATCGTCCGCTGGATAACCCGTCAATTTTTCAATGCTGTCACTGATAAACTCCACTGTGTAATCCGGGTCATTGCGGCAACGGTAGGCCACGCCCGGCAGGTTGCCGATCAGGGTAAAGAGTTGCCGTTCGCGTTCGCGGATTTCCCGCTCTACTCGCTTGGTTTCGGTAATGTCACGGGTAATTCCGAGCAGGCTTGTTACAGCGCCGGATGAATCACGTATCGGGGCGGCATGGGTTTCCAGCCAGCGCCGTGTGCCCTTTAGCCCCAAAACCTCAAATTCCAGCTTTCCTGTTTCGCCTTCCATTACTCGTTTATGCAACGCACGAAAAGTATCTTTATATTCGGGAAGAATGAAGTTTAATAACAAGTGCTGTTGAACCTGGCTCAGCGACTCTGCCTCCAGCATGGCCAGACCTGCTGCATTCATCTCACAGAGCCGCCCACTTGCATCAACAATTTTGACGCATTCAGGCTGAGTCTCAATCATGATTCTTAAACGGCGCTCTTTCTCCAATAGCGCTTGGGTGCGCTCCTCAACCTTGTGCTCAAGGCGCTCTTCACTCTCGCGCAAAGCAGCTTCCGCGTGCATTAATTCATTCACTCCTCGCCGCAGTTCAAGCAGCGTCACTACATGCCGACTGAGTGCCCGCAGAGTGATTCTTTGAATTTCGCTCAGCGCGCGCGGCTGGTAATCAATCACACTCAACGTACCCAGCGCCAAGCCATCTGCCGTGACCAACGGCGCACCGGCGTAAAACCGAATATGCGGGTCGCCGGTAACCAGCGGGTTGTCGGAAAAACGCGGATCAAGCAACGCATCGCGTATTTCCAGCACCTTGTCCGGCTCCAGAATGGCATGGGCGCAAAAGGAAAAATCACGCGAAGTTTCAGCTACACTCAAGCCTACCTTCGATTTGAACCACTGCCGATTTTCGTCAATAAGCGAAACCAGCGCAGTTGGCGTTTGGCAAATCTGTGCGGCCAGCAGTGTCAGGTCGTCATAAGCTTGCTCCGATGCGGTGTCGAGCACGACGTAGCTGCGCAAAATCGCGAGGCGGTCTGCTTCATTATTAGGTAGAGGTGCTTTCATGTTGGGTTGGAGGACTCTGTGGCCAGGTTGGCCTGTGGGGTGATTTGCATTTTATTATCCCAGAAACGATAGCTGTTGCGACCCTCCTGTTTGGAGCGGTACATGGCACTATCGGCAAGTTTTAACAAGGTGGCGGCATCTTCAGCATCATCCGGAAAAATAGCTATGCCGATGCTGGCCGAAGCCTGCAATTGAATTCCAGCAATGTTCAACTTACCCCCTAGACTGCCCAGGAGCCGCTGTGCCACAACGGCAATTTGATCGAGGCTCTCCACGTTGGACAGCACCAGAGCAAACTCATCGCCACCCAAGCGGGCGCAGGTATCCATTTCGCGCGACACACTCTTTATTTTTTCTGCGATGGCAACCAGAAATTTATCACCCACTTCATGCCCAAATTTATCGTTGATCTCCTTAAAGAAATCCAGATCAATAAAAGCAACGGCTACTTTCAACTTGTATCGGCGTCCCTCGGAAAGGGCTGTTTCCAGCCTGTCATAAAACAGTCGGCGATTGGGCAAGCCAGTCAATTCATCGTGCAGCGCCAATCCCAGAATTGTTACCTCGTGTTGCCGTAATTCTTCCAGTGCCTGATGCAGCTCTGCTTCAACCCGTTTTCGTTCGGCAATATCAACCGCCATGCCTAAAAATCCGGTGATGACATCGACCGTGTCACGCAGCGCGGTTACCGTTAGCAGCACCGGCAAGCGAGTGCCATCCTTGCGGATATAGGTCCACTCATATTCATTGGGCAAATTACGCCGCGCTTTAGCGACGAAAACCTCAAAGCCGGGTTCAATCGTCACCCCAAGTTCAGTTGAAAATTCTTGCGCACGCGCCGCAATTTCGGCCGGATCATGAAAGAGTGCGGGTGTCTGCAAGCCTGCTACTTCATTTGCCGAGTAGCCGAGCATCCGTTCTGCAGTCTGGTTGAAAGTGGTGATAATGCCATCTGACGTAGTGCTGATGATGGCATGGCCGGCATGTTTGAGGATGGCTGATTTTAGCCGGTCAGAAGTCTCGGCACGATGGCGCGCGGCAGCCAGTTCAACGGCGCGAAATTCCAGGTCTGCGTTGAGCGTTTCGACGCGGGCCTGCGCTTCGCTGCGTGCGATGATTTCGCGGCGAATGCGTACGCCAGCCAATCCCAGAATGATTACGGACAGTGCGCCCAGAGTGCCGATGGACATAAGAGTAAACCGGATCCGGCTGTCTTTTTTCTGATTGCTTTCAGACAGGAGCCGTTGTTCCTCTTCCACGACCTCTTTGTGCAATAGCCGTATCTGATCGGTCACCGTTTGGCCTTGGCTTAGCATCATGGCAGCCTGCGCAATTTTGAACCCCTGAGTTTGGCGTAATTCGACCAGATTGCGCGATATGTCCAGCCGTTTTTCGACCAGTGGCGCTATCACATCCAGACGCTGCTGTTGAGTGGGGCTATCCGCTGTCAGATTACGCAGATTCTGCACGTCCTGAGGCAAGGCCAACCGCGCCATATTGTAGGTTGCGAGATAGCTGTCCGCGCCCATGATCAAGTAACCACGCGTTCCGCTCTGAACTTCTACTACGTTCGCCAGCATGTGGTTCGCCTGCTCTATGATTTTCTGTGTGTGTTGTACCCAATCCACCTGCTGGCCGAGTAGCAGCAGACTGCGTATTGAGATGGCGCCAACGATAAGCAATGACAAAATCGCGGCTGCGAAAGCAGCCACGGTCGTGCTTTCCAGTGCCCATTTTTTTTCGCCAGGATGGCTTGAATCAAGCGATTTCCGCAGCTGCTGCGCAGTCCGGCGCAGTTCCAGCCGTGCCACGACAGTTCGGCTCAGCGCTTGCAGCGCGGCTATTTGCTCGGCACTGAGCTTGCGCGGCACCCGGTCAATCGCGCACAGGGTTCCCAGCGCCACACCATCCTGTCCTGCCAGAGGCGCGCCGGCATAAAAGCGGATATGGGGTTCTGAGGTAACCAGCGGATTATTTGCAAAGCGTGGGTCGAGATGCGCATCGGGTACTTCCAGCACCTCGTCAGGATTCAGAATGGCGTGGGCACAGAAAGCCGCATCACGAGAAGTTTCCGTAGCACTCAGACCAATCTTGGATTTAAACCACTGGCGATTTTCGTCCACCAGGGTTATCAGCGCGATGGGTGTTTGGCAGATTTGCGCCGCGAGCAAAGTCAGGTCGTCAAAGGCCTGCTCCGGCATAGAGTCCAGCACATTATATTCGCGCAGAATCGCGAGGCGCTGGGTTTCGTTATCAGGAAGTGGGGCTTTCATGACTGGAATGGATCGGAGTCGCGAGTTTGCTGACCGTACGCGGCGATCGGTCCGACTCCAGCATAAGAGGGTGGGATGGGCAACGGCAGGAAATTCGGTGGAGTCATGACGCTCACCTTATTCATCTTGACGGAAAATTATGGGGAAGTGCTAAATGCAACCCCCAAAGTCACAGCATATACCCTAATTTGAAGATGATTTTAGGTTTTTTCCCGTGGCAGGGACAGCATCAGAAAATTCACGGCAAGGCTGGCACCTTGGCGAAACAAAAAGGCCACAGCAGGGTGTGCCTTTAGGAAATGGTGGCTCGGGGCGGAATCGAACCACCGACACGATGCTCTTCAGGCAACTGCTCTACCAACTGAGCTACCGAGCCCACGCGAAGGCGCGCATTATAGCGACAATCGGAGTGATTGCAAAGCAGCCCCTAGGCAAAAAAGCCAGGCCAAAAATAAACCCCGCAGCGCGGGGTTTATTAGATACTTCAGTGCCTGAACAACGGCAATTACATCATGCCACCCATGCCGCCCATACCACCCATGTCACCGCCACCACCCATGCCACCGGCGGGTTTTTCTTCGGGTGATTCAGCTACCATGCATGCCGTGGTCAGCATCAACCCGGCAATGGAAGCAGCGTTTTGCAGTGCCACCCGGGTGACCTTGGTGGGGTCAACCACACCCATCGCCAGCATGTCGCCATACTCGCTGGTAGCGGCGTTGTAACCGAAGCTGCCTTTGCCTTCCAGTACCTTGTTCACTACCACCGAAGGTTCGTCACCGGCGTTGTAAACAATCGCCCGCAACGGCGCTTCCATAGCGCGCAACACAATAGTGATACCGGCATCCTGATCATGGTTGTCGCCTTTCAAACCGGAGACTACGGCCTTGGCACGCAGCAATGCTACACCGCCGCCGGGGACTATGCCTTCTTCTACCGCAGCGCGGGTGGCGTGCAGCGCATCTTCGACGCGTGCTTTTTTCTCCTTCATCTCAACTTCGGTCGAGGCGCCAACTTTGATCACAGCTACGCCACCGGCCAGTTTAGCTTTGCGCTCTTGCAGCTTTTCCTTGTCGTAGTCGCTGGTGGCTTCTTCGGCTTGTTTGTTGATTTGGGTAATGCGGC
>JANNQM010000133.1:0-19948 GCA_031400735.1 Gallionellaceae bacterium
CCCGCGAATAATAATCGCGGGCAGGGCCCGCTCCTACACCTAATCCCCTCTCCCTTGAGGGAGAGGGTTAGGGAGAGGGTGAAAAATTAAATCTACATTTAAATTTTTAAAACAATATGAAAACCACCCTAACCCACTGCAAACGCATCGTCGTCAAAGTAGGCAGCAGCCTGGTAACTAACCAGGGTACAGGCCTGGACCTCAACGCGCTCGGAAACTGGGCACGCCAGATTGCCCAACTCAACGCCAGCGGCCATCAAGTCGTGCTGGTATCTTCCGGCGCGATCGCCGAAGGTATGCAACGCCTGGGCTGGGCCAAGCGCCCTACGGCCATCCACGACCTGCAAGCCGCCGCCGCAGTCGGCCAGATGGGTCTGGTGCAAGCGTATGAGAGCTGCTTCCGCCAGCACGACCTGCATGCCGCGCAAGTGCTGCTGACCCACGCCGATCTGGCCGACCGCGAACGTTATTTGAACGCCCGCGCCACGCTGACCACACTGCTCTCATTGCGAGTAATCCCCATCATCAACGAAAACGACACCGTCGTCACCGACGAAATTAAATTCGGAGACAACGACACACTGGGCGCGCTGGTGACCAACCTGATCGAAGCCGACGTGCTGATCATACTCACCGACCAGCAAGGCCTGTACACCGCCGATCCGCGCAAAGACACCCAGGCCACGCTGGTCAGCGCAGCGCTGGCCGGTGACACCCAACTGGAAAGTATGGCCGGCGGCAGCGGCAGCCACATCGGCCGCGGCGGCATGATCACCAAAATACTCGCCGCCAAACGCGCCGCGCGCAGCGGCGCACACACCGTCATTGCCTCTGGTCATGAACCCAATGTGCTGCTGCGCCTGCTGCAAGGCGAAGCCATCGGCACCCTGCTCACCGCCCCGACATTGACCTTGGCCGCACGCAAACAATGGCTGGCCGATCATCTGCAAGTGACCGGCAAACTGGTGCTGGATGCAGGCGCCGTCAAAGCATTGCGCAGCGAAGGAAAAAGCTTACTGCCGATAGGCGTCAAGCGCGTAGTCGGAGAATTCGAACGCGGCGCAGTAGTCGCCTGTGTGGCCGAAGACGGCCAGGACATTGCGCGCGGCCTGACCAACTACAACGCTGAAGAAGCACGGGTAATCGCACAACATGCGAGTAAGGAGATTGAGGCGCTGCTTGGGTATGGTGGGGATGCTGAAATCATTCATAGAGACAATTTGGTCTTGTTGTAAAGCAACAAGACTAATTGCTGCACAGGCTAACTTGTGCAGCAGCAATTTAAACCGGGTAGCGGTGGCGTAGCCACAACCCGTAACAAACCAAATTGTCAGAAAATTAAAGAGGTCAGCATAAGCCGACCCCTTTCGATCGTTGATCATCGGGGAGACCTCAGCCCCCCTGCCCGGCACAACAGCGTATTACAAAGCCAAGATCAGAACGCAGCAAACAACATAAGTGTCACTAAGCTATCCCCATTAGCCGGTGCTCCGTCATACGCGCTGCCGGAAAACTTCTCAATGTTTAACTGAAATTGCACGTTTTGCACTATCTGATATGTGCCGCCTACCATCAGGGAATTATCGCCGTTCGCGGTGGCTGCTCCATTGTCTCCCTTGCGATAAGCCATTAGCAAGGTTGCTCTGTCAGGCACCAGGCCCAACTGTGCGGCGATGGTTGTGGCTTTCTTTGCATTTGCTCCACTATTGAACAGGTTAGTTGCTTCCCCGGCTACGCTGGCCTTCGCGTTGGCGTGCGTCAGGTATATGCCCAAGGGCATGAGTCCAACCCCGCCCTGCGCCTGTGCGTCCAGGGCATAGGCTTCTGTCTTGGTATAAGTAACTGTGGTGCCCCCTGTAGATCGGGTCGCGCTACCGCTCCAGTACTGAGCGCCTGCGCCCACATCCCAGCCCGCCACTGACGGAGTGAATGCCAACCTGAAATAATTTGCTGTCGGAGATCCGGAATTATCACCAACAGAACGTGGCGACCATTTGCTGATATTTGCGAAGTACATGGAATTGCTGGCAACCAGGGCAACGCCTTCGGCTGAGGATCCCGTGCCAATATACTGCTGCGCGGAAAAGCTCCTTCTAGCTTCCATAATCCGTGCGCCACGTACAGCGCCGGTATTCAGCAACTCGAATCCATACGCCGCACCCTGACCGGCCGTGGTAAAAGGAATAACCCCTGCCTTGACCCCGCCCACATCATAGATGAACGGCATCTTGAAGTTTTCCACCACTGGGTCGCCGCCGAGCAAATTTAATTCAAGCTGAACGCCGATATTTTCACTGACCCGCCCGCCTACAACCAAAAGCAATTCATCAAACATTTGCAGTTGACCATCGTTCGTACTGTTTTCTTCGCCAGGAAGGGATGAAGGCCCGTTGGATTTCTGATAGCGGATTTTCGTGACGACACCAGCATTCAGGGTGTCCGGCAACGAAAGCTGCTGCTCTCCCTCGATTTTCGGCTGGGCGCCTATCATGGTATAGCCGCCAGCCTTGAAAGATCTTCCGAAAGCATTCAGCGCAGGAAAACTCTGGAAGTGGCAGGCGGTGCATGCCATTCCTGTTTGACGCGAATATCCCGGGAGAGCAATAGCCTGTGGCGAAATTGCAATAGCTGTCAGTGCGCCTGCCAATACATAAATGAGCTTTTTCATGACTGAACTCCTCATATGAATTTTGAATCTCAAAACCTGCTCCCAGGACAAGTGGCTATCCTGATTTTCAGTCTGCGCCTGACGATCCGGATAGTCAATATCCGCGACAAGGACTCGCAGCTCGGGTTAGTTTATTGATCTTGCATTGATGTCTCGATCTTAATGTGCGCACTTGCCCATTGTATTCACGAAATCCCTGTCTGCGACAGATGAAAAATTTATATCTGTACCAGTGGGATGGATATACCAGGACGGGTGCGACTCCTTGTACCCATAGGATTGGCAGAAAAAGATCTTGCTGCTCTTAACCAAGACAATTCAGCAGTGTCGATTTACCTGCTATCCTTGCGGTTGCGATATCGCAATCGCAACCTATATTATTCAGCCAGAATTGTCATGATTGAAACGCTTACTCTGATCACGCTGTCCATTCTGTTGCTGATTTATTTTCGCCCAGGGAAAACGCCGCCGCTGGATAATATGTTGGTTATTGAGCGGCCCGGCCATTATCGAGTCACGCTTGCTGCGCAGCTTAACCTGGCACAGCCGTTCATTGAGGCCATAGCCACTGAGATAGGTGCACCGCTGGACGCCAACCAGCATAGCCGGACACTATGCTTTGAGGTGCGCGACAAACAGGTTACAGCACATGGCCACAGGCACTATCTGCTGGCGATTACGCAGCGCGACGGCATGTTATATTTTCAGGCAGCTGCGCCAAGGACACTGACACCTGACACTCCCTGTGAAACGTTGATGGAATTTTCCAGCAGTGTGATGGCCAACGTACGGCTCACTGGCACACACGACATTGCGCTGGATGAACGCATTGTCAGCGCCGTCAAAATTACCGCATATCAACGGCAGATTGAAATCAAGAACCTGAACGAATAATGCATCGCTGCCCGATCTGGAAAAACTAATGCAACGCCATCTCGCACCCGATGTCACCCCGCGCGAAGCCTGGTCCTGGGCCATGTACGATTTTGCCAATTCCGGTTATACGACGGTGGTGATCACGGCTATTTTCAATGCTTATTTTGTGTCAACGGTGGCACAGAATGCGCCATGGGCAACATTTGCATGGACCGCATCGCTGGCGGTTTCTTATGTATTGATCATGATTACCGCACCGCTGTTCGGGGCGTATGCTGATGCGTATGCCGCCAAGAAACGTTTGCTGCTGGTGATGACGGTTGGCTGCGTCACTTTCACCGCCGCTCTCGCGCTGGTTGGACCGGGTAGCCTGTGGCTGGCGGTGCCGTTGATTGTGCTGTCCAACTTTTTTTTCGGCAGCGGCGAAAATATTATTGCTGCATTCTTGCCGGAACTGGCACGGGGACGCGCTTTGGGCAAGGTTTCCGGCTGGGGCTGGAGCCTGGGCTATATGGGCGGCTTGGTCAGCTTGGGCACTTGCCTGGCCTATGTGACATGGGCGCAGGAACGCGGGCAGAGCGGCGCTGATTTTGTGCCGGTGACGATGTTAATCACCGCGAGCTTATTCGCACTGGCCAGCCTGCCCACATTCTTGTTCTTGAAAGAACGCGCGCTACCGCAAGTGCATTTGCAGGGGCGTAACGCAATGCAAGAGGCCTATGCGCGGCTGGCGCAAACGATAGAGCATGCGCGGCGCTACCGCGATTTGCGGCGCTTTCTGATCTGTACAGTTTTTTATTATGCGGGCATTCAGGCGGTGATTACATTGGCCGCGATTTATGCGCAGCAGGTGATGCATTTTTCGATGCAGCAAACGCTGGTTTTGATTCTGGTGGTTAATGTCACTGCGGCTGTGGGCGCATTTACGTTCGGCTATCTGCAAGACCGCATCGGCCATATCCAAGCCATTGCGCTAACGCTGGTTGGCTGGATTGTTATGGTCATACTGGCGTGGGCTGCGCAAGGACCTACGTTATTTTGGGTGGCCGCCAACTTGGCGGGAATTTGCATGGGTGCCAGCCAGTCTGCTGGGCGGGCGTTGGTGGGTTTGCTTTCTCCGGCTACACGTCGTGCTGAATTTTTCGGATTGTGGGGGTTGGCGGTCAAGCTGTCTGCGATACTCGGCCCAATGACTTACGGGCTGGTGAGCTGGATTTCCGGCGGCGATCACCGGCTGGCGATATTGATTACCGGGAGTTATTTTCTGGTGGGATTGGTTATCCTGCGCGGGGTAAAAGTGCTCCGCGGCAGACGCGCGGCCCTACGTGTACACGATTGAGGGGTTACGAAGTGCGCCGTGCCCGTTCGCGCGCACGCGTGGCGGAATTTTCAATCCATTTTTTAATGCGGTTGGCATCGCCAACGCGGGTGCGTTTACCCCATGAATCCAGCAACACAATAATCACCGGACGTTGCGCAATGGTGGCTTTCATCACCAGGCAGCGGCCTGCTTCGCTGATATAGCCGGTCTTGCTGACGCCAATATCCCACGATGCATTTTTCACCAGCGGATTGGTGTTACCAAAGCGCAGTGGACGGAAGCCACTGCTTGCGACCATATGGGACGAGGCCGTGCTGTACCTGTGTATGAGTTCATATTGTTGCGCAGCCACCAGCATTTTGACCAGATCTCGCGCGCTGGAAACGTTTGCGCTATGCAGGCCGGTGGCATCATGGAAACGGGTATTCCACATGCCCAAGTCGCGCGCCTTGGCATTCATCATCGCGACTGTTGCTGCGGTGCCACCTGGATAGGTACGGGCCAGTGCCGCAGCGGCGCGGTTTTCCGAAGCCATCAGCGCCAGTTTGAGCAGCTCGCCACGCTGCAGCAGCATTCCCGGGCGCATGCGCGAGTGGGTGCCCTTGTGGCGGTCGAGATCATCGGCAGTCAGGCGGATTTCTTCATTCATGGGCAATTGCGCATCCAGCAACACCATCGCGGTCATCAGTTTGGTGATGGAGGCGATAGGAACGATGGCATCGGCATTTTTGCTGAACAACGGACGTTGCGCTTTTTCATCGTAGACCAACGCGATGGCGGAACTGAGTTTGGGGGCTTTGGTGTACAGTGGCTCCCAATCCAATGTTTCTTCAACTATAGCTTCTTCGGCTATTTGTTCGGCTATTGTTTGTTCAACTGGGGATTCAGCCGCTTGTGGCTGTTGAATTTCTTCCGGCGGTATAGGTATATAGATTGCTACATCATCAGGCTGAGCCTGCGTCAGCAGCGGCAATCCGAGCAACAATACCAGTAGCGTCAGTTTCGTGCGCATAATACCTTTCGGAACAAGATTACCCTGCAAGGATACAGGATTTTTTATATAAATCAAACAGCAAGGGTGGTTATTACATCAGCTACGCACCAGGGAAAAATGCGATCAGGCTGCAATTTCGCAGCCTGATCAATAGATTTCCTAATATATCAATAGGTTGCGGGTAATTATGGGACTAGACGGATGAACAATAGTTTCATCCGTTCGTCAGCTCAATGGCAGCCGTCACAATCTGCTTTCTTCCATTCACCACTCTTGGCAAAGCCAGTGGACGCGATGCTCAACCATGCTCCCATGTAATAAGGTTGAGGTGCAATTGCAGTGCCAAAAGGTGCTGCCACAGCCGTTCCCACAGGTAGCCCAGCTTCAGGGCCAACGTCATTCAGGTTCACCAGCAAGGCCTTGTTCTTCCAGCCATGCGATACCGCTTCGTGGCATTGGGTGCAGGTCATTGGGGGTGAAGCCATCACGGCCGCATGTTGAACGTGCAGGTTGGTGTCCCTGTCTTCAGGTAACACAGCGCCGGCAAGTCCGCTAAAACCACTCTTTCTTTTTCCTCCGGGCGGAGAGGGATTAGCGTATTGGTTGTAGTCATGGCAGCGGAAACACAGCGCATCGGGCGTTCCCTCCCCAATATCTTCTCTCCATGGCCCCTTTAACAAGAAATTATTGCTGGAACCATGCGGCCCCCACGAGTTGCCGTTCTCGCCCCCGACCGGTACCACTGTATCAAGGGCTCCTCCATTTGCAGGGCCGGTATCGGAACCATGGCAATCGGAACAATACATTGTTTGACTCCCCACATCGGCAGCGTTATCCCAGGGTGCAAACCACAGGGCAGGATCGGCCCCGCCGCGTATTGCAGGTGAGCGCCCGGTATTATCCATCACCGGATGCCAGGAACGGTGATTATTAGCCGTATAGGCTGCACTGGCCCCACCGTCGGCAGTCGTGGGCGGCTCCCCTTTGTGGGTTACCGGCGCCTGGAACTCCTTGGCCTGGTTGGTGAACTGAGTAATCAGGTTAGTCGGGCTGGGTGTGCCGCCGCTCAGGGTATTGGTAAGGTTGGGACGGTTGCCGACTGGATAAATATTGTCATCGGCATAGCCAAAATTGGAATGGCACTTAAGACATACCTGGTATTCGCGCGTAACAAAAATTGCGGTGGCGGCTGAGCTAAGACTGCCTGCCGGATCGCCACGCTTGACAGTAAAGTCGACCGGCATTTCCTGGAAACTGGATCCACCATACACAGGTTCAACTCCGGTCATGCCACGCAACACGCCCGATGCAATATTAGTGTGATTGGCCACATGCTTATGGGTACCTGAAACATCGGGTGTGCCTACCAGATTGCCCAATGGGTTACCGCGAAAATCCTTGAACTTCACAACCCGATGCGGGTTGTGGCAATCAGTGCATTCAGCATGGCGGTTTGTAAGATCACCCAAGCCCAACTTGGAGCGTCTTTCAACAAAATCAGCACCGCATGTGTTATCCAGGTTGGTGCAATTGTCCCCGCCCTCAGGTAGCGCGGTGTCGTCGAAATTTCCGCCTATGTCGTGCACCTCTTCCGGGTTCGCCGCTTGATCACTTGATCTAATCGGCATACGGATTGCGAGGTCATAGTCGGACTTGATGTCCGGCACACTATAGGTCGGGTTGGTGTAGGTGATGACGCTGGCCGCATTGGTGGTATGGCACTGGAAACAGGTCTCCTCAATGGCCGGGTTGCCACCCGCCTTGGGTGAGAAAAGACTGTCGGTACCTTCGCGTAATAACCGGCGTGCCCCTTCAACAGTATGGGTGTCGTGGCAATTCAGGCAGGATGCTTTCCACACTGGCAAGTTGGCAGGAAATTCGCGCCTGCCGCCCGGTACAGCCAGATAAGTTTGCAAACCCACCAGCGAGTTGGCATGGGCTGAGTAAGCCCACGAACTTCCCCCTTTTTCATGGCAACCTAGACAAATAATATCGTTGGTGTCTGAAAATAGTGCGGTAGGCTGCGCCTCCTGAAAACGGTTCAAACGTAAAAATTTCTGGTTACCCACTGCGGGGTTGTCATCCCGAATATGCGGATCATGGCATGTGGGACATTGTACTTGGGCCCAGCCGACCACCCCAAACAACGGCAAGTGATGTTGGGCACGGTCATCCCGTGGGCCAATTGTTCTGCCGTTATCGAAAACCGATTTCTGATTGCTGTCTACAGCACGTAATTCCCCGTCGCGGGTAGCCAGTGTGTCAGTGTAGTTCACTGAAATCGGATGATCATTGCGCAGGTCTACGCCCAATCTGCGGGTATAACCGGTAGTATCCCCTATATCAACATTGTCTGGGCTGGCAGGCATGGCGCCTTCCACCGGCGAAAAACTGGTTCCGCTCAAATCTATGATTTGGTTGGTAAGGCCATTCAGTACTGCAACGGTGCCAATGGCAACTGTCCCATCGTGGCAGGACAAGCACATTTTGGAATTATCATCGGGTTGCCCCAGTTCAGTAATGCCTTGGTCACCTAATGCATCCAGTGAACTGGAGGTATAAGTCGCATAGGCTGACAGGGGAAATGCTTTATTCCAAAGCGGGGGAGTGGAAATGGAATTAGTGTGGGCAGTATGGCAAAAAATACAGAAGCCTGGCTGGGGTGATACTGCGACGACGGTGCGGTTAGGAAAGGGACCACTGGCAAGCGTGTAATTGATCAGATTATCCGGATGGGCTAAATTATGAACCGTGCCACGCACATCCGATAATCTGGCGGCAAAAACACCGGCACTTACTACTGCGCCCGCGAAAATCATTATCCCCAGATATATTTTGTTCATTTTTTTAGCACCTTACTACTAATTGATTCCTGAGTGGCAAGCAAGTTCCATGCCCTTCTAAAAAATGGTAAAAAATTGCTTTATCTAAGCATCTGAGGCTATTGACATTTTACCTGCCATAGTTCTAAATTCACTTGCGTACCGGGGATTGCTCGCCAAGAAACTGAAATACCACCACGCGACCATTGAACATGTCAGCTACATAAATGCGGTTGCTAGCATCTGTCCAAACCCCTGCTGGCAAATAAAACTGGCCTATGCCCGCGCCGGTCCCGCCGATCGGCAACAGGAACTCACCTTTGCGATTGAATACCAGCAGGTAATCATGGTATGACTCCACTACATACACATTCCCTTCAGTATCGACCGCCACTCCTTTTGGGCGCACCAGATTACCCATATTCAAACCGCGCTCACTGATGATGCGCTTTGACTTGCCGGTCATGGCATCAACCACCTGAACCCGCGCGTTCATCGTGTCAGTGACGTAAAGCTCGTCCTGCGCCAGTGCCAAATACGTTGGGAAATTGAATTCTCCGGGCGCTTCACCGCGCTGTCCCAAGGTACGTAAAAGCTGGCCCTCGGGATTAAATACCTTGATGTCATGAGCATGCACGTCCGCCACGTACAATTGCTGGGTGATTGCATCAAATGCCAATCCTACCGGGCGCTTCAACACCTCTTTTCCCAGCACGCCAAGGCTCTCACCTTTGTTGTTGAGCCGCGTTACGTAGGCCAATTCGGCATCTGCAACATACACATCCCCCGCCATACCCAGCGCAATGCCGGTGGGTCCGGCAAAGTGATCCCTGGATGTGGCGTTTTCCCAGACTTCCAGTCGGCCTTTCACCTGGTCGAATACAAACACAGCTTTACGGCTGGTATCCGTCACCAGGATGCGCTTTCCTTCGCTGTCTACCACCCCGGACTGGGGGCGCTGCAAAATTACCGGTATGCGACCCCTGTCATACAGGCCGACCAACCATTGCAAAGCGCCGACAAAATATTGGCCAAAAGTAGCTTTGCTTTTTTTTGATTCGCGGAAATTTTGTTCGCCCTGCAACTCCCCGGCATAAGCGTAACGCGGCGGATCACCGCTCTCGGCGGAGGGCCATGTCACCTTTCTGATTTCTCGCTGACCATCCGCATTGACTGGGCCGGTACCCAAATCAAAAATCCCTGGAACCTGGCTGGAGGCGCAGCCAGACATCAAGACAGTAATGAGCAAGCAGCAACAGAATGCTGGATATCGCATTATTCTTGTCCCTGTACTGTGCTGTGACATCAAGATTGTTAACTCGCCCAGTGAAAGTTTATATCGGCCATATTGTGGACTGCTATTGTTGCTCAAATGGAGTCTGGATATGAAAGGCCAGCACTTTCGAAGCAGGTCCATCAGCTACATAAAGCGTGTCGCCCTCCACCGCCAGCGCGGTGATTTCCAAAAATTGCAGCGTGCTTGCCGCATAATTTGCGATCAATTTGCCGCGCAAAAAAACTTTAAGTGTACGGTTGCCCTGATCAGAAACAAAAATATGGCCCATACGATCAGCAGCCAGCTCCTGCGGCTGAACCAACTCTCCCCGGCCTATCTGCCCGCTCACTTGACCAGAATCGTCCAAAACCACTACGCAGGGACAACCGCTATCTATGGCATAGATAGCGCGACCCGCGCTGGCCATCGCTCCCAGCGAAGGCAATCCACTTTCAATGGCGGGAGTTGAGACAGGCCAGCCAGGACCACCCAGGGCATTAAACATCAGCAGGCGACGGTTTAAATTATCACTGGCTATAATTTCGTCCCCCTCCTTTATCACAAAGCTGTCGAGACTGGCCATAGCCGAGGGATCACCCATCGTATGCACCGGCTGGCCGCCAGGAGGATGGCGACGAATGACTCTTTGCGCGGTATCCAGCACGTACAGTGATCGGTCCATCCCTACCTGGATGCGGGTCCACGGCAATACGGTTTCGCCTGATACCACGCCCATGACTTGCATCGCAGTATTGAACCGATAAATCTTGCGTGCACCGCTGTCGGCTATATAGAGGTCTGAGCCGCTGGACGCCAGCGCGGAAGGAAAAATCAAGGTGGAAAAACCGCGGGCTTCACCCGGCACGGGCAGGCCGTGCACATCCAGTGTAGCCAGCAGGCCGCCGGTGATTACCTGCTTGGGAACCAGTAATTGCTGCAGGCGTTTCCCTGATATCTCTTTCTGGGATATCCTGGCTGGGGAATTGGCGGATTGAGGGCCGGTGTTACATGCGGCGAGTAAAAGTAACAGCAGGCCGCAAATAATTGCCTGAACGCTGCGGGCAACTTTGGCCACACTATTTACTCCGCGGCCCGCCCGCTTCCGAGGAAGTGCCCAGGCTAATACCGGAACTAAGCCCTGGCAAGCCGGAGTGGCACATATCGCAACGCTCCAGGCTCCAGGAAATTTTGTTCTCATTGTTGTGGCACATGCCGCAAAATTTTCCATCCACAATCTCCGCCATGGTAATGTTATTAGCGCCTGCGCGCATTACGAAGCCCTTGTCATTGTGACATACATTGCAGGTAAACCGGATGCGGTGGAACCAGTGTGGGTAGATCACCGGACGCATCCCTTCTTTCTCAGCACGTTTGTTGATGACTACGTCGGCATATTCTGCTGACGCTGGTAACGGGATTGAAGTGGTAACCCATACCAGCAGAAGCGGCACCAGCTTTCCTGACCTCATGGTCAAGCTCACGGCTGCACTCCCTTCGTGGATTCCTTGGATTTTGGTGTAGCTTGAGCCTGGTTTCTTTTTCGCGCTTCTTCCTCCATCTTAGCGCGGACTTCCGCTTTTGCACGAGCCTCTGCTTTTACCTTGATTCCTTCTGGGCTGGCATGACTGACACTGTGGCAGCGGGCACAATCCGTAGGTGGAAAAGACACTGCGCGGTGGCAAATGCCGCATTGCTCTCCAGATAAAATATTTTCCATACTGATCGGGTTGGCTCCGGCCTGCGGCACGAAAATCGCCGGGTGGCAATTGGAGCAAGCTAACCACATCGTGTGCGCCAAATGAGGAAAACGAACTATAGACATACTCCCTCCTATATCGAGAAATATATCCATGTCCATCACCAGCTCTTCTTGTGGTATTCCTGTCTCGGGGGGTGATAACGCACGGTGAGGGGAAATTAAACCGTCTTTAAGGGCCTGCACCCAGTCCACTTTATTGCCATCTTTGTTTATCAGCGGTTTGACTGTCACGTGCGAGCCGGTACTTAATCGAGCCTGGCTGCCAGGCAATGTAGACAGCGCCTCGTCGGGTTGTTGCAATAGTTTTATGGCTGGGTTTTTTGGGTCATGAAGTTTGTCAACGGCCAGCGGTTGCCATGTTCTGGTCGTTGCATCTATTGCCACATCTGGAGCAGGTTTAATTGGGGCTGGACTGTCGGGCTGGATATTCACGCACGCAGCTTGCACCATGGCCAGCATCACCATCAAACTGGCTTTGACTGTGATCCCAATCTCAATCTTGTTCATGGGAACCGATAGCAAAGGGAAATTCGGAAATACCTGAAAAAAAATTTAACCGATAAATAGTGGTCATGAATTTTTCCGTCGATAGTATCCCTGTACACCGATCACAATTAGGACAGGCCCAACTCACGAACTGCCATCTTCATTTAGTGACTCCACTTTTTTCTGGGAATGGCATTTGCTGCATTCGGAAGGGGGGAACGCAACTTTACCGTGACAAATGCCGCATTTCTGGCCGCTCAAAATCAACGGCATACTTATCTGGTTCGCCCCTTTCTGCGGAACGAAAATTGCAGGATGGCAATTGGAACAAGCCAGCCATTCGGTGTGTTGTTTATGCGGAAACACTACATTCTGCATGGATCCCTTTGGGACACGCACGATATCCATATCCATTACCATTCCCTCAACACCTGGATTGGTGCGATCCCAACGTGGCGTAATTTTTTTAGAAGCAAGTGCCGCTACCCAATCCACCCTGTTCCCTGCCTTGTTGCGCGGAAGATCAGTATAAGCGTCCAGTGGGATATTCAATGCCTTAATACTTTCCAAGCTGGCATCGTGTATCCCATCCTCCGCCGGAGGTAAGTTGTACGCAGTCAGCGGACGCATCGTCCGGTTGAACACATTCTTCTTATTGGCGAGGGCCTGGGCTGCAGCCAAGGCTTCAGCTTGCGCTTTGGCCTGCGCTTGCGCCGATGCTATAGCCGCCGCCTCAACAGTGAAGTCAGGTACGGCCGCCTTTTTTACTACCCCCTCTTTTTTTACCGTTCCTTTTTTTGCTGGACTAGCCTTGGTCGCATCATCTGTCTTTTTTTTCGGGGTAGCCGAGGATGAGGCTTGGGCCCATACTGCGGGAATCACCAGCCCCAACATAACAACTAAAATTACTTTTTTTACGCAGTTATGCATTGGATAGCTCATTTACTTTTCTTTTCGACAGCACTTTCACTGGGCGTACTTGTTTGTACCGTGCTCTCATGCACCTGGGTCGGGGTGCCGGGTTTGGCTGAGTGGCACATATTACAGTTATCCACACTCCATGCAATCTCGCCGTTATGGCAAGCCCCGCAGAACTGTCCATCAATAATTTTGGACATATTTATCTCGTTACCCCCGGCCTTGAACTTGAACCCTAAATCGGCATGGCAAACCTTGCATGCAAAACGGATCCGGTGAAACCAGTGGGGAAAAATGACGGGGCGCATACCTGCCGCGTCGGCATAATTATTGATAACTATGTCGCCATATTCTGCATGGGCCACGGGAGCAGCGCCTAAAAATGTTCCACCCACCATCAGTGAAAACATAGTCCATGCCGCAACCCTTATTTTATTGATCATGATCCCCTTTCCTGCCAAGTTGCTTGTTCAAACTCAAACCCCGACAGCACCTGGTTGATGTGAATTCATCTCACTCATCTTGGGCTGCAACTACCATGGAAACGCCGAACATGTCTGAATTCGTCGTTCCCGCGAAGGCGGGAGTCCAGTTAAATCAATATGCTGGATGCCCGCCTACGCGGACATGACGCCTTAATTGGCGTTCCCCTAAAATTATAGCGTTTACTCACGTAAAAATCCCTACCCTTCGTTATTCTGCTGTATAGCAGGAGTTTTACGGAAATGGCAGTTATATTTCGCCAAAACTCCGCCCAATTTGCAGGACAACCAAGGTTGTCGTGGTATTAGCATTTTTGGCAACGCTTCCATTCAGCCGCAAATATGCCCGCCCAATTGCATATTCCAGTTTTTGGTCAATCAAATAGCCATCGCGGGATTTTTCAATCACACCGACATCGTCAAACTGATACTTGTTAACATTAAAAATGAAGGTATAGCGCAGCCCTTTGACGTTGAAGGCACGAATATGATGGTACCTGAGATCGGCTTTCGCGCTGGTGGTAGTCTGGCCGCGCTCATTACCGCTCCAGGTTATCGAAGTCAGTGCTGCCAAGCTGGAATAAGCCGAAGCTTTATGCTGGATATTGGTTCCAAAATTAGCGGTCTGCAAGTGAGTTGGAGTAGCTCCGTAAGTGTGAATATCCCCCACGCTGAAGCTCATCGCGCCAGACGTTGAATCGCCAACTATTGTTCGCCAAGTTACGCCTCCGGTATGGGACAGAGTCGTATTCTGCCCAAAAATAGCGTCATTTTTTACTACCAGGGACTGGTGGACATTGAAATCCAATTCACCCTTATCCAGCGTATATGGAAGCCTCAAGCCATGTCCTGCACCTGCTAAAACGATCCAGTTGGAATCGGCAGCGCTGTCAGTCTGATAATCAAGGGCACCATTAGCAGTCCAATTATAGGTAGCCTTCCCAACTTTCGTATAGTCGGAAGTGTAAGCAGCGTTTACTCCAGTTAAAGTCGTTACCGATGAACTGGTGTCCGAGCGAGTCTGCGCTATCGTTTCCCGCAGCCCATATACCATATTGGCGGAAGCGTTATAACTCACGCTAGCTGATGCTAACCTGCTCTGCGAAGTAATTGAAGCGGCTCCTGAATCATAACTGGAATCAAAAATCCGCAAACTGCCAAAAACATAAAACGGAAGTTCCTCATCCGGCTGCCATGAACTACTGGAGTCAAACTGCAGGTTACCAATATCAGCAGAACCCGAACTCAAACTGAGCGACTTGGATTGGCTGGCAATGGCGGAAGTTGTCACAGAGAATAGAGCATCGGGGCGGTAGGCGTGCCGTAGCGAGACGCTATTAAAATGCAAACTTTCCTCGGCATATTCGTTTTGGGTATTCAAGGAACTTAAGTCAACGGTTTGTTGCTTGAACCGGGTGGAATAATTCACTTTCAATCCTGTAAATATTCCGATTCCAGTTACCCCTGCACTGGAAGTTCTACGGTCATAACCCACCCCGTAACGAGAAGGGCTCCCAGGCAAATGATAATCGTGCTGCAAATGCAGGCGGGAATTTAACTTGTCTATATCCCCTGTGGCGGTAATTCTCTGTAAACGAGTACGGTCACGATTATAAGAAGCTACTGAGCTGGAAACCCCCGATTCAGGGCGGTATCGTTGCTGCAATGCAAAACCCGTGCTGTTGCTTTGAACATCCGTGACCGGTGCATAGGTTCCGGTACCGCTGCGGTTGTCATTCAAATAATACGATGCGGAGAAAGGAAACCGGCTATAGGGTACTAAAGACAATGCTCCCCGGCCATTCAGCCCGAGCTTATCATTCGTATTCGTGCCATAGACAGTCTTGGCATTGACCACGCCTACACCCCCACTTACCTGCGCAAGCCAAGGTTGCCAGATATATGTCGCTGCCCGCAGATTAACAGCCTGCACATGCTGCATACTGGACTGACCTGGCTGCAATTTCTGGCGGCGTAACGATTCGGATACATCCCCTCCCCAAGCGATGGGGGCACGAACGAAGGTTGCTTGCGCTGGTTCAACCCGTGGTTCCTCAATCACTGCGGGCTTGGCGCTTTGTATTGCCTCGCTGGTCTGCTCTGAATCATCCGGTGCCACTACCTCATCCATCATTTCTTCTTGGGACTGTATAGCCATTGACGGAACAAATGAACCGGCCGTGTCATCCAGGATACCCTCGAAAAGACTTGTGTTAATCGGCAGAATTTGCGGCATCTCACGCATACTCCCCGAATACCCCATTTGACCCGGTGCCACACTTACCGTGCCTAAATCGGTGGTCAGCGAAGTTGCACCGCTATTTACTTTGTTATACGTCCCCGCCAAAACACCCGCAGTATCAACAGGTCGGTAAACTATTTCATGGTCAGTGCCATTAATACCTATAACGGCGGCGGGGGTAGTTATGCGGTAACTTTGCCGGTCACTGCGGCCAATCAAACCGGTCACAGTACGCAGTCTGCCTTTATTCAGGGTAAAAAAGCTGTTCTCCGTGCCATCTTCTTCGTCGCTGAATTTAAAGCTATCCAGTTTGAATTGGGTATCGGCACTTAATGCAAAAAGCCCGCCGTCCCCCATCATGATTTGCACTGAGGATTGTTGCGCAGTGATCACAGTGTCACCTGCATGAACACTGTCATCCTTTTGCAGGGTACGCATTCCCCCCGCTTCGTTAATTGCCTGAACTTGGCCACTAACGAAATGGACGCGCCCAGCTACCAGCGGGGTAGTCTCAGATGGAATAACTGAATCTTGCACGACAGCTGGATCTTCGTTCCCTTCTGGTCCGGCAGCGAGCGCCCAACCTTGCCCGCTGAGGCAAAAAAAAACGTACGCCAGCAAAAAGACTACATAATTATTTATACGCAAATGCGTTGATCTGCACAATCTGCACCCCATTTGTCGGCTCGTGTGATGGCACTTGCACAGACTTTATAAGTTAACTACTAAGTAAGTGGCATCATCATCCCAACACACTATGTTATCCCACAGGTGAAACCTACCCCTTCAATTGAAATAAACACATGCTGTCACCCCTTTTTAGGAGCTTGGGGAGTTACGATTCTAATCTTTGCAGCGGCACGCAGCTGGCTGAGTGTACCTTGCCATGCATCATCTGCTCTCTTACGAATAAGCAAATCCCGTGCCCGTTGTTCTACTGACTTGAATTCACGCAATTTTGCGGGCACCCGATTTTCAATTCTGGATAATACAATGCCTTCTAATGTTGTGACAGGCTCATTTACAATACCCTCTTGATACATGCCTATCTTATCTTCCATGCCTCTAGGCAACATGCCTCCATGCAAATAGCCCATATCTCCGCCCTTTGCAGCCGAATCATGCTGCGAATACAGTCGCGCCTGCTCTGCGAAGTCGGCGCCATTCTTGATACGGTCCAATATTTTTTGAGCTTCCTCCCGCGCCTGATCCCAGTCTTTTTTTGCTGCACCGGGATCCACTTTCAGCAGGATAATCGACAAACGAAGCCTTTCTGGCTCGGTAAATAAATCAGGGTTTTTATCATAAAAATTGCGCACTTCATCGGCAGTGGGGTGTGGCACGTCACGTACCGCCTTTTCAAGCTGCTCCACCATGCTTTGCCGGTCAAGATTGGATTTTATTCGTGGCACCCACTCTGCACGTCTTTCTTGCCACTCAGGCTCGGTGGCGTACCGCGAGTCCAAGTCAGCTAAATGCTTTTCGAATTTACCCGGATCCGGCTTTATTCCTCTTTTCTTTGCTTCATCCACCAGCAATGCGCGATCAATTACCAGATCCGCCACATCCTTGTACAACCCTTCGGCCATGCCTTCAGGAATTGTGCCATGGTAATAGCGCACGCGCATCGTTTCTGCCAGCTGTTCTTGATACTCTCGAACCGTAATAGGGCTACCGTTCACTACAGCATAAATGGGTTCTGCTGGTATTTCTGCCTGGCCGGGAACTGTTATCCGGGATGGCTTTGCCGGTTCTTTACCCACTCCGTCTTTGGGAGCGGCCATTGCCGCTTGGCTTATCCCTATCAATACCACCAAGACTTGAAGAATGCTCATATAGCTCGTGCTGCGCATGAATATATACCCTCTTATTAAATTTATATCGATGTGAATTATAAGCTCATTTATACCGTGGTACTCTCTAACCCAGACTGCCAAAGTACGCCAAAAGTTCCTTATGCTGTGCTTCAGTCAGTCGGGGAGCGAAATAAGCGGTCGGCACCCCGTGCCCTGGCACCAAAAAGGCCAACCATATTTGGTCGGCCTTTTTTTGCTACAACGAAACTTCCTACTTACGGAATAATCGTTATCGTCCCTGTTTTTGTCAGCGAGTTGTTGGCCTCGTTAGTCTCTGGCTGGATATCTGTGTAATCCGCGATGGTTCCCAGATAATAAGTGCCTGTTGGTAAATTTGCCGGAACACTTACGGTAGTGTTTCCAGCCGATGTCTTCCCGGAAGCCAGTGAAGCAACAGTTCTTGTTCCGATCCGGGTATCCGCAGTGGTAATGATGTTATCTGCGGACAGGTATATTCCAACAATATTATTTGCAACGTTGGTTGCCACCGTTCCCTGGTTCTTTTCGCTAGTGCTGACTGAAAAGCTGGTTCCTACCCTTGCACTCGTGGTAGTCGTGCTGATAACAGTCATCACCAGATCCACATTGGGTGGTACTACGGTCTTGGTTAACCCATTCAGTGTGTTATTAGACTCCCCGGTACCGGAAGAATTGGCTTCACGCTGCGAATCCGTGTAATCAGCAATGGCCCCCAAATAATACGTACCCGATGCCAAGGCCGCAGGGATAGTCACTGTGGTGTTGGCGGTAGAATTCGCCCCAGCAGCAAGTGAAGCCACAGAACGGGTGCCTACCCTCGTATCAGAAGTGGTGATCGTGGAATCTAATGATAGATAAATGCCCACTGTAGACGCCCCCGCTGCTACCGTGCCCTGATTCCTCATGGTAGTGCTAACCGATGCCGTTCCGCCGCGAGTCAGGCTGGTTGCAGTGGTAGTCACGGCCGTCATTACCAAATCAACGTTGGCTGCCACCGTGAGGGTATTACCTGCCAGCGCATTGTTGGTTTCCCCTGTGGCAGACGCATTAGTCTCCGGCTGAGCGCTGTCGGCATCGGCAATTGCACTGATGTAATATATCCCTGCAGGCACTGTTGTCGGCAGCGTAACGGTTGTTGATGCGGAGCTGCTAACCCCAGCTGCCAGTGAGGCCACAGACCGTGTACCGGTCAGCAGTATATCGCTGCTGGTGATAGTGGCATCGGTAGACAAGTAGAACTTGATGGTGTTGGCAACAATTGTAGCGGCCGTACCCTGGTTTTTCTCGGTATTGCTGATCGTAATGTTGCTACCGGTCAGCACTCCGTTTGCGGTCGTACTCACTACAGTCATCACCAGGTCGATATAAAGTGTAGTTGCTGATACCGATGTGGATTGTCCCGAACAGTTTGTGGCCGCATCGCAGGCTTCAACTGTATAGTTGTAGCTCACTAAAGAATTCAGGCCAGTATCGCTATAGCTTGTACCAGATGGAGTGCTAATCTGCACCCCATTGCGATAGACCTTGTATCCCGTCACCCCAACATTGTCAGCCGAAGCAGCCCAAGCCAGATTGATCTGGCTGGCACTGACCGCAGTTGCAGTCAGGCCGGTCGGGACTGAGTGATCTAAGTTATCCAATTTCGTTGCCGATGCAGGTGCAGATTGGCCCGAACAGTTTGTGGCCGCATCGCAGGCTTCAACTGTATAACTATAAGTGGTCGCAGCTGTCAGGCCGTTGTCACTGTAGCTCAATACATTATCCAACGTCGCAATCAAGGATGTGTCGCGGTAAACCTTGTATCCGGTCACAGCAACGTTATCCGTTGCAGCATCCCAACTCAGGTTAATCTGAGATGCGCTGGCGGCGGTTGAGGTCAGGCTAGCCGGAACAGTGGGAGGTATGTTTTCCGCCAGAGTGAAGTCCACCCGATAGCCAGCATTAGTGCTAACAGTAGCGTTCTTGGACTGCGCGGTATAGCCACTGGCTGTGGCCGTCACCGAAGCGGAACCTGTAGGTACATTGTAAACCGACCAAGCACCACTGCCATTGCTGGTGGCATTGCCAATGATGACACCACCTTGGGTGACTTGTAGGGTAACCCCGGCCAGTGCTGACCCGTCCACTTTATAGGTGTTGCCGTTCAGATAGCCTCCATTACCCAGGGTCAGGTTCTGCGAAGTGGTATTGCCAGCAGATACGGTGACCCCGCTGATCAATTTAACGTTGTAATTCCCCGAAGTCGCCTTCACATCATAGCTACCAGTAG
>JANNQM010000134.1:0-49022 GCA_031400735.1 Gallionellaceae bacterium
CACTTCATTGGCGGCATTCAACATCGCCGGTGCCGTGCCACCGGCCTGCAATGCCTGGTAAGCCAAGGCCAGGCACGGAAAGCGCTGGAAGTCCGGCGCCTCGAAATTCAGCGTCGCTATCTGGATTAAATCAAGCGGCGCCACACCCGCGTCTATGCGTTCCGGATAAGCCAGCGCGTAAGCAATCGGCGTGCGCATATCCGGATTGCCCATCTGCGCCAGCACCGAGCCATCTATATATTGCACCAGCGAATGAATCACGCTTTGCGGATGCACTACTACCTGAATGGCGTCAGCAGGCGCATTGAACAGCCAATGCGCTTCGATGACTTCCAGCCCCTTGTTCATCATGGTCGCGGAATCAACAGAAATCTTGCGCCCCATCACCCAGTTGGGGTGGGCGCAGGCCTGATCAGGAGTGATGTCCTGCAATGCCGACAACGGCGTCGTGCGAAACGGCCCGCCGGATGCGGTCAGCAAAATTTTGCTGACCCCGCTGGCGCCCGGATTGCCCGCGTAACCCCCGGGCAGCGCCTGAAAAATCGCATTGTGTTCGCTGTCTATAGGCAACAGTGTGGCGCCATGCTGGCGCACTGCGTCGATGAATATTTGCCCGGCCATCACCAGCGTTTCCTTGTTGGCCAGCAGAATTTTTTTTCCGGCGCGCGCCGCAGCCAGTGTCGGCAGCAAACCCGCTGCGCCGACTATCGCAGCCATCACGGTATCGACCTCAGGCAAACATGCCACTTGTTGCAGCGCTGCAATACCACTGAGCACTTCTATTTTCAGCCCGGCAGCCGCTATGCGTTGCGCCAGGTGCGCGGCAGCAGCTTGATCCAGCAACACCGCATAGCGCGGTTTGAAGCGCAGGCATTGTTCAAACAGAAGTTCATGCTGGCGCGATGCAGTCAGCGCAACCACTTGATAGCGGTCGGGGTGGCGGGCAACCACATCCAGCGTGCTGGCCCCTATGCTGCCGGTAGAGCCGAGAATGGCAAGTCGGCTGATGCCGCTCATGGCAAGCTCAGATACAACAACACCATGGCCGCCAGCGGCAATGTCGAAGTCAGCGCATCAATCCGGTCCAGCAAGCCGCCATGGCCCGGCAATAGCGCGCCGCTGTCCTTGACCCCGGCCTGACGCTTGATCGCCGATTCAAACAAGTCGCCCATGACGGCCAAGGCCACCCACCACCAGGATGCCATCACCAGCATAGGCAACATATCGCGCAGCACACTTACACCGCTGAAAAAACCTACCATCACCACATAGGCACTGGCCCCTATCAGTGCGCCAATTACGCCTTCCCATGTTTTGCCGGGGCTGATGCTGGGCGCCAGCAGAACCTTGCCAAATTTTCGCCCGGAAAAATAGGCGCCAATGTCGGCCACCCATACCAGCCCCATCACGCCCAGCAGCCACCACGGGCTGATGGCGCGCAAATCCATCATCGCCACACCCATTGGGATTAACACCACCCACCCGATGAGTGCCATTAACCATGGCTGGTGTACGCGCCAGCCGGCCAGCAACCACACTGGCACCACCACCAGCCACAACATTGCTGACAGGCCGTAAATCAACAAATGCCACGACACATTCCCGTCGGAATGCTGCCAGTCAAACCCCACCATGGCCAGCATCAGCGCCAACGTCAGCCACCAGTACACATGGGCAGCCTTGCCGGACAATTTTGCCAGGCGCATCCATTCCAGTGTCCCTTGCATCACCACAACTATGATCAGCGCTGACCATACTACGACAGGCAGCAGGAAGACTGCGGCCAGAAACAGCAGCAGCAGGATGCATGCAGTAATAATCCTGGTTCTTAACATTAGGCAGTATTTTATTTTGGTTGGAGATCGCCCAGCAGCTGTTCGCTGGTGCGGCCAAAACGTCGCTCGCGCATCTGGAAAGAATGAATGGCGGCCTGCAATGCCTGGCTGTCGAACGCAGGCCACAGCGTTTCAGTGAAATACAACTCGGTGTAGGCCAACTGCCACAGCAGGAAATTGCTGATGCGTTGCTCGCCCCCGGTGCGGATAAACAAATCCGGTTCGGGCGCGTAGCTCATGGACAGATAGGGTTCCAGCTGCGCTTCACTGAAATCCCTGACATTGAAATCCGGGGCATCCGGATAATCACGCAGCATCGAGCGCATCGCCTGCATCATGTCCCAGCGCCCGCCATAATTGGCGGCTATAGTCAGCGTCAGCGTGGAATTATTGGCGGTCAGCATTTCTGCTTGCTGGATCAGGTCAACCAGCTTGCTTTCAAACTGGCTGCGGTCGCCGATGACCTTGAGGCGGATATCATTTTCGTGCAGCTTGCCTACTTCACGTTCCAGCATTTTCAGGAACAGCTGCATCAGGTACGTGACTTCTTCCTGCGGACGGCGCCAGTTTTCGCTGCTGAACGCAAACAGCGTCAGATATTCAACGCCGCATTCGTGGCAGGCCTTGATCACTTCGCGTACCGTCTCCACACCGCGCTGATGCCCGGCCACACGCGGCAAAAAACGCTTTTTTGCCCAGCGCCCGTTGCCATCCATGATAATTGCAATATGGCGCGGCACCTGCGCGGCGGCAGGAATGGTGCTGGTTGAGCTGGAAAATAAGGCCATAAGTCAGGATGCAGGATGCAGGATGCGGGATGCAAAACCTGTCGCAGCGATGGGCTTGTCAGCTCCGGTATCCTGTATCCAGCATCCCGTATGCTGCATCATTCACACCGCCATCAGGTCTGCTTCTTTAACTTGCAGAGCCTTGTCAATTTCGGTGATGAAACGATCAGTCAGTTTTTGCACCTCGTCTTGCGCGCGGCGCTCATCATCCTCTCCGACTTCTTTATCCTTGAGCAATTTTTTCAGGTGTTCGTTGGCATCGCGCCGGACATTGCGTACCGCTACCTTGGCTTGCTCTACTTCAGCGCGCACAACCTTGATCAGGTCGCGGCGCCGCTCTTCGGTCAACATCGGCATCGGCACGCGAATTACGTCGCCATTGGTGGCGGGATTCAGGCCCAGATCGGCATCGCGTATGGCTTTTTCTACCGGGCCGACCATGCCTTTTTCCCAGGGTTGCACGCCCACGGTGCGGGCATCAATCAAGGTTATGTTGGCGACTTGGCTGATCAGTGTCGGTGTGCCGTAATAATCCACCGTTACATGATCGAGAATGCCGGTGTGTGCGCGGCCCGTGCGAATCTTGCCGAAATCGGCCTTGAGCGTTTCCAGCGTCTTGACCATTTTTTGCTCGGCGCTTTTTTTGATATCCGCAATCATTCGTTCCCTCCCCGGAGTGTCGCAAGAAAGTTATGCAGGCGGGCAAGACCTAATACATAAGCGATATTCTACTGATCAATTACAATGGACCAGCGTCCCCTCATCTTCGCCATTGACCACACGCTTCAATGCGCCGGCCTTGAAAATACTGAATACGATAATGGGCAGCTTCTGGTCGCGGCATAAAGTCAGCGCGGTGGCATCCATGACCTGCAGGTTTTTGCTGATCGCCTCGTCAAAACTCAGCTTGTGGTAACGGGTTGCTGCAGGATTTTTTTTCGGGTCGGCGGTATACACGCCATCTACCTTGGTTGCCTTGATTACCACTTCGACATCCATTTCCACGCCGCGCAACGCGGCGGCGGTATCGGTGGTAAAGAACGGGTTGCCGGTACCGGCGCCAAATATTACGACTTTGCCTTCTTCCAGATAACGCAAGGCTTTGCCGCGGATATACGGCTCCGCCACCTGTTCCAGGTTAAGCGCAGATTGCACCCGGCATTCCAGGCCAAAACGTTTCATCGCATCCTGCAACGCCATCGCATTCATCACGGTAGCCAGCATACCCATGTAATCAGCGGTGGCGCGATCCATGCCGGCAGCAGCCGGCGCTACGCCACGGAAGATGTTGCCGCCGCCGATCACGATCGCCACTTGCACGCCCAGCGCAACGACTTCGCCGATTTCACCGACAATGCGCTCAATCACCACGCGGTTGATGCCATAGCTGTCATCGCCCATCAGGGCTTCACCCGACAGCTTGAGCAGGATACGCTTATAGGGTTTAGCCACTTTATACCCTTGCCGCAGCAGCCACTTCGGCAGCGTAATCGACGACTGCTTTTTCTATTCCCTCACCCACCACAAACATCTGGAATGAATTGACTTTCGCGCCCTGGGCCGACAGCAACTTTTCCACCAGCACGTCGGGATCCTTGACAAAGGGTTGCCCCAGCAGCGTCACTTCGGCCAGATATTTGGCGATGCGGCCTTCGACCATTTTCTCTATGATGTTGGCCGGCTTGCCACTTTCCGCAGCCTGCGCGCTGTAAATCTTGCGCTCCTGGTCCAGCATCTCGCGCGATACCTGGTCTTTGGATACACAGACAGGCTTGCTCGCGGCGACATGCATCGCCAGGTCTTTACCCAGCGCTTCGTTGCCGCCGCTGTAATCCAGCAACACGCCGATTTTGCTGCCGTGCAAATACGCGGCCAGCTTGCCTGCGGTGCTGTAACGCACAAACCGGCGCACGCTGATGTTCTCGCCCAGCTTCATGATCAGTGTCTTGCGGGTATCTTCAACTGTCCCACCGCTGGGCAGTTTGCATGCCGATAGTGCCTCTACGTCTGCCGGGTTACCTTGCGCCACGGCTTGTGCGACATCGCGCGCAAATGCGGTAAAGTTATCGTTGCGGGCCATGAAATCGGTTTCACAGTTGACCTCTACCATGGCGCCAAGCTTGCCGTCCATGCTGACAAAAGTGCTGACCACACCTTCCGCTGCCACGCGCGACGCAGCCTTGCTGGCCTTGGCGCCGCTCTTGATGCGCAGCAATTCTTCCGCTGCCTTGAAATCACCGTTCGTTTCGGCCAGCGCTCTTTTGCAATCCATCATCGCCAGGCCGGTGGCCTCGCGCAATTCTTTCACCATGCTTGCGGTTATTTCCGCCATTTCCATACTCCCTCTACACCAAATCCAATTTAAACATAGCAACATAAATCTACTGCGCGATTCGGGGGCGGAGTCGGTCGGTGCTCGCGATCCTCATGTACTAACGTGTACACTCCGGTCGCTGTGCTCCGGCCTCCCCCACCCCCAAACCGCTCGCTACGATTTCTGTCGCTATGTTTGCTGTACAAAAAAAGGGGCTCACGCCCCTTTTTGCCGGAAACCGGTTTACGCCGTTTCCTGTCCTTCTGCCAACTCCACCTGCTCGACCTGGGCTACCACTTCGTGCAATGCCTGTTCGCGCCCTTCCAGCACGGCATCCGCCATGCCACGCGCATACAAACGGATCGCCTGGCTCGAATCATCATTGCCGGGAATGACGTAATCCACGCCAATCGGGGTAGTGTTGGTATCCACCACGCCTATTACCGGTATGCCCAGTTTTTGCGCTTCAACAATCGCGCCTTTTTGGTAGCCGACATCAATCACAAAAATGGCTGAAGGCAAACCTTGCAAATTCTTGATGCCGCCCAGGCTGCGATCCAGCTTTTCCATTTCACGCTGCATCATCAGGCCTTCTTTTTTGGAAACTTTTTCCATTGCTGCACTATCTTTCAGCAAGGCTTCTAGCTCGTGCAGGCGCTTAATGGACATCTGCACAGTCTTGAAATTGGTCAGCATGCCACCCAGCCAGCGGTTATCGACAAAAGGACAGCCGCAACGCAGCGCTTCTTCCTTGATGATTTCCCGCGCCTGACGCTTGGTAGCGACAAACAATATGGTGCCTTTTTGCGCCGCCAGTTTGCGTACAAACTTGACCGCCTCGTTGTACATGACAACCGTTTTTTCCAGGTTGATGATATGAATTTTATTGCGATGGCCGAAAATAAACGGTGCCATCCGGGGATTCCAAAAACGGGTCTGATGTCCGAAATGAACGCCCGCCTCCAACATTTGACGCATGGTTACAGTCATGATTACTCCAATGTAAGGGTTAAGTCCTCCACTTGTCAGCTTGACCCTTGCGGGCACCCCAACATGAACAAGTGTGCGAATTTCCTGCTATATCCGACAGATGCCGGGAAGCAGGGCGCGCATTGTACCCCATGCGTCCGGCCAACTCAACCGCGGGCATACCTCAAGGCTACAGAAACTGAATGGGCCAAATAAAAATGAGCACGCTAAACGCAAGTGCTCATTCTTAACAAACAATGATTGGCGTCCCCAACGAGATTCGAACTCGTGTTATCGCCGTGAAAGGGCGGTGTCCTAGGCCTCTAGACGATGGGGACTGAAGGGTTTGATGCTTCACCTTGGTGGAGGTAAGCGGGATCGAACCGCTGACCTCTTGCATGCCATGCAAGCGCTCTCCCAGCTGAGCTATACCCCCCAAAAAGATCGCGCATTATAATGATCGGGTATAGCCTTGTAAAGCTGATCCTCCTTTGCTTGCCGCCCTATTCAGCAAAATGGCTGCCTGCTCCTCCCGGCCTGATAGCTGTCCCCCTATACCGCCCATCCCCCGTTTTTGCATGCTGCCACCTCTCAGACAGGCAAAGTGACCACTTGTCGGTTAAGCCTACCGTAGCGCTTTTACACTCCATTAGAATTCCTTTCATCCAGAAAGGAAGAAAAAATGAAACAAGTAATCAACACACAACAACCGAACGGCAGCTTGCGGGGTTTCACGCTGATCGAGCTGATGATCGTCGTAGCCATCGTCGGCATTATTGCTGCTATCGCCTATCCTGCCTATACGCAATACATGGTCAAGTCGAATCGCTCTGCCGCCCAGAGTTTTATTCTGGGCGTAGCAAACAAGCAGGAACAATATATTCTGGACGCGCGCGAGTATGCGGATGCGCTGAATACGCTAGACATTACGACGCCCAGCGAAGTCTCTGCAAAATACGACATCACGATCGCTGGGGTCCCCGCTACACCTCCGGCGTACTCGATTGTCGCCACTCCAACCGGGACTCAGTTGGCCAAAGATACTCAATGCGGCATCCTGACCATTAATCAGGCTGGACAAAAAGGGATTAGCGGCACAGGCACGGTGGCCGATTGCTGGTAAGCACATCATGAACAATACCCTGCTCCATTCCCTAGCCATGCACAGCTCCCCCAGACAGGGATTTGTTTCCGGCTGCGCGCTCAATAGATCCGGCCAGAGCAAGGGCTTCACGTTAATTGAATTAATCATCACGATGACCATAGTCGGCATCCTGGCATCTATAGGTATCCCTGCCATGAGCGGGTTTGTCGCCGGGCAACGGGTGAAGACAGCTTCATTCGATGTGATGTCCAGCATTATCCTGGCGCGCAGCGAAGCGCTCAAACGCAATGCCGTGGTGACCATCAACCCAACTGGGGGCGATTGGGCTGAAGGCTGGTCAGTAGTCGCTGCTGACGGCACTACGCTGAACCAGCAGGCAGCATACAAAAATATGGTCATAGACGGCCCGGCCAGTTTGTCCTACCGCACCGATGGGCGCCTGAACGGTGCAGCAATCGATCAGAGTTTTTCCTTGAGCAGCACAGTCAACGGCGCAACAGCGCGCTGCATCCGGATCACCCTCAGCGGCCGGCCCAAAAGCACAGTAGGAGTTTGCCCATCATGATGCTAAACAACCCGGACAAACAGTTAGGCCTGAGCATGATTGAGGTGCTGGTGACGCTGGTCATCCTGATGGTAGGTCTGCTGGGATTGGCCGGCTTGCAGATGCAGGGTCTGCGTTCCGAAATGGAATCTTACCAACGCGTGCAGGCACTGATCCTGCTGCAGGATATGGCGGGTCGCATTAATGCCAATCGGGTCAATGCCGCCACCTACGTCGCCAATGACATAGGCACAGGGGATGCGCAGCCTGCCGATTGCACAGCACTTGCCGCTGGTCAGCTCCGTGATACCTGCGAATGGAGCAATGCCTTGAAAGGATCGGGCGAAAAAAGTGGATCAGCCTCAACCGGCGCGATGATAGGCGGACGCGGCTGCATTACGCAACCTGCCGCCAATACTTACCAGATCAGCGTGGTATGGCAAGGGCTGGGCAAAACCTTTGCTCCTGCTGACCCCTGTGGCAGCACCCTATATGGTGACGAAACTCAACGGCGTGTGGTCAACCTCACAGTAGAGGTCGCTAATTTGATTGGGCTATGACCATGAACCGCACCCATACTTCCTTTCTTCTTTTCCGCCAAGCCGGATTATCCCTGGTGGAGCTGATGGTTTCACTGACGATAGGATTTGTGCTTTTGCTGGGACTCAGCACTTTGATCGTGCAGCAAAATACCAGCCGCAATGAAATGGAAAAATCCAGCAGGCAAATCGAGAATGGCCGCTATGCAGTACAACTGCTGCATGACGATATCCAGCTGGCGGGCTTTTATGGCGAATATTCTCCGGCCAGTGGAGTCGTGATGACTACGCCTGACCCCTGCCTGACTAGCGGCAATCTGGGTTGGGATAGCACCCTCGCCACGCGATCCGTGCCCGTGCCTATCATTGGATATGCCGGTGCGGGCGCTGATCCTACTCCTTCCGCTTGCCTGGATAATTACCAGCCCAACACCGCAGTACTGGTAGTGCGGCGAGTTTCCGCAGATTCAATTGCAGCCGCATCAGCGGTCGCCGGAACCACTTTCCTGCAGGTTTCAAGATGCAGCACACAAGACGTCGCCACACCGTTTGTATTGGGGACAGGGGGTTTCACGATGCGTCTGAGTGATTGCGATGATGCTCCTCCCGGCAACACACTGGCCAACTTGTGGCCCTATATTGTGCGCATCTATTACATCAGCTCGTGTAGTGAATGCGGTAGCGATAACATTCCCACACTGAAAATGGTTGAATTTATCGGGGGTGCCCGCACTATCGTGCCGTTGGTAGAAGGTATTGAGAACATGCAGTTTGAATACGGAATCGACACCGTTGGCGGCCTTAGGGTTAATACGAACAATATATGCGTTGCCGGCGTAGGTGGGGACGGGGCACCAGACGCCTACACCTCCACGCCCGCCGCGGGCGACTGGGAAAACGTAATGGCGGTTCGGGTCCACCTTTTGGCGCGAAACAACGACATCACCCCCGGCCATACTGACGACAAGTCCTATTATCTGGGAGAGGCAGCCAGTTCTGTTTCTCCCGGTGGGTCCTATAAGCGCCACGTCTACAGCCAACTGATACGCGCCACCAATCCCAGCGGACGGAGGGAAAAATGCATCCCGTAAAAAATAGACAGCAGGGGGCCACCCTGATAACGGCTCTGATCATGCTAATCGTGCTTACCCTGCTGGTGGTATCGGGTATACGCTCCAGCAGCACTAATCTGCGCATTGCGGGTAATATGCAAATGCAGGCAGAGGCCACAGCTGCCGCGCAACAGGCCATAGAGAGAGTGATCAGCTCAGCTAACTTTGATATAACACCGCAAACGATTGGCGACTATACGGTGACGATAGACCCGCCTAGCTGCCAATCTGCCACAATCGCCGTTTCTACCGATCCCGGCTTCAGTTGGCAATGCGGCGGATCGGCCGGCTCGACTTCGTGCTACTGGACCACATGGGAGATCGTGGCGACTGCCCTGGATAATAACAGCGGCGCTACCATCGAAATACATCAAGGTGTATCAATGCTTAGAGGCAGTACTGTAGCACTTGCAAGCTGTTAACCGGAGAACATCATGAAAACAATCATCCATACCTTCCTGATATCCGTACTAGGGCCGCTGGCGATACTCGTTGCGACAGTGCACCCAGTTTGGGCTGAAGACATTGACATCTATGGCAGCCCAACCAGCAGCGCGACCAACCCCAATATCCTGATCATTATTGATAACAGCTCGAACTGGGCCGCCAATAATCAGGGCTGGCCGGTGGGCAAGCAAGGTGAATCCGAGCTCACATCGTTGAGGTCTTTAGCGGCCGAACTATCCGATGACGTCAACGTGGGCCTGATGATGCATACCACGGGCGCGTTAGATGGTGGCTATGTGCGCTACCACATACGCACAATGAACACGGCCAACAAAACTGCATTTCAGGAACTGATCGGTACCAGCTCCTGCGTGGATGGCGCCAACAGCCTGAACGGCACCGCTAACTGTATTTACAAAAACTTCCAGTCTCCAAGTGAGAAAGTTTCACAAGCCAATTACAGCGGCGCGATGTTTGAAGCTTTCAAGTATTTTGGCGGCTACACCAACCCGGCCAATGCCAACAACAATGTTGCGGGGTCCCCGACATCCGCCAGCCAATATGGTCCTTATCGTTATGCGCGCGGCACCACCGGCCCGGATTTATACTCGGACAGGTTTGCCTTTACTGACTTTGCTACCGTTACCACCACTTCCGCAAACCGGCTCCAGTATGACATGAGTATCAACAACACCGGAATCGGCAACCGGATCAGCAACTGCGCCAAGAATTATATTGTCTTCATAGGCAATGGCTTCCCCAAGACCGATTCGCTCCCCTCGGTGTTAAGCGGAGTAGGCGGCGATACATCGCAAATTGCGTTAGCCAACTACACCACCAGCACCGTGACCTCGCGCACCACTTTGGGCACTACTACCCAATGTTATAGCAACACCACCAGTTGCACCTCGGGCATAACCAGTTTCGCCACCCAGTGCGCCCCTTATACTGAAGGCTGCGCCTGCACCACTCCGGTCGCCAGTTCTGCCCCCGTTGCCTGCGCATCCGGCACGCTCAGCTATACGGTTACCGGCAATATTGCCGCCAGCACAACCAACCTGGGGTTAACCACCAGTTGCTACAGCAACACCAGCAGCTGCTCAACGTCTGACTACGCCGCCCAATGCGCTGGTGCCTCCTGCTCTTGTAGCAGCACAGTCACCAGCACCACTGGCTGTAGCGGCAGCAAAAAGAAATTTTCTGTCATCAAGTCTGTCGCTGCCTCTTCCACCAACCGCGGCTATAGCCCGCAGTGTTACAGCAGCGCTGCGGCTTGCAGCAGCGACACCAGTTTGTCCAGCCTGTGTCCCAGCTGCACCAGCTTTACCTGTGCCGCGCCTACCCAGGCCACCACTCCCAGCTGCGCCACTGGCACCAGCCTGTATTCAGTGGAGGCTACCACCATTAGCAACGTGGTCACTCCCACTGGCACTTCCACTGTGCCAACTGGCTCTGCGATCAATTACGCCGATGAATGGGCACGCTTCCTTAACCGCACCGACGTTAGTGCGTCCACTGGCCAGCAAAATGTTAAAACCTACACGATAGACGTCTATAAGGACCATCAGGATCAAGCTCAAACGGCACTTTTGCGCAGCATGGCCGATGCCGGCGGCGGCAAATATTTTGTTGCCCAGAACGAAGCCGCCATCCTGGATGCGTTGCGCAAAATTGTGTCCGAAATCCAGTCGGTCAACAGCGTGTTTGCCTCGTCCAGCTTGCCGGTCAGCGTCAACACGCAAGGCACTTACCTGAACCAGGTGTTCATCGGTATGTTCCGTCCGGATAGCGGTGGTAAGCCGCGCTGGTATGGCAATCTGAAGCAATATCAATTTGCGCTAGACGGCTCGCGCTTGATGCTGGCCGATGCAAATGGAACCGATGCGATCAGCGCAACGACCGGGTTCATTACCCCCTGCGCCGAAAGTTTCTGGTCAAGTGATAGCGGCAATTATTGGGACTTCCCAAGTTCTGCTGCAAGAGGCGGCTGTACTGGGGCAGCACTGTATTCCGATCTGCCTGATGGCGATGTGGTGGAAAAAGGCGGCGCGGCTCAGCGTTTGCGCGGTGTAGGTGCCACTATAAACACCAGCAGTACCAACTATACTACCCGCGTTCTGAAAACATGTGATGGTGCTTGCACAACATTGTCAGATTTTAATACCGCCAATACCAACATTACCCAAGCGGCATTGGGCGCCATCAACAGCACTGACCGGGATGCCTTGATTGACTGGGTGCGCGGCAAGGACACTGAAGATGAAAATACCAACCTGGTTTTTGCCGAGATGCGGCCGTCTGCCCATGGGGATGTGGTGCATTCTCAGCCCGGCGTGGTGGACTACGGTGGCAGCACCGGGGCAATCACATTCTATGGCAGCAATGAAGGCGTTTTCCACGCTATTAACGGCAAAAAAACAGCAACGGCAGGCAATGAAATTTGGGGCTTCGTTGCGCCCGAAACGTATGGCCGGTTAAACCGGCTCAGGCTCAACAGTCCATATGTCAAAATACCGGGGGTATCCACTGCCCTGGTCCCCACCCCTACCCCCAAAGACTATTTCTTTGATGGTTCTGTGTCGGTCTACCAATCCAGCAGCACCGTATGGATATTTCCTACCATGCGCCGTGGGGGCCGGGCCATTTATGCGTTTGACGCCAGCACACCGACCGCGACTGGCATTTCGCTCAAATGGCGCAAAGGCTGTTTCACCAACAGCACCAGCGACGACTCGAATTGCTCATCGACAACAAATCCGACACCCTGGTCGGCCATCGGCCAAACGTGGTCCAAACCCCAAATCGGCAAACTCGATGGTTATAGCGGCCCAGTGCTTGTTTTTGGTGGCGGCTACGATACCTGCGAAGACTCCGACAGCCAGACCCGTTGCAGCAGCACACCACGCAAGGGTGCCAACATCTGGTTCGTCGATGCCAATACCGGGGCCATCATCCGCACTTACCCGACCAATTACAGCGTTCCCGGCGATGTGACGCTGATCAAGAATATCAGTGGCAACATTACCCATGTCTATGCCGGGGATTCGGGAGGCTATGTGTACCGTATCAACGTCGGCACCTGGAATGGCTCCACATTGGGCAGTACTTGGACAGCCAACACTGCGGCCACTGATATCACTATTGCTTACCTGGCTGAAACCGGCCATGCCAGGAAATTCCTGAACGGTCCGGACGTGGTTGTTGGCGCCACCTCGAATGAAGTGTTGATCGGTTCTGGCGACCGTGAGCATCCGCTGCGTACCAATTATCCTTGTGCCAGCAGCACTTTTGTTAACAACGCGTTCTATATGATCAAGGATACTCCTCCTGCGTATCCTTCTACAGCAATCACCCCGTTATCCTTGGCAAATGTGACCGATAATGCCGACTGCACGACCGAGGACAGCGATGGCTGGTATTTCCAACTGCCTAATGCCTGCGAACAAGTAGTCAACAAGGCCACCTCGATAGGCGGATACACTTATTTTGGAACTAACCAACCCGCTCCGGTTGTTGAGGGCAGCTGCTCCACGAATCTGGGTATCGCGCGGGGTTATGCGGTACGTATCAGCAGCGGGTGTGCACCGCCCAATTCCGAAAGGTCCATCACATTTACCGGCGGTGGCCTGCCGCCGTCACCGGTGGCCGGTGTCGTGGATGTTGACGGAAGAAAAGTAACCTTCTGCCTGGGATGCGGCGGCGATGCCCAGAGCAGAACCAGGCAAGATACCACATGCACGTCCTTTGTCGGGGGGTGTGAACAAACAATCTCCCCGCCAGGCAACCGGACACGCACATTCTGGTATAAAAGATAACGGGATTCAAGGCAACTCAACAAGGGGCACGGAACAGCATTCCGCGCCCCTTGTTTACTTTCTGCGCGACTACGCCGCCGACTTCAATGCAATCTGCGCCAGCCGTTTTCCCAGCGCAATACACAACTTTTTTTCATCTTCGCTGACAGCCTGGTCGTTGGCCAGGCCGGCCACATGGCTGGCGCCATACGGGGTACCCCCATGCCGTGTGCTGGTAAGTTCCGGCTCGGAATAAGGCAAGCCGACTATCACCATGCCATGGTGCAACAGGGGAAGCATCATGGACAGCAAGGTGCTTTCCTGGCCGCCGTGCATCGTGCCAGTGGAAGTAAACACCGCGGCCGGCTTGCCTACCAAAGTGTGTCGCAACCACAGCTCGCCAGTACCATCCCAGAAATATTTCATCGCAGCCGCCATGTTGCCAAAGCGCGTGGGGCTGCCCAGTGCAATGCCTATGCACTCTTCCAGGTCGCGTTGTTGGGCATAGGGCGCGCCCTCTTCCGGAATGGGTGGAGCGGTGGTTTCGCATACCGTTGAAACTTTAGGCACCGTGCGCAGCCGCGCTTGTACACCGGCAACCTGCCCAATGCCGCGCGCGATGAATTGCGCCATTTGCCGCACGGCGCCGTGTTGGCTGTAGTACAGCACCAAAATTTCTTTGTCGGGTATCATGGGCACCTCTAAAAATCCAAACTCCGTCGCGATACGGCGTTGCTCACCATAAATGGCTCCTTACATATCAATCATATGCGGCGTCGCAATTTTTTGCTCGCGCCTTGTCTCGCTCAGGATTTTGAATTTTTAGAGGCGCCCACATGTCGCTATTCTATTTCAAATCAGTGATTTCAGATGTGCATATTTGAGGCGACAACTAAATGGCCATAAAGAAAACCTGGGCTGACTTGGGGCATTTTTTGTCCTTTCTGTACAGCCGATTCAAGCAAGACCACTACCACGAGATGGCGGCCAGCCTGACCTTCACCACGCTGTTATCGCTGGTGCCGCTGATTACTATCGCGCTGAGCCTGTCTTCAGCTTTCCCTGTGTTGGCCGATTTTACCGCCCAACTGAAGAACTTTGTGTTGGACAATATGCCAGCGGAAACAGGCGCCGACGTTATCTCAACCTATATGGAACAGTTCGCCCAGAGTGCCACCAAGCTCACCGCAGTGGGCATTATCTTTCTGGCCTTTACCGCGATGCTGATCATGATCACCATAGACGATGCGTTCAATAAAATCTGGCGCGTGACGCGCCGACGCACATTGATGATGCGCCTGTTGACCTATTGGGCGGTACTGACCTTGGCGCCGCTGTTGTTTGGCGGCAGCCTGTCATTGACATCCTGGCTGGTCGCCGCCACTACCGGCAATGCCAGCCAGGTTTCACCTTTCGGCATGATCATGTTGCGGGTTGTGCCGGCACTGCTGATTACGTTGGGCTTCACGTTGTTGTTGCGCGTGGTGCCCAACCGTTATGTGCCTATGCGCCATGCCTTGGTAGGCGCGGTTGTGGCGGCAGTGACACTGGAATACATGAACCGTACCTTTGCCTTTTACATCGCCAATTTTACGACTTACCAGGTGGTGTATGGCGCTTTTGCCACCGTTCCCATTTTCCTGCTGTACATCTACTTGTCATGGATGACCGTATTGCTGGGCGCATTGATTGCCGCATCAATGTCGCATTGGAATGGCGGGTCAATCGCGCCGTTACATCCGGCCACGCAGCTTTATTATGCGTTGCGGGTACTGAAGATGATGAGTGATGGCCTGCGTAGCGGGTCGGTGATGAGCCTGCCTGTACTGTCCAGGAAGCTGCGCATCGGATTTGATCCCCTTATAGAAATCCTGGAAAAACTGGCGCAGATAAATATTGTCAGCAAGCTTTCCCAGCACGGCTGGTCGATGATCCGCGACGCAAAACATATCCAGGCGCGTGAACTGTACCAATTATTTGTGTTTAATCCCGGCGCAATTCCCTCTCATGATAATGGCTCAGAGATCAGCGCCTGGATAACCGGTGTGGGCGAACATTATTCTGGCGCTGACATTTCGCTGGAGGATTTGTTCGACCAGGCGGTTGCCCCTAATGCGGCACCACAGCACCCAGCGCCGGGTCAGGTGTAGGAAAACTTGCCGTGTAGCGGCTTTTGAGCTTAAATGCGCGCCCGGGACATTGAGGTAATCATATGAAGGTCGTAGAAGAATTATTTGAAGGAGCGCTGTGGAACAGCCGCTACGTCATATTCGCGGCAGTAATCGGCAGTCTGGTCGCCGGATTTGCCATTTTTTATATGGCTACCGTGGACGTGGTTTATCTGGTCCTGCACATTCTGGATTATGCCAATCCCAGCCTGACTGATGAGGCGCGCAAGGCTTTGCACGATGCCACGGTAACGCATATTGTCGAGGTCGTGGATGGCTATTTGCTGGGGACGGTCATGCTGATTTTTTCGCTGGGTTTATATGAACTATTCATCAGCGATATCGACCAGGCTCATGGCAGCAAGGCATCCAGCAAGATTCTGGTGATCAGCAACCTGGATGACCTGAAGTCTCGTCTGGCCAAAGTGATACTGATGATCATGATCGTGACCCTGTTCGAAGAGGCGCTGAATATGCACATGAATTCGCCGATAGATCTGCTTTATCTGGGCGGCAGCATCGCCTTGATCGCGCTGGCGTTGTATTTATCTCACGCCGCAGATCATGATCCAAAAGCTAAAGCAGGTGCATCAGAAACAAGTGGCGACGATACAGCCCATCCGGAGAAACATTGATGAAGCTAATGCGGGCAATTTGCGTAGCTGGTTTACTGCTATTTACCTGGAATGCGGCAGCCGAGGGATTTACGCTGACCGATACCCAAGGACGCATTCATCGCCTGTCCGATTATCGTGGCAAATGGGTGCTGGTAAATTTTTGGGCGACCTGGTGTCCGCCCTGCCTGGAAGAGATTCCCGACCTGATCAGCCTGCATGACGCGCACAAGGATAAAGATCTGGTGGTGATAGGTATCTCGCTGGATGCCGCTTCAGCAAAGAAAATGGTACTGAAATTTATCAAGACCAACGAGATAACTTACCCCATTGTGTTGGGCGATTACAAGATGGCCGCCCAGATTGGTGAAATTGAAGGTTTGCCGACTACCTATCTTTATGACCCCACTGGCAAGCAGGTAAGCTATCGCGCCGGTGTCATCAATCGCAAAAGCATAGAAGCGTATATACGCCGGAAAAAATAAGTTTACGATTTGAAACGGCAGCCGCTATGTATATATCAGCGTATAGATAATGGCCCATCTGCCTTGGAATAAATAGCGGGAGATACACTCCAGTATTTTCTCCACGCGGTACGCACCAGATTAGGATAACCGGGTTTGCCCAAACTGCCGTTATAGCGCCCTAAAGCCCGGTACAAATCACCTTTTTCCATATCGATATAGTGCCGCAAGATGGTGCAGCCATAGCGTAAATTAGTACGCAGGTGGAACAGGTTGTCTTCGCGCGAGCCGATTTGTTCCACCCAGAATGGCATGACCTGCATATATCCGCGTGCGCCCGCACTGGACACCGCATATTTGCGGAAACCCGCCTCAACCTCTATTAATCCCAGCACCATTAACGGATCCAGCCCAGCCCGTTTGGCTTCGTAGTGCACCGTCTTTAAAAAATCCTGGCGGTAATTTTTATCCGGAATACGCTTCTCCAGGCGTTGCGACATATCCACCAGCCACAATTGCTCTTCTTGTTTTGAGTCGAATACCGGCTTGGGCGCAGCCTGGTCGGAAACTGCGCGGTGCAGCACAGCGCGAACGCTGGCGGAAAGCGGTAGATAAGTCTGAGCGCCACCTTGTGCCCAGCCTGTGAAAAACAGGCTGGGCAGCAATATGGCTGCTCGAAAATACAGATTGTGAGTTACGGTCAAATGCATAGTTTTGATTTTACTAAATTGGCTATCTGCTGCAACGGAATGTGTTGCGCTTCGGTATCGCGCCGACCCTGGAATTCCACCATAGGCGTGTCCTGATTAAGGCCTCGGTCACCGATCACGATACGGTAAGGAATGCCTATCAGTTCCAAGTCGGCAAACATCACACCGGGCCTTTCATCGCGGTCATCCAGCAATACTTCGACGCCTGCCAATCCTGAAAGTTCTGCATAAAGCTGCTCTGCGGCATTGCGTACCGCCGCACTTTTTTTCATGCCTATGGGTGCAATCGCTATGTGGAAAGGGGCCATGCCGGGCGGCAGCGCAATCCCGCGTTCATCGTAATTTTGTTCAATCGCTGCAGCGACTATGCGCGACACACCTATGCCATAACACCCCATTTCCATAAATTGCGCTTTGCCGCTTTCATCCAGAAAGGTAGCATTCAGCGCTTCGGAATATTTGGTGCGCAACTGGAAAATATGGCCGACTTCTATGCCTCGGCACAGCTCCAGCGAACCCTTGCCATCCGGACTGGGGTCACCCGCGATTACGTTGCGGATATCAGCAATCACCGCCGGTTCGGGAACATCCCTACCGAAATTGACATGGATGAAATGCTGGCCCGCTTCATTCGCGCCACACACAAAATTACTCATATTGGCGGCAGCACGATCCGCAATCACGCGTACTTTGGTATTGACCGGCCCGATGTAGCCACCCGCGCTGGCCATATTCTTTTGGATTTCTTCATCGGTAGCAAAACGGAACTGGCCGACGGTTTCAATTTTATTGAGTTTTATTTCATTCAGCGTATGGTCGCCACGCAATAGCAACAGCACCAACGAGCCATCCTGCGCGACGATGGCCAGGCTCTTGAGCACTTGATGCGCGGGTACTTGCAAGAACTCCGTTACTTCGTTTATCGATTTCTTGCCCGGTGTCGCCACCTTTTGCATCGGTGCTCCAGCAGCGGCGCGCGGATTCGCCGGTGCAACCGCTTCCGCCATTTCGACATTTGCTGCGTAATCCGAACCCGGACAGTACGCCAATGCATCCTCGCCCGATTCAGCCAGCACATGGAATTCATGCGAACCGCTGCCGCCAATCGCCCCGGTATCGGCGGTCACAGCGCGGAATTTCAGGCCCAGCCGGGTAAAGATACGGCTGTAGGTGTCATACATCACGCGATAAGTTTGTTCCAGGCTGGCAAAATTGGGATGGAACGAATAGGCGTCTTTCATCACAAATTCGCGCGCGCGCATCACGCCGAACCGTGGCCGGACTTCGTCGCGGAACTTGGTCTGGATTTGATAAAAATTCAGCGGCAACTGGCGGTAACTTTTTATTTCGCGCCGGGCGATGTCGGTAATGACCTCTTCATGGGTGGGGCCAAAACAAAACAGGTTGTCATGCCGGTCTTTTATTTTCAGCATCTGCGGACCGAATACGTCCCAGCGCCCGGTTTCCTGCCACAGCTCGGCAGGCTGCACTGCGGGCATCAACAGTTCAACGCCGCCGCTTTTGTCCATTTCGTCCCGTACCACCGCCTCCACTTTGCGCAACACGCGCAAACCCAGTGGCATCCAGGTATACAGACCACTGGCCAGTTTCTTGATATACCCGGCACGCAACATCAAACGATGGCTGACCAGCTCGGCTTCAGAGGGGGCTTCCTTCAGGGTCGAAATGAAAAATTGTGAAACACGCATAGCTTTTTTACTCATTCCAAATTTTGAAGGCCGCATTTTACAGTGAACGCAGCCAGTATGCAGGCCGATTGCCGAGAGATCAGCTTTCATTATCGCGTGAAATGTGAAAAAATCTGTCCTGTCGAATTAACCTTGCAGGTGGCAAAGATGATAGACCGCGATGGCTACCGCGCCAATGTCGGCATTATTATCACTAACGCCAAAAATCAGGTGTTCTGGGGTAAGCGTATACGGCAGAATTCCTGGCAATTTCCGCAAGGCGGCATTCAGCATGGTGAAACGCCAGAGCAGGCCATGTACCGGGAATTGCAGGAAGAGGTGGGCCTGTTGTCTTGCCATGTTCAAATACTGGGCCGCACGCGCGAATGGATGCGCTACGACGTGCCGCAAGTGCGCGCCAAACGCGAATGGCGCGGCAATTACAAGGGACAAAAACAAATCTGGTTTTTATTGCGCCTGATTGGGCGTGATTGCGACGTTTGCCTGCGCGCTTCGGGCCACCCCGAATTTGATGCCTGGCGCTGGAATGATTATTGGATAGAAATTGACAGCGTGATTGATTTCAAGCGCGAGGTCTACCGTTCGGCATTGAATGAGCTGGCACGTTATCTTCCCCCGATTAAATCTGCGGCTCGTTCCGACAATGAAGTGAAATTTGCTCCCGGCAAATCGCCATAGATTACAGGGTGCCCTAATGCTTGCCGGTACTGCCAAAACCCCCACTACCGCGCTGGCTGACCGGAAATTCCTCGGTAATATTCAACTGCATTTGTAGCACCGGCACGATCACCAGTTGCGCCATGCGTTCCATCGGCATCAGTGTGAATGGATGATGGCCGCGGTTCCACAGTGAAACAAATATCTGCCCTTGATAATCCGAATCAATCAGCCCCACCAGGTTGCCCAGCACAATACCATGCTTATGTCCCAACCCTGAGCGCGGCAGTATCATCGCCGCGCATTGCGGATCGGCCAGATGAATTGCAATGCCACTCGGAATCAGTTCGCATTGGCCGGGCTGGATAATCATGCTGTCGGCTATACATGCGCGCAAATCAATACCGGCCGAGCCGGGTGTGGCATAGGCAGGAGGATGGTCGTGCAAGCGCGGGTCAAGAATTTTTACATCCACGGATTTTTTCACTGCTACGTTCCCTTCCTGAAAAGTTGTGCGGCATGTTGCATCAACGCGCGCGCCTGCGACAGCTTGTCCGCACGCGGCAAAGCATGTTCGCCTGCATCGTCAAATAAAATCAATTCATTGTCATCGGCGCCTATGGCTTGTTGCGCCAGGTTGGCGGCCAGCAACGGCAATTTTTTTGCCTTGCGCTTGGCCAAGGCGTGTTCGCGCAAGTTTTCACTCTCGGCCGCAAAGCCGACGCAGAATGGCGGATTTTTTAACGCGGCGACATATCCAAGAATATCCGGGTTGGGTTCCAGCTCCAATACCAGTTTACTGTCGCTTCTTTTTATTTTTTGGGCGCTTGATTGCGCAACCCTATAGTCGGCAACCGCAGCTACCCCTATAAAAATATCGCTGTCAGCGACATGTTGTTTTACTGCGGCAAACATTTCTGCCGCGGTAGTGACATCCACACCGTGCACTCCACGCGGTTTATTTAATGAACTGGGTCCGGAAATTAGCTTCACTTGCGCGCCCAACTCCAGCGCAGCTTGCGCCACCGCATAGCCCATCTTGCCTGAGCTGCGGTTGGTAATGCCGCGCACCGCATCAATCGCTTCGTAAGTTGGCCCGGCAGTAATCAGCACCCTCACCCCATCTAATAGTCCCCTCTCCCCCCGGGGGAGGGCGAGGGTGGGGGAATCCATGTTCGATAGCTTATTTTTCTGCAGAAACGTCACCACATCCGCAGCCAATTCTTCCGCCTCCAGCATTCGCCCCATCCCCTCCTCGCCGCATGCCTGTGCCCCACTGGCCGGACCAAGGACAACTACTCCGTCCGTCACCAGTTGCGCAATATTGCGCTGGGTGGCAGCGTTCTCCCACATCTGCCGGTTCATCGCCGGGGCAATTAATAACGGACACATACGTGCTAAGCACAACGCGGAAAGCAAATCATCCGCCAGCCCATGCGCCAGCTTGGCAATAAAATCTGCCGTGGCCGGGGCAATCACAATGGCATCAGCAGCGCGGCTTAAGTTGATGTGCGCCATGCCGTTGTCGCTTTCATCCCACTGGTTATGCAAAACCGGCTTGCCTGATAGAGCCTGCAAGGTAGTCGCGGTAATAAAGTGCGACGCCGCTTCAGTCAGGGCTACCTGCACCTCGATATTTTGTTTGATCAGCAGCCGTGTCAATTCCGCCGCCTTATAGGCGGCAATGCCTCCGGTAATGCCGAGCACGATGCGTTTTGGCTGGGTTTGTTTCATAATGCCGAGCATCTTAACAAGAAAGTGTGTGCTATGGCGATTACCGATTGGCCTCCAGGAGAGCGTCCGCGCGAAAAATTACTGGCCCGGGGTGCCGCTGCTCTTTCGGATGCGGAACTGTTGGCAATTTTTTTGCGCACTGGCGTCACCGGAAAAAGCGCAGTAGATTTGTCACGCGACCTGCTCACCCATTTCGGCAGCCTGACCCACTTGTTTGCCGCCAGCCCGCAAGAATTTTGCGCCATTCATGGCATGGGCCTGGCGAAATTCGTGCAGTTGCAGGCAGTCGCGGAGATGGCGCGGCGCGCGTTGCAGGAAGAAATGCGCAGTGGCAGCGCACTCAATTCTCCCGGCGCGGTGCGGGACTATCTGAAACTATTATTAGGCGGCCGTGCCCAGGAAGTGTTCATGGTCATTTTCCTCGATGCCCAGCACCGCGCCATTTCATCTGAAGAATTATTCAAAGGCACGCTGACGCAAACCAGCGTCTACCCGCGCGAAGTGGTCAAGCGCGCGCTACACCACAACGCAGCCGCAGTAATCCTGGCCCACAACCATCCCTCCGGTGTGGCCGAACCCAGCCAGGCCGACCGCATGCTGACCGACGCGCTGAAACAGGCGCTGGCGCTGGTAGACGTGCGCGTGCTGGATCATTTCATTATTGCCGGGACAAGTTGTTTGTCGTTTGCGGAACGGGGAATGGTTTAGTGGGCGTTGTATTTTATGAGCGGCATATCACCGCAAGCAAGACCACTTCTCTTTCAAGGGGCAACGGCTCAATAGGGGCACGATAAACTGTGCCCCTATGATTTTGCACCCTATTCACTCTTACTCAGTTTGGCCATGGTTGCCCACTCATTGATACTCCACAGTCACGTAGACTTGGGTAACACTCTCATCCCCGCTCCCGGAGACAACTCCGATACCCTGCAGAGGGTTCACCCCTGTCCCGTTGATGTCCGAGACAGTCCACGCCACCGCCGTTTTAGGGTTGATCGTCCATTCGTAGGAATAAGCAGTGTAGGTCGAGGTCAACGCCCGAGCCGTCGGTTGCGAATACATCGTTCCACCAACTTGGATCGCAGCCTTAATAGTCGCGCTTCCGGTATTCAATTTCGCCACATAGGTCAACCGAACCCTTGAGATTATGGAACCCGCAGGAATAGCGAAGGGCGAAAAATTAAAAAGTGCCTTCCGGTTTGAGTTAGTGGTCTGAAGAAAGTCGCTGGTATTGAACAATGCTATTGGATCGTCCACACACATATAGGCCGCTGCACAACCGCTCAAGTTCCAAGAGCTGCTGACAGAAAGATTACTGGTCGGCAGTTTATTGACAGTCGTCACAACTGGCGCTGACGGGGTAGTGAATTCCATATCCGCCCCGTAGACAGGCCCCCCTGCATTGTTCTGGCCCACCAGCCGGAAGAAATATGGGGTGTTGGGTGACAATCCCGAAAGGGGTGAGGTAATGCTTACCGGAACAGTCCCCGAACCTGCGTTTTGACTGGTCGTCGGGCTCCATATTGTGTCAGTGGAGGTCTTCCATTGGAAGTAGGAGGTCGAAGTACATCCCTCCGGATTTATCTCTCCGTTGAGCGTCGCCTGGCTAGCACCGACAGCCGAGGCTGGCTTCGTCGTCATGCCGGGAAGAGCACAGGTCGACACCCTTCGATATTTTACTGTGATCGACACAGTGGTCACCTGCGGGGTTCTGGAATCAGAGTACACCCCAAAGCCCTGCAGGGAATTCGCTCCCGTCCCGTTAATATCGGCCAGAGTCCAGGGAAGGCTGGTTCGGGGATTCAGCGTCCAGACCACCGCCGGGTAAGCTACCCAGACGTCGGACAGACTAACCAAGCTTCCTGCATAGTTGGTCCCACCCACCTTTAAAGCCGCTGCCAAGCTGGGTGCACTACCCACTACCCGCTTCGCCTTGTAACTTACTTCAACAGAATCCACGGTTACGTCTGCCGGAAGCGCATAAGGTGAGAACCCAAAGAGGGCAAATTTATCGTCAGCCTTGTTAGGGCGATCGATGTAGGTGCCATCGACTGAATCCGAAACACATTGATGAGCCGTTGTACATCCCCCGTTCAGCCTCCAAGGGGCTGTCCCGGGAAGGGTAGAAGAAGGCGATTTATTCTCCACTCCGGCGAGATAGACCCGGTTCCCGGCTTTGTCGTTGTCGGTCTCACTAACCTCTGAAATCTGATTGAGGACGTCTGCCACGGCCAAGATGTAGTAAGCATCCACCGGAGTACTGCTCGGAATCGTGACTGAACCACCCCCGTTGCGGCAGGTTCCTGCAGCCAAACTCCCCTCCGCCAAATTGCCTAAAGGTATGTCCGATGAACCAATAACTGTATCCAGAGAAAGATAAAGACCAACGGAAAATTCTCCTGCCGCCCCAGCCTCGTTGTTGCAGACTGTGTACGACACCGAACTGGTTCCGCCAGGTGCGTTGCTGGCAGGTGTTGCGCCGACAGCGGTTACGGCAAGGTCAGCATCATAGACAGTGCTGTATGAAGTGACGTTGCCATTGGCATCCAAAGTAAGCTGGTAGGTGACGTGATGGGTAGAGTCATCCCGACGCAGTGTCACGATACGTCCGGTAGCGTCACGGGTAACTGTGGCATCACTGACTGTCATAGCTCCAGTAGTGCTAATGGTATAAATTTTGGTTGCCAAGCCACCCTGTGAATGGGTATCAGCAAAGAACAAGAACTGGTTAAGCGGCTCCTTGTAACCAGCGTTGAAACGTATTATGGCAAGATCCAGAGTGTTCCAGGAATCGGTAATATAGTCGTTGGCTATGCTGGCGAAAAACTCACCGCCGGATGCTTGAAACGAAGTTCCACAGTCCGCGTCAATGTTGCAGCGTAAGTATTGCCCAGAGATATTTCCTGCTTGGGCAAATAATTGGTCTCGCCGGCTCTGGAAGGCCGGATTTGTCCCTTTATGTTGGTACCATTCCACAATATGATGAAATTCGTGAGCCGCACCAGTCATAAATAACGGGGCACTTCTTGGTGAAGCATCTGAAGCAAACTGTTGCTCAAGAATATTGAGTCTTGTTCCGAAAGTGTCTACTGCACCGTATGACCGCCCCCAGTGTGCCAACCCTTGTACTCCGGCGCTGGGATAATAGTAATCCTTGAAAAATATGAATCTCAGGTCGTGTAGATTTCTTGGAATGCCTGCCAGCATTGCATTGAGCGCATCAAGCTGGGCATTGTCCAACCCATTATTGTCAATTGCCAACACAGTGAATGTGCTCCAAACATTTTTCTTTTTGCTGGACAATACGGTGCTGTCGTTTAGCCCGATAGTAACGGCGATCTCGTCCTTCAGGGTTGGTGTCATAGGCAAGTTGCCTGCATAACCTTCCCAAATGTGCTCTCTTAGCATGGCAACATAAGGCTGAGCGGCATCCAGTGTAATGCCATCTTTAAAGTAATCAGGGTAAGTATTTATTCTGTTTTTTAATTGATCATATATCCCCGAACGAATCGTTTGATCGCTAACCGTTCCTTCGCGGGCAAACATGGTGAAGAAAAAAGCACTGTTCAGCATATTTTGACGCAGACCGACATCGTTGGACATAGCATTACCCAAGGAAGTGGGATATGCCGAAAGGCCGCTATTAATATTGGTCCACATGGGGTTGATTAATGCTGTTTGTAGCTTGGCACCGGCGCCAAGCCAAGAATAAAAACGCGGCCAAACGTAGGCGATATAGCCTATGTATACTTTTAAACCATCAGTGTAAATATGGCTCGTGGTGCTGTTACCTGCGCATACAGGGTTGCAGTGCAAATACTTTTTGAAAAACTCCTCAAAATCAGCAGAAGTGTATGAAGGATTAATAAAGATATCGTTCGGAGGCCCCGATGGCGCATCATTGCCGGCTATCCCGTCTTCCCACGTGTTGGATATTGCTACCAAGTATCCAGTCAGTTCACTTTCATGCGTAGTACTTAACGCGGCGTGGGCTACCGGAGAAATCCAGCTGACAGACAGGATGAACAATAATTTAACAATATAACGCATGACTACCCCCTAATAAAGATGAGACTTAATTATTGAATTATTGAATAAAATAAAACGCAACAAACGGCCGCAGAAAGCAATAATTATGCCACCAATACTTCACCCACATTAAACCTAAAGGCTCGAAACATAACATATCTCAAAAAAACACCTTAATATTTTATGCGCTACAAGTTACAACATATTTTGAACTTAACTCAAAAACCGTCAAAGACTCCCTACAATTCAAATTTAACTCAAAACCAAGAAACTTATCCCATGCTTAGGAATTTTACTAGATGCATTCCTATTTCGTCCCACCCGCCAAATACAACCACGTCTCCACCACCGTATCTGGATTGAGCGATACCGCATCGATACCCTGCTCTACCAGCCACTGCGCCAGATCGGGCAAGTCGGAAGGTCCCTGGCCGCAAATGCCGATGTATTTGTTGGCGTTGCGGCAGGCTTTGATTGCCATGCTGAGCAATGCTTTTACCGCGGGATTGCGCTCATCGAAGCCGCCTGCTACAAGGCCGGAATCGCGGTCTACGCCTAGCGTGAGTTGGGTCAAGTCATTCGTGCCTATCGAAAAACCGTCGAAGTATTGCAGGAATTGTTCCGCCAGCAACGCATTGGATGGAATCTCGCACATCATGATCACGCGCAATCCGTTTTCGCCGCGTTTCAAACCATTAGCAGCCAGCTCGTCTATGATGGCGCTGGCTTCTTCCAGCGTGCGCACAAAAGGTATCATCACTTCAACATTGGTCAGCCCCATTTCTTCTCGCACCTGGCGTATCGCGCGGCACTCGAGCGCGAAACAATCGCGGAAGCTGTCGGCAATAAAGCGCGCTGCGCCGCGAAATCCTATCATCGGGTTTTCTTCCTGCGGTTCGTATTGTTTGCCGCCCAACAAGCTGGAATATTCGTTGGATTTGAAATCGGAAAAACGCACGATCACCGGTTTGGGTGCGAATGCTGCGGCCAGCACGGCGATACCTTCGGCCAATTTGTCCACGTAAAAATCAACCGGTGTGGCATAGCCTGCTGCCTTAGCTTCCACTTGCGATTTTAATTCTTCAGGCAATTCTGGATAAGCCAATATCAACCTGGGATGCACACCTATCATGCGCGCAATGATGAATTCCAGGCGCGCCAATCCGATTCCGGCATTGGGCAGACAACTGAATTCAAATGCCCGTTCCGGGTTGGCCACATTGAGTGAAATTTTGACGGGCGGCACCGGCATTTTATCCAGCGCCAACTCAGTCACTTCAATGTCCAGCAATCCCTGGTACACCTTGCCGATGTCACCCTCGGCACACGACACCGTGACCGCGTCGCCGCGTTTCAGCAACTGGGTTGCATTGCCGCAGCCCACCACCGCCGGAATACCCAATTCGCGCGCGACTATCGCCGCATGGCATGTACGCCCGCCGCGGTTGGTGACAATGGCCGAAGCGCGCTTCATCACCGGCTCCCAGTTTGGGTCAGTCATGTCCGTCACCAGCACATCACCGGCCTGCACCTCGGCCATGTGGCTGGCATCCGCCACCAGACATACTTTACCGCTGCCGATGCGCTGGCCAATCGCGCGGCCACTGGCCAGTACCGCGGATTTCTGCTTGAGCTTGAAACGCCGCAACATGTCGTGCGTACCCTGCGTCTGCACAGTCTCCGGCCGCGCCTGCAGGATATACAGCTTGCCATCCACGCCATCCTTGCCCCACTCAATGTCCATCGCGCGGCCATAATGTTGCTCTATCGTTAACGCATAACGCGCCAGTTCCTGCACTTCCTGATCGGCCAGGCAAAACCGGTTCCTGTCAGCCACCGCCACTTCCACAGTCTGCACCGAATGCTGGCCGGAACGCTGATCGCCGAATGTCATCTTGATTGCCTTGCTGCCCAGGTTGCGGCGGATCACTGCCCTCTTCCCTTGACACAACGCCGGTTTGTAAACATAAAATTCGTCCGGGTTAACGGTGCCCTGCACCACAGTTTCGCCCAGGCCATAGGCAGCATTGATCAGCACCACTTGATCAAAACCGGATTCGGTATCCAGCGTGAACATCACGCCGCTGGCGCCGATGTCACTGCGCACCATTTGCTGCACCGCTGCCGACAACGCTATATCCTGATCAGCGTAACCTTGATGCGAACGGTAGGCAATCGCGCGGTCGTTATACAGCGAAGCAAATATTTGTTTGATTGCCACCAGCAGCGCATCCTCACCCTGGATATTCAGCAACGTATCCTGCTGCCCGGCGAAGGAAGCGTCTGGCAAGTCCTCTGCGGTGGCCGAAGAACGCACGGCCCAGGAAATATCCTTGCCTGCCTCAGCCTGCAATTTCTGAAAGGCGGCGCGCAACTCGCTTTCCAGGCGCGGCAAAAAAGGTGTTGTAATAATCCACTGGCGTATCTGGTTCCCCACTTGGGCCAGCTGATCCACATCGTCAACGATAAGGTTGTCCAGCGCCGCCTTTATTTTTTGCTGCAGTCCGCTGTGTTTCAGGAAATCCCGGTAAGCGGCAGCAGTCGTCGCGAACCCGCCTGGCACGCGTATCCCCAGAGGCGCCAGCTGGCTGATCATTTCACCCAGCGAGGCATTCTTGCCGCCCACGGTGGCTACATCAGTCATGCGTAATGTCGCCAGCCATGCAATATATTGCTGTTCCATACTTCACTCCACTTGGCTTCAATCGTATGGCATCAGTATAACAAGGGTAATCATCGGGTCCGCCAGGAATTGGCTAACGCATGGTAATCCAGGCCAATTCTTGTACAATACAGCGCGTTGACCTTAACCTTCACCGAAGCGCGCCCAAACCATGATCAAGAAATTATCCGCTGGCGTTATTTTCCTGGCTTTTCTGGCCCTGACCGGATGCGCAAGCGTACCTGATCCGGTATGGATACCCGGCTGGAAACAGACGGCTTCGTTAAGCGTGCAACGTGCCGGGGCGGCGGTGGTAGTGGCGAATAATGTCATCTACATGATAGGTGGCGTAGATGGCCGGGATTTCATGAACACCACTGAATACGCCAGGATACAGCCAGACGGCTCGCTCGGCCCGTGGCAAGCAGGATCCAAACTTATCGAAGCGCGCGGCTTCACCGAAGCAATAGTACATAATGGTTTTATCTATATTGTAGGGGGAGGCAATGGGCCTTACGGTCACAACTTGCTGCGTACCGTAGAGCGCGCGCGGATATTGCCCAACGGCGCGCTGGGACCCTGGCTGAGGCAAAGCGATATGGAAGTCATGCGCCGCTGCTCCAAGGCAATTGCCACAGACAAAAAAATCTATTCATTCGGCGGCTTTGGCGGGGTGATGCTGGATTCCGTTGAGAGCGCAGAATTCCAGACCGACGGCAGCCTGGGCGCATGGAAGCTGGAACCGGAAATCATGACCCTGCCGCGCTATATCAATAGCGTCAAACTGATGGGAAATACCGCCTATGCCATCGGTGGCCACGAACAGGTGCGGGGCGTAGGCATTACCTCGGTAGAAATGTCGCAGCTGGACAAGGATGGCACACTGCAAAAATGGCAAACCACCAGTCCACTGCAAATTGGCCGCTACGGCCATTCCACCGCCTCCCATGGCAATTATGTTTATGCAATGGGCGGCCTGTCCGGTGCAGAGTATCTGGATACGATAGAAAAAACTACTGTGGCAGCCAATGGTGAATTGGGCGCATGGCAATTGACTACTCCGTTATCTCAGCCCAGAGCCAACTTCAGCGCGATTCACTACAACAATTACATTTACGTGCTGGGCGGATCCAACAATGATGGCTACCTGACCAGCGTCGAATATGTCACGCTGAATAGTGCCGGAGATGTCGGTTTCTGGGGAACCAGAGAAGAAGCGGATGCCTACCAGGCTACCGCCGAAACAGCAAAGGTGCAGCGGTCACAGCTGCCTAACAGTGGTATAGCGCAAGTAGTCATCCAGACTGAAGGCTATACTTACCTGCAAGTGCGCAAGACCAATGGCAGCCTGGAATGGGTGGCCGGGCCGAAAGTGAACCTGCCGGTCAACAGCCCTGTTCGTTACAGCACCGGGGTTGCGATGCCCAACTTCTACAGCAAAGAACTGAAGCGCAACTTCCCTATGGTGCTGTTTGTCGGCCAGGTACAGAAAGTGGATTAAAAATCCAAACTTCGTCGCGATACGGCGTTGCTCACAAAAAATTGCTCCTTACATATAAATCATATGCGGCGTCGCAATTTTTTGCTCGCGCCTTGTCTCGCTTATAACCAGCCACTTGGTTGGCGTTTTTTGACAACCTAGTGGAATGGCTAGTAGTTCCATCAGGATTTTGAATTTTTAGATTTTTAGAGGGGCTCTAGGGTTATTCGCAACACTCATGATGATTTTCGTTGCGCAGCTCGCCTGCGCCACTTCAAAACCACTATCACATACCACGCCGTGCGCACGGCAAAGTAACCCACAACAGCAATAATGATCGCCAGTAAGGGCAGCCCGACCGCAAGGGGCTTCCCTAGCAGCCTGACCCACTCCAGCATCGCGCTGTGCCAGCTACCCCAACTCATTTCCGGCAATGCAAAATGCTCCGGTGAAATATAGTTTTTATTACCCGTTACCCAGGCGCCCAGCTTGTAGGCCACCAGGTACAACGGAGCAATGGTCAACGGGTTGGTATATAACGTAGTCACCAGCGCTACCGGCAGGTTGACCCGGAACAGCAAGACTAGTGGCACCGCACTGAGCATTTGTAACGGGCCGGGAACCAGGCCGCAAAATAATCCTATCGCAAATCCTCCAGCTATCGAGCGCCGGTTGTGGCACCACAACAACGGGTGGTGAAGCCAGCTGCCAAAATGGCGCAACCAACCATATTTCTTGATACTCTCGCGGCTGGGCAGCAGTTTTTTAAAAAATCTATTGGGCACTGACGTTTACTTTAGGGCGTTATTCTGCGCGGCGTTATATTGGAAAAACTCGCTGATAGAATACCTGAATATATTGCACCCATAACAATTAAATATAACCACTCCAGCAGGCCATGCCAACCACCATTCTGTTTTTTGCTTTGGGAATAGGGCTGTTACAGCAACAGGCAGCGCTGCCCAACGCGTACTGGGTCATACTGCCGGTGCTGCTGGTGCCGCTGCTTTTTTTGCCGCGACGCCTTGCCGGACAGCGCGTCTTGCGCCAAGTGGTGTTGGCCTTTATTGCTTGCAGCGCGGGATTTTTCTATGCGGCGTTTTTTGCGCAACAGCGCTTGGCCGACAGTTTACCGGCCGAGTGGCAAGGCAAAGATGTCGCGGTGATCGGAGTGGTTGCAGAGCTACCCCGCCAGCACGAGCGCGGATGGCGTTTTGTATTTGATGTGGAACAGGTGCTGACGCCGGATGCCCACATTCCGTCGCGTATTCTTCTTGCCACCTATGACAATGCACGCAACGATATTCTTACGTTCCATGCAGGGGAACGCTGGCAACTTACGGTACGCCTGAAACAACCCCACGGCAGCGCCAATCCGCACGGCTTTGATTTCGAAGCCTGGATGCTGGAACGCAGGCTGCGCGCCTCCGGTTATGTGCGTCCGGATCCGGGCAACAAGCGGCTGGATGAACAGGTGGTCCGCGCTGGTTATGTAGTCGAACATCTACGCGAAAAAGTGCGCGACTCGTTCCGCGCCACACTGCACGACGCCCCTTACGCCGGAATACTGATTGCACTGGCCATCGGCGATCAGGGCAGCATACCCAGCGCGCAGTGGCAAATTTTCACACGTACCGGCGTCAATCATTTAATGAGCATTTCCGGCCTGCACATTACCATGCTGGCCGGGTTGGCTTTTGCCGCAACTTTTGGTTTGTGGCGACGTAATGCCCGGCTCACCCAGCGCTTGCCAGCGCGCAAAATGGCGGCACTGGTCGGCTTGCTGGTCGCGTTGGCCTATGCGTTGCTGGCGGGATATGGCGTGCCTGCGCAGCGCACGGTGTACATGCTGGCGACCATCGCTGCCGCGCTGTGGTTATCGCGCACCATCGCGCCGTCGCAGCTGCTGGCCAGTGCGCTGCTAGTGGTGTTATTGCTGGATCCATGGGCCGTGATCTCGCCCGGATTCTGGTTGTCGTTTGGCGCAGTGGCGCTGATTTTTTATACCACCGCCCACCGCTTGCAGCGCTCGCACTGGCTGGTGGGATATGGCCGCGTGCAATGGGCTATCAGCATAGGGCTGGTCCCGCTACTGCTGGCGATGTTCCAGCAGATATCACTGGTGTCGCCACTGGCTAACGCTTTTGCGATACCGCTGGTCAGCCTGGTGGTGGTGCCGCTGACGCTGCTGGCCGCGCTGCTGCCGCTAGACTGGATTTTACATCTGGCCCATCAGGTGATGGCAGGATGCATGGCTGCGCTGCAGTGGCTGAACAGTCTGCCCGACGCAGTGTGGGCGCAACATGCGCCACCACCCTGGAGCATTGCGCTGGGTGTGGTGGGAGTATTGTGGTTGCTGCTGCCGCGCGGTTTTCCTGCACGCTGGTTGGGGCTGCTGCTGATGCTGCCGATGTTTTTTGTTTTTCCGGTGCCACCACCGCAAGATGCGTTACGCCTGGTAATTTTTGATGTCGGCCAGGGGTTGTCGGTGGTGGCGCAAACGCATGGCCACGCGCTACTCTATGACAGCGGCCCGGATTTCAGTGGCGAAGCCGATAGCGGCAACCGCATTCTGATCCCGTCACTGCGGGCGCAGGGCATTGCCCGCCTGGATGGATTGATGCTGACCCATGATGATAACGACCACACCGGTGGTGCGCGCTCAATTTTGCAAGCCATGCCGGTCGGCTGGCTGTCATCATCACTGGATACCAACCATGCCCTGCTGCAACTCTCAGCTAATCCACAGCGCTGTGTGGATGGGCAAGCGTGGGACTGGGACGGCGTGCGTTTTGAGGTGCTGCATCCCACCATGGAAAGCTATGCACAACCAAAAATCCGTGACAATGAACGCGGCTGCGTACTAAAAATTTCCATCGGCAAACACAGCTTGCTGCTCGCAGCCGATATTGAAAAAGCTTCAGAACAGCGCTTGCTGCAACAACACGCAGCCCAACTCCCCGCCACGCTGTTGGTCGTGCCCCATCACGGCAGCAAGACTTCCTCCACGCTGCCATTTGTCGAAGCTGTTCATCCACGCTATGCTGTATTCACCGCTGGCTACCGCAACCGCTACGGCCACCCCAAACAGGAAGTGGTGGAGCGTTACCAGGCGTCAGGTAGCGAGCTGTTGCGTTCTGACGAAGATGGCGCAATCGTAGTGAACATGGATGCGCAAAATTTTCAGGTAGAACGTTTCCGCAAAACCCATGTGCGTTACTGGCATAATAAAGGGCACCTAATGAATTTTTAGGCAATCTGACCCTATATCTGATGGATCCGTTAACCCACGCATTACTCGGTGCTTCAGCTGCCCATGCCCTCGTTGGCCCGCGCCCAAACCGCCGCATCTGGTTGATCGGCGCGCTAGGTGGCATGCTGCCGGATGCCGATATTTTGATTTCCAGCGCCAGCGACCCTTTGCTGGCGATTGAATACCATCGCCACTTCACGCATTCATTCGCATTCATCCCTGTCGGTGCCTTTGTAGCTGCGTTACCGTGGCTGCTGCAAAAACGCCACCGTGCGGATTGGCGTGAGATCCTGGCGGCGGGCGGCATCGGTTATGCCACACACGGTTTGCTGGATGCCTGCACCAATTACGGCACCCATCTGTTGTGGCCATTTTCAACGACGCGCACTGCCTGGCACTGGATTACCACGATAGGTCCGTTGCTGACGCTGATATTGCTGGTCGGGCTGCTATTTTCAGTGCGCGGACGCTCACGGCTACCTACCATGGCCGCGCTGATTTTATCGCTGGCTTATATCGGCAATGCTGCACTGCATCGCGAACAGGCGCTGGATGTGCAGCAGCCGATTGCTGAATCACGCGGTCATAGCATTCAACGCGCCGAAATGTTTCCGACAGTGGGCAATCCATTCATCTGGCGCTCGGTCTATCAATCGGAAAACATCATTTACACTGACCGCATCCGTGTCATTGCAAACACCCCGCAGTGGAAAGAAGGCAGCGCCGTGCCTTTGTTGCGTGAATCTGACCTGCCGCCCTCAGCGCAGACCGACCCGCGCATACGCCATGATTTCGCCCGCTTCAGCTATTTTTCCGATGGCTGGGTCGCGCGTGCTTCAGGTGATCCCAGCATCATCGGCGATGCCCGCTACTCATTGCGCACCGATAGGTTCGAACCGATATGGGGTGTGCGATTTCACCCCGGCACTGCAACGCCCACCGAATGGGTAGACCACACTGCCAAAAACCGTGTGCCACTACGCGAGCTGTGGCTGGAGATTAAAGGTGATGCTGTTGGCTACCAGACTGTTCGCCAGCAACAACAAAAAATGAATTAAACTCAGATAATCCATTGGAAAATTCAACCTACCCTCCCCCTTTGTAAAAGGGGGAATCGAGGGGGATTTTATAGCCGCGCGACATTAAATCCCCCCTAACCCCCCTTTTACAAAGGGGGGAACGCGTCGCTGTCCCCAGACTTACGTCTAATGAACTATCTGAGTTAAAAAGGAGGTTTCATGGTCGCTGCAACAAAAAAATCCAACCCCAAAAAATCCACCCCCAAAAAATTCACCAGTCCCCGCTCTCCAATACGCAATGTCGTACCCGACAAAATCGACCTGCGCGACCGGCCTTACTTGCCATCGGTAGCCATTGCGCCCAAAGCGATACTCGAACCCAAAATTAAACTGCCGGTACTGAATCAGGGCGATACCAACGCCTGCACCGGATTTGCATTGGCCAGCGTGTTGTACCACCTGCAACATTTGCAACCTGCTCCGCAGCGCAAAATGGCGCAGCTGTCGGTGTCGCCTTTCATGCTGTATTCGATGGCGCGTCGTTACGATGAATTCCCCGGCGATTCGCGGGTGGATGCCGGTTCCAGCCTGCGCGGCGCGATGAAGGGCTGGTACAAGCACGGCGCCTGCGCGGATGCGTTGTGGTCGTCGGAGAAAATGCCCACTACACCAACCAAAAAAACAATGGATGACTGGTGGCTGGATGCCGTCAAGCGCCCACTGGGCGCGTATTACCGGGTAGATACCCGTTCGGTCACGGACATGCATACCGCGCTGAATGAAGTCGGCATTCTCTACGCCAGCGCAATCTGCCACAGTGGCTGGGATAAAGGGCATGAAGCCAAAAACCGCAGTGGAAAATCATCCTCCTGGTGGATGATACCGGCCAAGAAAGCCGATCCGGATGACGGTGGCCATGCCTTTGTCATCACCGGCTATAACCGCGATGGATTCATCATCCAGAATTCATGGGGTACCAACTGGGGCAGCGGCGGGTGCGCGGTGCTGAGCTATGAAGACTGGCTGGACAACGCGATGGATTGCTGGATCGCACAACTGGGTGTGGTCACCGATTTGCATCTGGAAATAGCGCAATCCCAGACCTTGCGTGTACGTGGCGGCAAAGTGCAACTGGCCAGTGACCCGTCCTTGCGCAAGCGCGAGATCAGCCCGTTCATTATCAATATGGAAAACAACGGCCGCCTCAGCAACACCGGCGATTTTCGCACCCAGGATGGAGATGTGGAAGCGCTGGTCAACCTGCATCTGGGCGCGGCGCGCAGCGCGTGGGGCTTGGGCAAAAATGCGACTATAGACATCGCGATTTATGCCCACGGTGGCCTGACATCCGAAGCCGACGCCGCCGAGACCGCTGCCAAATGGATTCCGGCACTGTATGACAACAAGATTTTCCCGATCTTTTTGATGTGGGAAACCGACCTGTTATCGACCTTGCAAAATCGCCTCGAAGATGTACTCAAAGGCCAGCCGCGCCCGACTGGCGGCATGCTGGATAACTTTAAACACTGGTGGAATGAACGCCTGGAAAAATTACTGACGGTTCCCGGCAGCCTGATCTGGGGCGAGATGAAACAAAATGCCGAAGCCATCTCCACCACCGCCGACAGTGGCGGCGCCAAGTTATATCAGGCCTGCCAACGCTCGCCGCATTTTGCCGACCCGACCAAAGTGCGCTTGCATTTGATAGGCCATTCGGCGGGCGCGATACTGCATAGCCATGTGATAGAACGGCTGGGCGGAGCGGGATGGAATTTTGACAGCGTGACTTTCATGGCCCCCGCCGTGCGCGCCGATGTTTTTCAGAAAAAAGTGGTGCCCGCGATCAAGAGCGGCAAGGTCCGGCGCTACCACCAGTTCCACCTGAGCAATGACATGGAATTGAAAGACCCTACCTGCAAACCTATCCTGGGTTACACCCGCTCATTGCTGTACCTTGTCTCCCACTCATTCGAAAAAGGCCAGATCACGCCGATTCTGGGCATGGAAAAATATTTTAACGAGCAAATCATTCCGCAAAAATTGCCCAACATACGGGTTTGGCCAGCACCTGGAAAGGAGTCTAAGAGCACCACGCATGGCGGATTTGATGACGACGGAACGACGATGGCGGGGGTGATCGCGCTTATTCGCGGGGAAACCATTTAAATTGACATTTTATGCACATAGAGTAATACTGAATGCATACTATTTAAGGAAACACAATGGCACATACACCGTACCACCGCTTTGCAATAACAATACCGGAACGCTTGGCCTCGCAAATTGAAGACGCATGTGAAGCAGAAGGGCGTAACCGTTCGGAGTTTTTTCGTGAAGCGGTGCGTTTCTATTTCGCCGCAAAGGCAGGAAAGGCACAATTACTTATGCCAAGCAGTGAGGAAGAGCGGATAGATAACCCATTCCATACGTTTACTGAATGGAGTTCAGACGCAGACAGCATCTATGACACGCTCCGCTAAACCACGGTTTCAACCGTGGGATATTGTACTGGTGCCTTTCCCCTATACCGAGAAAAACTACACAAAGGTGCGTCCCGCTCTTGTTGTTTCGACCGATACACTGAGCTTAAAAGCAGGAAAATATTTCCTGGCGATGATCACGAGTGCACAGCATGCAAGAGTCTATGGAGATGTTCTGATCAGTGACCTCAAGCTTGCGGGATTGCCCGGTGAATCCATTGCGCGCCCCAGTAAGATTGCCACCTTTGAAGAAGCATCCTTTGTGCGGCGCACCGGCACCTTGGCCGTCAAAGACCGGAAAGCGATATCAACTCAGCTGCGTGAGATTTTGTGCGTTTAATTAAATTTTTCTACAAATACTCGGCAAACATATTTGCCTGTGCTAGAGTTTCATGCAGTAGGGGGTGGGATAGCGCACATAAAGAATATACATACCGTGCTATATCTCAAATGGCTAGCCTAATTGCATCGCATAACGGTCACAGTCCATGACGATATCACAACAAGAAAATTATCTGGAACCGGTACCTCCAGTAACGGAAATCATGCACAGCCCCATGCAAGCGGCTGACCTGCTAGTCGCTTATCTGGAACAAATCGGCATCGAATATATCTTTGGTGTGCCTGGCGGCGCGATCGAACCCCTGTTCAACTCTCTCGCGCGCAGCGCACGGCGCGGTGGCATACGCCCGATTTTGGCGCGCCATGAAACCGGCGCCGCTTTCATGGCCGACGGCTATGCCCGGGAATCGGGCAAGATAGGGGTGTGCTGCGCCACCTCTGGCCCGGGGGCAACCAATCTCATCACGGGCGTCGCGTGCGCTTACGAAAACGAAATCCCGATGCTGGTCATTACTGGCCAACCCTCGCTGCTGATGATGGGACGAGGCGCGCTGCAGGAATCATCCGGCGCCGGCATCGACACCGTCTCGATGTTTCGCACCTGCACCCGCTACAGCGCGCTGATATCCCACCCAGACCAACTGGAAAGGCAATTGACCAATGCGCTGCTGGGCGCATACCAACCCAATCCCGGCCCGGTTCACCTCAGCATTCCAATGGACGTGCAGCGTGCAAAATTAAAATCCGGCCCATCTTACAATCTGGCTCACCTGCTGCGCCCGCTGTCACCAGTTGATGATTCGGCGGTGCGAGAATTGCAGACCCAACTGGCACAGACAAAACGCCTGGTTGTGCTGATCGGCAGCGGCTGCGGGACAGCCATTGATCTGATCATTGAGCTGGTGGAACGGATGGACGGTTTATTTGTCGTCACCCCCGACGCCAAGGGATTCATCAGTCCGCGCCATCCTTTATACCGTGGCGTGTTCGGCTTCGCCGGACACCGAGCCGCCGTTACAGCTATGGAAGATAAAAAAGTGGACCTGATCCTGGTGGTCGGCTCCAACCTGAGCGAATGGACCAGCAATGGCTGGAGTGAAGCGGTGCTGAATAACCGCCTGGTACATATTGATGCACTGGAGGCACACCTGGCGCGCTCACCGATGGCTCGTCTGCATGTGCGCGGCGGTATCCGCCCGATATTCGAGCGGTTGTTGCGCACATTGCGCCGGGATGGGTCGAAAAAAATTTCCGTGGCCGAGAAACGCCGTTTCAAAAGACTCTCGGTAGATGATCCATTCAAACCTGCGTCAGTCAACGCACCCATCAAACCGCAATACCTGATGCGCGAACTGGGCTGGCGCAGCCCGCCCGATACGCGCTTCCTGACTGATACCGGCAACAGCACCATCTGGGCGATTCACCATTTGGCCATGCATGACCATACTCCAAGTATTGGCGGATGGATGCGCGTCACGATGAATTTTGCTCCGATGGGTTGGGCGATCGGCGGCGCAGTCGGCACTGCACTGGCCAACCGTACGGCACCCGTCATATGCATTACCGGCGATGGCAGCGTGCTGATGAATGGCCAGGAAATGAGCGTGGCCCTGTCAGAGAAACTCACTGTGTTATTCGTAATCCTTAACGACGCGGCATTGGGCATGGTCAAACACGGCCAGCGCATGGCCGGCGCAGAACAGGTCGGCTTCGAACTGCCTGCAGTGGACTTCAAGATGCTGGCCGAATCCATGGGCATTCCGGGACATGTAATCAACACCGCGCAGGATTTCGAAAATCTGGATCTGGATGCGATCCTGCGCCATCCCGGCCCAACCGTCCTTGATGTGCGCGTAGACAGGGAAGAATCACCACCAATGGAACTACGGCTCAGGACGTTGAGCCGGTGAAGCATGGCAACCATTTGGGCTAACTCTTGCCTTCAGAAGATGGCTGCAAACCCCTGTGAAAGACTGAAGTAACATGGAATCCATCCACACCCGCATCTGGCAGGAAGAAGCCGAACCCGACAACGCGTTTGCGGCAGCGTCATCTTATTGTCACGGCTACGATGTCTATGGAGAACTGCTTGGAAAGGCCAGCTGGATCGAATATTTATTCCTATTGTTTCGCGGCGAGGCTCCAACCCCACAACAGGCAAAATTGCTGGAAGGTTTGGCTGTAGCGCTGGCCAATCCCGGGCCGCGCGATGCGGCTGTGCATGCCGCGATGTGTGGCGGAGTGGGTGGCTCAACTTCGGCTTCGTGTTTAATGGCGGCATTAGCTGTGGGTGCGGGCGCATCGGGCGGTGCTCGCGAAGTGCGGCTGGCGATGGAAAACTGGCTGGAGAATGGTACCGATTTATCATTGTGGCAAACATCATTAGTGACCTCGCCGGTTGCTGATCCTGCCGATGTGTGGCCCGCTCCGGGTCATCCTCCCGGTTTTGATCCGCATGGTGTACGTTGCACCACTCCGGTACTGCAAACGCTGAAGCACTTAGTGAATTCGGAATGTGGGCCCTCTCTCGCATGGCTGCAATCTAACCGGACACAACTGGAATCTGCAGCTGCATTGCCGCTGGCGATGACGGGGGTGGCGGCTGCAGCCCTGCACGATCTGGGCTGCAGCCCGGCGCAGGGTGAAATGCTGCACTTGTTGCTGCGCCTGCCGGGTTCAGCGGTGCACGCTTTGGAACAAAAAGAATATGGCCACAAAAATTTTCCGTTTTTTGAAATAGATCTGCAGAATGATCCAGGGCCGGTGCAATCTTCTTCCACCCCTCTTCCACTTGTGGGAATGGGGGAATATTCAGCGGAAAAAATATGACTGGTCCGCAACTATTGGAGGAGAATGTTGGTCGGCTCATCTCCAATGTGGGCGCATTTTTCCCAGGAGAGCGCGTAGTATTTCGCGGTCATGATTTGCACGTTTCACTTAAGGACATGGACTGGCTGGAACTGTACTTATTCGGCATTACCGGACGCCGTTTTACACCGCACCAGATGAAGGTATTTCATGCTATATGGAGCTACACCAGCTACCCAGATGCCCGACTGTGGAACAACCGCGTAGCCGCGCTGGCAGGTACGACGCGTAGTACAGGCAATCTTGGTGTCGCCGCCGCCTTGGCTGTTTCGGAAGCACAAATTTATGGTGGTGGCGTGGTCCTACGCGTCAGCGAATTCCTGGTGCGCATAAAAGACCAGATAGACAGAGGCGCGAACCTGAGTGAACTGGTGCAAATTGAACTCAAACAGCAACGCGGCATCGCGGGTTATGGGCGGCCGCTGGTTGCCGGTGATGAGCGTATTGCACCGATGATGGCGCTGGCGCATGAGCAAGGGTTAAACAATGGCGATCACCTCAAGCTGGCGTTTGATGTGGAAAAAATCCTGCTCGATGGCCGTTGGCGTTTGCGTATGAATTATGCCGCGTTGTCGGCTGCATTGGCACTGGATTTCGGGTTGTCGCCGCGCGAACATTACATATTTATGATCCCGGTCTTTCTCGCCGGTATACCGCCCTGCTATCTGGACGCGGCCCAGAAAGCAGAAGGCCATTTATTTCCACTGCCGTGCCGGGTAATGCTGTATCAGGGGGTAGAGCGTCGACATTGGCCCCTAGTGAAAAATTAACTGAAAGAAATAATCAATAATGTAGAATCGTCTTGCATTTTAATAGTCGGGGGGGGGACATTATGAAAATATCTACCAAGCGAATATTTTTACTGTTGACTTTGACATGGGCTACTGCTGCCCATAGCGCCCCTTTCCCTGATGAGGAAGACTTGGCCATGGCTTACGGCGACAAGACTTTTGTCAGTATTGCCAGTGGCGCGCCACAGCCTATCGCTCGCGCTCCATCAGTCGCTACAGTAATCACAGCACAAGACATCGCTGCCATTGGTGCAGCTGATCTTGACGAGGTGCTTGAAACAGTGCCAGGCCTGCATGTGGCGCGCTCGCCCATTAACTATAGTCCTATTTACATCATTCGCGGTATCGCTACTCAGTACAACCCCCAGGTATTAATGCTAGTGAATGGCATTCCCATTACTGGCGTGATTTTTGGTGACCGGTCTCTAGTATGGGGCGGTATGCCAGTGGAGAACATCGCGCGCATCGAAGTCATTCGCGGCCCCGGCTCCGCGCTTTATGGTGCAGATGCTTTCTCCGGGGTGATCAACATCATCACCAAAACCAACGTTGACCTAAGCGGCACCGAGCCTGGTCTGCGCCTTGGTTCGTTCGATAGTTGGGATGCTTGGGTACAACATGGTGGCACTTGGGGTGGGCTTGATGCTGCAGTCTATTTGCGAGCAGGTCACACCGATGGTCAGCGGCAAATCATTACTGCCGATGCAATGTCCGGCTCACTAAACCCCACCCTCGCACCAGGCCCCTCCCTTGCACCGGGACCGGTTAACCTTGAGCGCGATGCCATAGACGGCCGTCTTGATCTGGCGCGCAATAAATGGCGGCTACGCATGGGCTACCAGCAGCGCGAAATCGGGACCGGTGCCGGAGTGGCTTCAGCGTTAGACCCCCAAGGGAAAAATCTCGGTACGCGTATTTCAACCGATCTTACCTATCAGGATGTCAATTTTGCGCCTGATTGGGATGTGACCGCTCAGGCCAGCTATCTGCGCATTACCGAAAAATCTGACTTGGTACTTTACCCTCCGGGCTTTGCCGGTGCTTTTCCCGAAGGCTTTATCGGCAATCCTTACAAATGGGAGCGCCATTTACGTTTCGGTCTGTCAGCTGCTTATACTCGTTTGGAAAAACATAAGTTGCGCTTTGGCGCCGGCACTCAAGGCGATAATCTATATCGTACCGAAGAGACTAATAATTTTGCTACCGGAGGGCCGGTGGTGGACGCCACGCCCTTCCTGCTTCCTCATAAACGTCGTGTCAATTATGTATACGCACAGGACGAATGGGCTTTCACCCAGGATTGGTATCTGACAGCCGGGGTGCGCCATGACCGCTATTCAGATTTCGGCAATACAACTAATCCGCGCCTCGCTTTGGTGTGGGAAACGGCTTACAACCTGACCAGCAAATTGCTATATGGCCGTGCATTCCGCCCGCCCTCATTCTCTGAGCTGTACAACATCAATAATCCAGTGTTGCTGGGCAACCCAAATCTCAAACCGGAAAAAATAGAATCACTGGAACTGGCTTTTGTCTGGCAGGCGGCTAGCGACTTACAGGCAAATATGAATCTGTTCCGCTATCAAATGAGAGACATTTTGCGCCCCGATACCAGTGCGGTTGTGCAAAATTCTGGGAAACAAAATGGCCATGGCATGGAAGTTGAACTGGTGTGGGACGCCACCCAAATCCTGCGGTTGACGGGCAATTACGCCCACCAACGTTCGATTGATGAAGCAACCAACCGCGATGCAGGCAATGCACCGCGCCATCACGTTTACACTCGAGCAGATTGGCGTTTTATGCCAGGGTGGACATTCAACACCCAGCTCAACTATATTGCCGACCGCAAGCGGGAGCCATCTGACACACGCCCTGACATTGCCGATTACCACACGGTGGATATCACGCTACGCAACCAGAAGCGCAGTAGTGATTGGGATTTTGCCTTTTCCGTACGCAATTTGTTCGACGCCGATGCGCGAGAACCTTCGCCTTCACCGGGTTTGATTGCCAACGATTTACCGCTGGCTCCGCGCGAATGGCGGGTTGAAGTACGGCATGAGCTTTAATGCCGTCCGGCTTTCGTAGCGTGCGCTGTGCGCACGTGATTTTAATAAAAGTTGTGTCGTGCGCATAGCGCACGCTACATATATTTTGAGGAGTGTTTGGCCGCAAGCCAGACGTACCGAAAACATTTCGAAACATGTTTTTCAATTGGGTAACACGCACGCAACGTACTCCAGGTTTGCAGCATTTTTTCTTATGATGGGAAGTATTCTGAAATATTATTTGGCGAGCTTTAACAAATTTAAACCCGTACGGTCATGGATAGCAAATCCCCCCTACGCCCAACCCCTACTTGGCGAGAGTGAAATTTTCGTAGCGTGCTCTACGCGCACGACGGAAAAAAATAATTCGTGCGCACAGCGCACGCTACATTTGAAGAAAATCCTGGCGCTATTTCTCGCCATCTCATTGGTGATCACCTCCATAGCGGGCGCGGGCGAGGCTTCCATTGCGGTCATTTATCCCAATATCGGCGAGCCTTACCGTGAGGTTTTTGACAAGATCATCGAGGGTATTAAAGACAAGGCCAACGTCCCTGTATTTAGTTACCCGGTGCTTCCCGACTCGGATGTCGGCACATTGCAATCCACCTTGACCCGCCAGAATGCCAAGGTCATTATCGCTCTTGGTCGGCAAGGCATGAAGACTGCGGCAACACTGGACCCCAAGCTGGGCATAGTAGTGGGCGGAGTGCTGACAGTGCCGGAAAACGAAGTCGGTCAACAACACGTACTCAGCCTGACGCCCGATCCTGCATTGTTGTTTTCCCGCCTGAGAATGTTGATGCCTCGAGTCAAGCGGGTGTTTGTGGTGTACGACCCAAAAATCAACGGGTGGTTGATGAAATTGGCTAAAGACGCCGCACGCGCCCAAGGGTTGGATCTGGTGACTTATGAGACCCAGGATTTGCGCAGTGCCGTGAAATTTTATCAGGAAATATTTTCTGCCGCAGATAGCGATACCGACGCCTTGTGGTTGCCACAGGATCCCAGCACAGTGGAGGAAAGTTCTATCCTGCCGTTGGTGCTTGAGAAATCATGGAACCAAAACCTCGCAATATTTTCCAGCAATACCAGCCATGTCCGTCGCGGAGTGTTATTTTCGCTTTATCCCAATAATGTCGCGCTGGGAAGAAGCCTGGCCGACCTTGCCCGGGGAGTTTTAAGCTCCGGCAACCATGAACACCAAGGCATGCTGCCGTTGCGCGACGTGCAGATTGCTGTCAATTTGCGCACTGCCAAACATCTGGGGCTGAACACCAGCCGACAGCAGGATTTCGACATGACATTTCCAGAGCAATAGCCCTGCCATGCGGAAACTCCTATACACTTTCCTGCAAAGATTCACTTTCCGGCGCCAGCTCACTTACATGATAGCGCTGGGGATTCTCTTTCTGGCCTTGTTTTCTTCACTGGTCGGGTCATGGCAAAGTAACGAACGGGTGCGCCGCAGCCTGCTGGAACAAGGGGAAAATATTACCGAGAACCTGGCGCATCAAAGCACGCTGGCGTTAATCACCGCCTCAGCCGATAACGCTGCTGAGGCAGCCAATGCTACGCTGGCTTTCCCTGGGGTAGTCAATGTGGATTTGCTCGATGTCCATGGGCGCATATTATTAACGCTAGGCAACGCAAGCCCTACCCGACTTCCCGCTATCTCAAGACAGAATAATCCAGAGGATAAATCAGCCGTACTCGATGCAGAAAATTCCAAGGCATGGCGCTTTGTAAGCCCGGTATACACCCAACCTTCCTCCGAATCACCGTTTGATGCACAGACCCACGCGCCGGAATTGCTCGGCCATGTGGCAGTGGTGATGAGCAAAGAGGCGCTGGCCCAGACCACCCAGGATATTTTCGTCACCAACCTGACCATATCCTTTTCTTTTGCATTGTTGTTCCTGTTCCTGATCCGCTTGTTGGCCAACCGCATCACTCAGCCGTTGCATCATCTGTCAGCCAGTATGGGACGCGCCAAGGCCGGCGAATCGCAAGTGCGCGCGGTACTTACCGGGCCGAAGGATATCGCTGACATGGCCCACGCCTTTAACAGCATGATGATGGTCATGGAAGAACGCGAGGCAGCCTTGCGCGTGGCGGCGATTGCCTTTGAGATAGAAGAAGGCATGATCGTAACGGATAGTGATGAAGTGGTTATCCGGGTTAACCGGGTATTCACGGAACTGTCTGGCTATAGCGCCGAACAAGCCATAGGCAACACCCTGCGCATGCTCAAGTCGGACCAGAAAGATCCTGAGTTCTATTCACGCATGCAGAAAATCCTGCGCCGCGATAATTATTGGCAGGGCGAGATATGGAACCGCCGCCAAAACGGCGAGGTTTATCCGGAATGGTTGACCATTACCGCTGTAGTGGGCGCAAACGGTGAAATCACCAATTACATTGTGGCGTTTTTTGATATCACTGAGCGCAAGCAAGCCGAAGAAAAAATTCATAATCTGGCCTTTTATGATCCGCTCACCCAGTTACCCAACCGGCGACTGCTGTTTGACCGACTGCATCAGGCAGTCGCTACCAGCGCCCGCAACCAGACCAGCGCAGCGCTGCTGTTTATTGACCTCGACAATTTCAAGATTATCAATGACACGCGCGGCCATGATATCGGCGACCTGCTGTTAATCGAAGTGGGCGTACGTCTTCGTGCCTGCCTGCGCGAGAGCGATACGCTGGCGCGCCTCGGCGGCGACGAGTTCGTGGTGTTGCTGGAAGAATTAAGCAACGACAGGACTCAGGCCGCAATGCAAGCGCGCAATCTGGGCGAAAAATTGTTAGTAGCCACCAGCCGTCCTTACATGATCCAGGATACCGAATACTACAGCTCGTCCAGCATTGGCATTTCGCTGTTTGCCAATTACCGGCAGAACCTGGATGACTTGCTGAAACAGGCCGATACCGCAATGTACGCGGCAAAAAAATCCGGGCGCAACACTTTGCACTTCTTTGACCCGGCCATGCAGGAAGCGCTGGAAGTGCGCAGCCAGATTGAAGCAGGTATGCGCAAAGCGTTGCAGAACCAGGAATTCAATTTGTACTACCAGCTACAAGTCGACAGCAAACAGCGCCCGATAGGCGCGGAAGCGCTGACCCGTTGGGACCATCCCGAGCAGGGCATGATCAGTCCGGCTCAGTTCATTCCAGTAGCGGAAGACACTGGCCTGATCCTGCCTCTGGGGCAGTGGGTATTGCAAACTGCTTGTGCGGAACTAAAAAAATGGGAAAGCAACCCGCTGATGCGCGAGCTTGCACTGGCAGTCAATGTCAGTGCACGCCAGTTCCGCAAACCGGATTTTGTCCAGGAAATAAGCAATACCATCGCCCAAACAGGAATCAACCCTCGGCGGTTGAAACTTGAATTGACTGAGAGTGTGGTGCTGGAAAATGTGGGCGACACCATCGCCAAGATGCACGCGTTAAAGCTGATGGGAATACGCTTCTCAATGGATGATTTTGGTACGGGGTATTCCTCGCTGGCCTACCTGACCCAATTGCCGCTGGATCAGGTAAAAATTGATCAGTCTTTTGTGCGCAATATCGGCACCCAGTCCAGCGATGCGATGATTGTTCAAACCATCATTGGCATGGCCAACAATCTGGGTATGGAAGTCATTGCGGAAGGGGTGGAAACGACCGCCCAGCGCGATTTTCTGTGGGGCGCAGGATGCATGCTTTATCAGGGTTTCCTGTTCGGCAAACCCATGCCTTCGGAAGCATTTATCGCTTCTTTCAGCTAAGCAGCATCAAGCCATCTAAAGAACGTGCGCACAGCGCACGCTACACATCCTGGTAGCGTGCGCTGTGCGCACGAATTACACATCTTGACGTAGCGTGCCCCATGCGCACGAACCATGTCAGTGCCCCAACGCCTTGATCACATCCTCTACAACTTTTTTGGCGTCACCGAACACCATCATGGTCTTGTCCAGATAAAACAGTTCGTTGTCCAGCCCGGCATATCCGGCTGCCATGCTGCGTTTGACCACCATGATCGTACGCGCCTTGTGCGCCTCGAGTATGGGCATGCCGAAAATCGGGCTTTTCGGATCAGTCTTGGCGGCGGGGTTGACCACGTCGTTGGCGCCTATCACCAGCACCACATCGGTGTCGGCAAATTCATTGTTGATCTCATCCATCTCGACCACTTGCTCGTACGGCACTTCCGCTTCGGCCAGCAACACGTTCATGTGTCCTGGCATACGTCCGGCCACCGGATGAATCGCATAACGCACATGAATGCCTTTTGCGGTAAGCAGGTTGGACATTTCATTGATCGCATGCTGCGCGCGCGCCACGGCCAAGCCATAGCCCGGCACAATAATTACACTGTCAGCATTGCCCAGCATAAACGCGGCATCATCCGCGCTGCCGCTGCGGTGGGTTTTCTGCACGCCATTGCCGGCATCCGCCACAGCACCTTCACCGCCGCCGAAACCACCCAGTATGACATTCAGGAATGCGCGGTTCATCGCTTTACACATGATGTAAGACAGGATCGCACCGGAACTGCCGACCAGTGATCCAGCAATGATCAGCATGTTGTTGTTCAGCGTAAAACCAATTCCGGCGGCAGCCCAGCCGGAGTAGGAATTCAGCATGGACACCACCACCGGCATATCCGCGCCGCCTATGGGCATAATCAGCAACACACCCAGCAACAAGGCAATCGCGGTCATGATCAGGAACGGCGTCCAGCTCGGCGTGACACAGAACGCAATGCCGAAACCAATCATCACCACACCCAGTGCCAGGTTAACCCAGTGCTGCCCGGAAAAATGCAGGGGCTTGCTGCCCAGCTTGCCGGATAATTTGCCAAACGCGATGATGGAGCCGGTGAAGGTAATCGCACCGACGAACGTGCCAATGAACAGCTCGATACGGTTGCTTAAATGCAGCGATTCACCCAGCGCCGCAATGCCATACGCCACCGGATTATTGAACGCCGACATCGCGATCAGCACTGCCGCCAAGCCCACCAATGAATGCATCGCCGCCACCAGCTCCGGCATCTCCGTCATCTGAATGCGCCGCGCCACCAAAGCTCCTATCGCGCCACCTACCGCAATAGCCAGCACGATGTAACCAACATTATGCGTAACCGTCAGCGTAGTCAGCACGGCAATGGCCATGCCAATCATGCCAAATACATTGCCGCGCCGTGCGGTCACCGGGGAGCTCAAGCCCTTAAGCGCCAGAATGAATAAAATTGCGGCGGCGAGATAAGCTAATGCAACTGAATTTGCTGACATGATTGTGTGCTTCCTATGAAAAACATATTTCACCACAGAGAGACAGAGGCACAGAGGAAATCATAGAAGTAATTGTATTTTTCTCTGTGCCTCTGTGTCTCTGTGGTAGATTTTGCCTTACTTGCCCTTTTTTTTCTTGAACATATCCAGCATGCGCTGGGTCACCAGAAAACCGCCGAATACATTGACAGCTGCCAGCGTCACCGCGACAAAGCCCAGCGCCGTGCCCGCATCCAGTTTTTCCGGCCCGGCTGCCAGCATCGCGCCGACTATGATGATGCCGGAGATCGCATTGGTCACTGCCATCAACGGCGTATGCAGCGCAGGCGTGACATTCCATACCACGTGATAGCCCACAACCACGGCCAGCACAAATACGGTCAGGTTAATGATGAAAGGATCAACAACGTTCATGACATGCTCCTTGCTAAATTATTTTTGTTCAGCGAAATTCAAGGCACCCCTCCGACCACCCCTCCGCTTCGCTCCTCCCCTCCTTGAAAAAAGGAGGGGATTACAGCTTCCTGATGCGCCAGATTTCTCCCCTCCTTATTTTCAAGGAGGGGTGGCACGCAGTGCCGGGGTGGTTGCGGTGTTTATTTACTGACCACCGCCCCATCAATACACAACAACGACCCGGCAATAATGTCATCCTCGCGGTTGATATTAATCTTGCCGCCGCTCTTGGGGTCGCACAGCAGGTTGAGGAAGTTCAGCAGGTTGCGCGCATACAGCGCGCTGGCATCGGTTGCCACCAAGGCCGGCAAGTTATCTTCGCCCACGATAGAGACACCGTGTTTGACTACCGTCTTACCCAATTCCGACAGCGGGCAATTACCGCCCGCCTCGACCGCCATATCCACAATCACTGAACCCGGTTTCATCGCCTTGACCATATCTTCAGTTACAAGAACCGGTGCTGCCCTGCCTGGGATCAGCGCGGTGGTGATGACAATGTCGGCCAGCGCCACGCGCTTGGCGACTTCCACTTTCTGCCGTTCCATCCAGCTGGCCGGCATAGCGCGCGCGTAGCCACCGGTGCCTTGCGCCGCATCGCGCTCTTCGTCGGTTTCGTAGGGGACATCAATGAATTTTGCGCCCAGCGATTCCACTTGCTCTTTCACTGCCGGGCGCACGTCGGAGGCTTCGATCACCGCCCCCATGCGCTTGGCGGTGGCAATGGCCTGCAACCCGGCTACGCCTACGCCAAGGATAACTACGCGTGCCGCCTTTACGGTGCCCGCCGCCGTCATCAGCATGGG
>JANNQM010000135.1:0-3134 GCA_031400735.1 Gallionellaceae bacterium
CCCTCGGCCACTACCGACGTGGCATAGCCCGCCTGCTGAAAATGCGCATGATCCTGCCAGAACCCCTGAACCACCTGCACCCGCTCGCGCGGCAGCGCCGACATGAGGGTACATTGCCTACCCACTGCTTTAGTTGATACGCCAACCCTTGCCCCCGCTGCCAGCAATTCTCCAGCCCCTCGCTACGCTCCGCCTGCTTTTCCAGCAATCCATTCAGCTGCGCCAGCTTGTCGTTAAGCGTCTTTACTGCATCATTCCAGCCGGTCAATGTTTCGGTTGCAACCGCTGGCATGCGCCCTTCACTCTGTTTAAACACCAGCCGCAAATCACGCGCCGCCTTATCCAGCGCATCCGTGGCCTCAGGCAGCGCGGCAAAATCCTTGGCCGACGTTGCCGCCTCCAGCCGTGTATCGCGCGCTAGCTCGGTAATTTGTGCAGTGGAAATGCTCTCGCCAAAAAACAGGCTGGCGGTTTCCGGCAATTGGTGGGCCTCATCGAAGATGACCGTGTTGCACGCCGGCAGCAATTCCGCCACGCCTTCGTCGCGCAGCATCACATCGGCAAAAAACAGATGATGGTTGACCACCACCACATCGGCCTCCATCGCCTCCTTGCGCGCCTTGAGTACAAAGCAATCCTTGTTGTTGGGGCATTCCTGCCCCAGGCAATTGTCGCGCGTCGAAGTCACCTGCATCCAGATTGGCGCATTTTCCGGCACATCGGCCAGCCCGCTCTTGTCACCGGACTGTGTCACTTTGGCGTATTGAGTAATGCGGCTCAGATGGCGCACATCTTCGCGCGTGGCAAAGCGTCCATCAGACTGGGTGCGCTGCAAATGGTAATGGCACAAATAATTCGAGCGCCCCTTGAGCAGCGCCACCGACACCGGCACCTTGAGCGCATCGCGCACCGTGGGCAAATCGCGCTGGAACAGCTGGTCCTGCAAATTTTTTGTGCCGGTAGAAATAATCACCTTGCCGCCCGTGAGAAGCGCCGGAACCAGATAGGCGAACGTCTTGCCGGTACCGGTACCGGCCTCGGCGATCAGCAAACCGTTGCCGTCGATCGCCTCGGCGATAGCCTGTGCCATTTCCACTTGCTGCGGACGCGCGCGAAAACTGTCGATGTGCGCGGCCAGCGCACCGGTGGGGGAAAAGAGTGAGGCGAGTTTTTCAGGGGTGAGCAAGGTTGGGGTCAAAGTTATGGGATGATTGTATAGCGGTTCTAATTTTACGCGAGGGAAGGTCAGAGGGGTGGACAAACCAACAAGAGTGTAAAGGAACCTGCTAATGGCAATTCCGATTGACAAATATCTTTATTGTAGCTACAGTAAATAATGCATATCGAGTTCGATTCAGCCAAGGACGCAGCGAATCAGGTGAAGCATGGAATCTCCTTGGCCTTGGCATCCGAACTTGATTGGGAATCTGCGCTGGTTTGGGTTGATGAACGCTTCGAATACGGCGAGTTGCGCATAATTGCACTCGCGCCGAAGACCGGAATCCTATACTGCGTAGCTTTTGTGGAACGCGGTAAGGTGCGAAGGATTGTCAGCCTGCGCCGAGCCAACCGTCGCGAGGTAAAACACTATGTCAAAAGTATCTAAAAAACGTCCATCCGTTGTGATGCCTACGGTGCAAGAAGACAGGGCTATCACGGCTGCTGCCAAAGCTGATCCCGACGCCAAACCGCTCACGCCTAAGCAGTTGAAGTCCATGGTGCCAATGCCCGTGTTGCGCGGACGTCCCAAGTCAAAGAGCACGAAGCAACTCGTGTCCGTCCGCTATAGCCCGGAGGTCGTGGCATATTTCAAGTCCACCGGCGAAGGTTGGCAGTCCCGCATGGATGGTGTGCTGCGTGATTATGTTACGCGGCATTCTCGTAGGGCATGAAATTGAGGCTAAGCATAAAACAAATGTCGTTGAGAATGTCGTCTAAATTATATTAGATGTAATGATGAGTAACTTAGAGTTATTTAGTATGTTATTTCTAGCTCCTGTACTTTTTCTTGTGCTTGCATACGTCGCAAAAGAAAATCGTCATAAATTTCCTAGATCTGTTTTATTCTTTTTCAGCTCCATTTTTTTAGCAATTGGCTTGGGTTTATTATTTTTTAACTATAAAGATTTTACCCAAGACCAAGTTAGTTTAATATTCCTAAAAGGTACTACCGCCCCTTTTAGCAAATTTGAGTATCCAAAAACCTTTATCATTCTCACACCAATTAATTTTGCTTTTTCTTTGTTGTGGGTAGGTGGCGGAGGGTTTGGTATTTATAAATCTATTACAAATATCAATTTCAGGTTTAAAAAGTAAAGCTCGGTAGGGCGGAAAAGCGTAGCGCCTTCCGCCGTATGAAGCCCCTTCGGCGGATATCGCTACGCTCATCCGCCCTACAAAACAAAATTTCAAATACCTACATGCCCCTTTCAATTGACATCCGCGAAGAAGCCGGTGTGCGCACGCTGCATTTTGGTTCCGAGTGGATTCAAGGCGCGATGCGCATTGCGCGGCCATGGAATCTGGAGCTGGATTACACCAAGGAGATGATGGCGAGTCTGTTGTTGCGCGATGATGCCCGCTTTCCGCGCAAGGTGTTGTTAATCGGTTTGGGTGCGGCTTCGTTGACCAAATTTTTGTATCGCCATTACCCGCTGGCTAAGTTGACAGTGGTGGAAATTGAGCCGGGAGTGGTCGCGGCGGCGCGGCAGTTTTTCAAGTTGCCGGAAGACCCGAAACGTCTCAAGCTGGTGATCAGGGATGGGGTGGATTTTGTTGCGGAGTGTGAGCAAAGTTATGACCTGATTCTGGTGGATGGGTTTGATGCGAATGCGCGGGCGGGGGCGCTGGATACGTTGCCATTTTATCAGATGTGCCGCGCGCGGCTGAATGATAATGGCATTCTGTCGGTGAATTTGTTCAGCCGCAGCAAGGGGTTCAAGGCCAGCCTGGAACGTATCAGCAAGGCCTTTGATGGGCGCGCGCTGGTTTTTCCTTCTTGCGACAGTGGCAATGCGATTGCGTTTGCGGCTAACGGTAATGCAATTCGGATTGCGCTGGATGACCTGAAAGATCAAGCGGTGGTGTTGAAAGAGAATACCGGATTGAATTTGTTGCCTACCGTGGCACGGTTG
>JANNQM010000136.1:0-7322 GCA_031400735.1 Gallionellaceae bacterium
ATCGGCAAAACGGACAAATCAATCTTCCAATCATCAAATTCCTCGGGAATCATGGTTTCCAGATTAATCAGGTTTTGATAATCCGTCTGTGCGGTAGGAGTCATAACTTTGGTCAGCGCAGCCGAAGAAACCATAAGCAGCCCGAGGATAATGCTGATAGTTTACGGTTTTCTCATTTTCCTAGGTTTCCGCCTGGGTGCTGGAACGGGCTTTAATAAATAACCGCAGCACACTATCGACGCCCAGAATCAACAACAGCGCGCTCAAGAACAAGACGATGCCGGCAAATCCATGCAAAAAGCCCTGGCCTGCCTCATCGCCAAAATAATAAGTAATCAACGTCAGGGCTATGACCCTGATGACGTTGGCAGTAAACGAGATGGGGATAATGAGGATAGCTAACGCGACATTCCTGAAAATTGAGGTATGTCGTACGACATTTAAATAAAACAGACCCAGCGCTTCCAGAGTCAACAACGTTTGCAGTCCGGCACAGGCATCCGCAACCAGCAGTTGATATTGCCCAATCTGCAATATGACGCCGTTGCGGGCGATCGGATAACCCGCCCAGAATAAAATGTTTTCGGTTACATACGAGACGGCCATTTTCATCGGCATGGTCAGCATGATGACCAGCGTGCCGGGCAGCGGGATCATGAACAGCATGAAAAACAGCGCAAACCAGACCACCTTCAATGCGCTGCTGCCCCTTTTGATCAACAGGATGGCAGCCATCACCCATATCAACGAACCCACTTCCAGAATATCTATCTGCTGTGATCGTCCGATAACATAGAACAACAGGCCGGCGACAAGAACTGGCCAACCCCAATTGCTGGTGGGCTTACCCTCGCTCCTGGCCATCATCAGCGGCCATTGTCGGTAAACAAGCCACAATGACAAGACCAGGATCAGCGGCCCATGGGCTTGTTCTTCAGTGGCCCACAGCCCATTCAGCAGATTAAAAAAGGTGGGGACATACAACACCAACAGGCCCAACAGCACCGGCCACCATTCTGGAATGGCCGACCTCAAGCCGGGCAGCCTGGCTGCAAAAGTGGAAGGAACAGAATCACTCATTTAAAAAAATCCATGAACAATGAAGTCGCGATAGCGGCATATCGCTAGTTGGATTTTGCAGCGTCCGCTGCTGTCTCCTCAGGAATGGTGACCGAAACTGCATCCGGAGCTGCATGCAGATACTCGATCTTGGCCAATGACCGCAGATGGGCTATTTCGGCTTCCACCGCTTCCTGGCTCTTTTTGTTGAACAGGAGTTGTTCGATCTGCGCTTCAGCGCTGGTCAAGGAAACCGGACTCTCGCGGGCGGCCACCAGCAGATTCAGTATTTTGTTATTTCCTTCGTCCACCAGAAATAGTTGCCCGGCCGGCAAACCGGCCAGCTTGGTCACCGCTTCCCTGGGCAAATCTGCGGTACTGCGTGTGGTCTGGCCGCGCCCGTATTTGACACCACGCCGGTCCAGCCATGTTGCCACCTCTTCCAATGACTTGGCCGAATTTATAAACTCCACCACATCCTTGTCAAAATCCTTGTCTGGAATCGCCAGTTGTTTCAGGAAAAATTCCCTGCGCTGGGCAAAAAATTCAGGGTTGCCAAGGTAATATTCTTCCACCTCGGCCTTGGATGCCTTGGGAATTTTGGAAGTGATACTCTGCATAAATTTCTGCGCAATAATCTGCATTTTGGCGCGCTCTATCTCCTGCATCACTGCCGGGGTACGGTCCAATTTATTGCGCACCGCCTCTTCGTGGATCAACTGGCGGTCAATCAGGGATTCCAGTAATTTCTTGCTGGCAGCCGTCTGCTGCTCTGGCGTGACCCCTGCGCGTTCCAGTTCGTCATTGACCTGCAAGATGGTGATCTCTTCGCCGTTGACCTTGGCTACAACCTGCCCGGCTTTCTTTTCCTTGCTTTCACAGGCGGAAAGCGACAGCGCGATGACCAGCAGCATGCCCAACCTGATGCGGCTGCCTGTGGCCCGGTGTTTTCCCGGCGCAAATAAAAACATATCAACACAATTCAAAATTCTCTCCTTCAGATTGTCAGGGACAACGCCAATCCCCATGGCGCACTGGAAAATCACTTTGCTAGTACGCATTTTCTTTTTTCAACACCACTCCCACAGTGCACACTACAATCCACAAGTCCAGCCATAACGACCAGTTTTGCAAGTAGTGCAGGTCAAACTCAATGCGCGCCTGCATTTTTTCCAAATCCCTGGTTTCTCCACGGAATCCGTTTACCTGTGCCCAGCCGGTAATCCCCGGCTTCACCTTGTGGCGCAGCATGTAGCCGCGGATCAGCTTGCGGTAAAGCTCATTGTGGGCAACCGCATGCGGACGCGGGCCAACAATGCTCATGCGGCCCTGCAATACATTGATGAACTGGGGCAGCTCATCCAGTGAAGTGCGGCGTAAAAATGCCCCCAGCTTGGTGATGCGCTGATCGTCTTTCTGGGCCTGCACAATATTGGGCCCATCCTCGCACACCGCCATGGAGCGAAATTTGTACACAATGATTTCCTCGCCATTCAGGCCATAACGGCGCTGCTTGAAAATAACCGGCCCCGGCGAAGTGAGCTTGACTGCTATCGCAATGCACAACATCAGCGGTAGCAGCAGGATAAGGATCAGGGTGGCCAGCACAAAATCACTGACATTCTTAACCACGCTATCGACGCCGTAGAAGGATGTTTCACATATGGCCACCACCGGCACTCCGCCGACGTTATCGAAGCGTGCCTGCATCAGGTCAAAAATATAAACATCAGGCAGGAAATAAATGGATGCAGTGGTGTCATGCAGGTCATCCAGCAGCTGGCGTATGCGCGGTTGGTCGGACATCGGCAAGCTGATGAAGATCATCTGTATGCCGTGCTTGCGCACATAATTCGCGACATCGGACACCCCGCCCAGCGCCGGCATCATTCCCGCATAGCTGCCTGACTCTTCGCGCGAGTTATCGCGGTCATCAAAGTACCCGCGCAGCTCCATTAACAGGTAAGGATATTCCTGGATGCGCTCCACCAGCTTCAGGCCGGTTTCATTGGCACCCACAATGACCACAGAACGCGCCTCGCCTTTTTTGCGCAAACTGGTGGCGATCCTGCGCACGGCAAGATGGCTGGCGATCAATGCCAGTGGCGTGACGATAAACCAGGTCAGGATTACCTGTTCAGAATAACGGTAAGAAAGTTTGGTGGCATAACCGAGGAAAACCAGTATCCCTATGATAATTCCCCAGCCCACCAGCGTGTCGCGGATGTAGGCCAGCAACTTGTCGTTGCGCCAGGTGCGGTATATGTTTGTCTGTTCGTAAATGTAGGAGGAAATAAAAAAAGTGATAATTACCAGCACCATGTAATAACCGTTAAAGGTTTCGTCGTACAGCCAGGTGAGCACCACCAGCAATCCCCAGATGATGAACGGGTCAAGCAAGCGCTTGAAAAATGCGACGACAGGAATATCATTAACAGTCATGGTTTGTAATTGCGGCTTTCCCGGGTAATGCAGCGCCATGAAAATCGTTTTCATGACAGGTTTATGTGCAGTGAGTGCAGAAGAGCGGAGGAAAAGCTATGCTCGGGGAAAGTTGGAAAACTTCAATTCTTGCTGCCAGATAGGCTGCAGCAGCAATCTGTCCTACCAGTCCAGTTCAGCCTGCCTCGACTCATGAATAACTGACGTTACTCATGACACCTCAATCTAATCCACTAATAATGTTGAGATAATATAGAGATCAGGGGAAAAATAAATTGTACATAGGTACTAACAAGTTCCCTGGCAAGCCAACCAATCGCATATTCGAGAATTCACGCCGCGTGCGCTATGCGTACATACATAAGTAGCGTGCGCTGTGCGCACGAACCCAACAATAAATGAATCAGGTAGGGTCCGCTATTTTTACCACCTTGCGGCCATGAGACCGGCCCTGCAACATTTCCTGAAAAAGCCCAGGCATTTGTTCAAATGGCATAACGCGGGTAATTTTTTCCAGCTGCGCTGGCAACAATTCGTGCGCCAGCCGCTGCCATATTTTTTCGCGCAAAGGCATGGTTGTATTGGCCGAATCTATCCCAATCAGGCGCGCGCCGCGCAGGATAAACGGATAAACCGTCGTATGCAGCTCCGCCCCGCCAGTGTTGCCAAAACTGGCGATCGCGCCGCCCTGCATCATGCTGCGCACCAACCACGACAGTGTAGTACCGCCAACTGCATCCAGCGCCCCGGCCCATTGCGCTTTTTCCAGCGGCCGAGTCGAATCAAGGTCAATTGAATTGCGCGCCAACACTTCGCTGGCACCCAGAGATTTCAAGTAGTCATGCTCCGTTTGTTTGCCGGTCACGGCCACCACGCGGTAACCCAGTTGCGCCAGCATCATGATGGCCAGGCTACCTACTCCGCCGGTGGCGCCGGTCACCAGCACCGGGCCATTGTCAGGTTTCAGGTCGTTCTGTTCCAGACGGTGAATGGACAGCGCCGCTGTAAAGCCTGCTGTGCCCAACGCCATCGCCTGGAATAGCGTCAAGCCCGATGGCAACGGCACAACCCATGCAGCGGGCACCCGCACATACTCAGCGAACCCGCCATCATGCGCGACGCCCATGTCATAACCTGTGACGATCACTTCATCGCCGGGTTTGAAGCGTGGGTCTATTGATGACTGCACTACGCCTGCTACATCTACCCCGCCGTTGCATGGGAAACGCCGGATCACTTTTCCAGCGCCGGTCGCCGCCAGCGCATCCTTGTAATTGATACTGGAATAAACAGCGCGGATGACTACATCGCCGGGATCGAGCTCATCCAGTGCCATGTCGACAAAGCGGCTGGCTGTGTTGCCGTTCTCGTTGAAAATGCGAAAGGCGCGGAATGTTTGCATGAGATTTAAAACGGAAATTCATTCACCACAGAGGCACAGAGGCACAGAGAAAAGCCAAGCTTAAACCCCGCATTTCCTCTGTGTCTCTGTGTCTCTGTATCTCTGTGGTTAATTGCTTTTAAATAAATTAAATATGTATCGTACGTTTATCCACCGCCAGCGCCGCTTCATGCATCACCTCGGACAACGACGGATGGGCATGTATCGTGCGCGCCAGGTCTTCGCTGCTGGCCGAGAATGCCATCGCCAATACTGCCTGCTGTATCAGTTCCGAGGCCATCGCGCCTATGATGTGCACGCCCAGAATGCGGTCGGTATTGGCATCGGCCAGAATTTTAATAAAGCCAGCCGTGTTGCCCAGAGCGCGTGCGCGGCCATTGGCCATGAATGGAAACTGGCCGCTCTTGTAAGCCACACCGGAAGCTTTCAAATGCTGCTCAGTCTTGCCCACCCAAGCGATTTCCGGTGCGGCATACATCACCCACGGCACCAGGTTCAAATCGCAATGCCCGGCCTGTCCGGCGATTAATTCCGCCACCATCACGCCCTCTTCCGACGCCTTGTGCGCCAGCATCGGCCCGCGCACCACATCGCCCACTGCATACACATTCACCAACGTGCTGCGGCAATAATCATCCACGATAATAAATCCTGCCGCATCCCGCTGCAGGCCCACCGTTTCGGCGCCCAAGCCTTGTGTGTTCGGCACGCGGCCCACCGCGACTATCACCTTGTCCACAACCAGTTGCTGCGCCGCCCCTTGCGCGTCGCGCCAGGCCAGGCTGATTTCCTTTTTGCCGGAAACCTTCTCTACTTTTGCGCCCAAATGAATTTTCAAACCCTGTTTGATAAATGCCCGTAACGCTTCTTTGGCCACCTGCTCATCCGCAGCCGGCATGAAAGTGGGTGCCGCTTCCAGCAGCGTGACCTCACTGCCCAGCCTGCGCCACACGCTACCCAGCTCCAGCCCGATCACCCCGGCACCTATGATGGCCAGGCGTTTAGGCACGGTGCTGAAACTCAGCGCACCCGCGTTATCTACAATGTTCTCGCCATCCAGCGCAAGGTTGGGTAACGCGCGCGGTGTGGAACCGGTGGCGATAATGACATGCGGCGCGCGCACTTCTTCGCTTTTTTCTATCGCTATGCGCCAACTATCTCCATCTTTGCCCAGCAAACTGGCACGGCCTTGCAACGCTGTCACTTTATTTTTCTTGAATAGTTGGTTAATACCCAGCGTGAAATCCGCCACAATTTTGTCCTTGCGCGCCAACATTTTGGCCAGATCCAGCTGCACGCTCGACGCGGTAATGCCATGCGCATCAAAATCATGCGTGACCCGTTCATAGTTTTCCGAAGATTCCAGCAACGCCTTGGAAGGAATGCAACCCACATTCAAGCAAGTGCCGCCCAAGCTGGCCTTGCCTTGTGGGTTTTTCCACTCATCGACACACGCCACTTTCATGCCCAGCTGCGCGCAACGGATTGCCGCTACGTAACCGCCGGGGCCGGCGCCGATTACTACTACATCAAAGTCTGCCATACAACTACTCCCTAGTTAAATCTGCCCGACACTGTTGCATAAATGAACTAGAACTTCAATATTGCAAACAAATCACGAGGTCTACACGTCCAACATTCTGCGCGTCAACAACATCTGCATGTCGCGCCTGCCATCTGCAATCATGTAGATAAATACCTGCTTCCCTATCACGCGATAGATGAGCCGATAGGGTTTGAAATGCGCCTGGCGATATTCACGTATCCCAAGCTGGAGCAACTCTTTCGGATAAGAGCCGCGCTCCGGAAAGGCAGCCAATGATGCGGTCACTTCCATCAGTTTATCCAACACGTAACCGGCCTTGCCTTGTGCATCGTTCTCGGCAATGTAGCTGTAGATATCCTCCAGGTCGCGCTCCGCACTGTGGGTGAGCAATACCTTGTAGCTCATTTTGACGTGAGCTTGCCCGCGCGAAGGCGGCGTACGACATCCGCTACCGGCGCGACCTTGCCTTGTTCAATCTCGCGATTTCCCAGCGCAAGAATCTTCAGCAACGCCAGCGTTTCCTGAGTATTTTCATAAGTAGCGATGTCCTGCATGACTGCTCTGGCCTCGCCGTTCTGCGTGATCAGAAAAGGCTCACGCTGCTCGGTCAGCTGTTTAAGTACCTCAGCGGCATTGGCCTTGAAATAACTGATAGGTTTGATATTAGTTGAGCGCATGATTTGACCTCCGGGATGATTGAGACCAAATATAGACCTTTATCAGTCTTGTTGCAAGCCTCTGCAAATTCAATGAAAGCTCCTGTAAATCACGAGGGAGAAATCAACAACTCCGGAACGCAGCCACCCCCTCGCCCCTCGTGGGAGTGGATAGGAAGAGGAAGGAGATGGGAAAATAAAAACCGTCGGAGGTAGC
>JANNQM010000137.1:0-58269 GCA_031400735.1 Gallionellaceae bacterium
GCAGGAGAAGATGAAAAAAATGCTGGGAGCATGCCATGCGCGCTTGCTGGACAACGTGGTACTGGTTGATTCCAGCGCAACCCTGGTCAGCTTGCTCACTACGCCGTTATGGATGCTCAGCGGGCGCCGCGATTTTCTGCCCGGCCTGCCACCGGCGGGTGTGGATACGGGTACGATCAAAGCCGCCAGCCGTTTTGGTTTTGCGCTACGCGATGCGTTGCATCACAACCTGGAGCGCGGCACTGCCCCGCTGTTGAGCGGACTGAAAGCAGTCGATGCGAATCCGCATCTGTTGTTCAGCGAACAGGCTGGAAGCCGCAGCTTTTATTTGTGGGGAAAATTGTTGCGTGCGGTAGGTAAACCGGGCCAGCGCAGGCGTCGCCCTTTCCTGATGCTGTATGTAAGTTTTTTAATTGCGTTAATCTTGACGGTCGTGCCGTTAAGTCTGGCCGTGCAACGCTTATGTCGGCCTTTTTTGCGGCGGCGCTTCGCTGTGCTCAAGCAAAAATTCGACGCGCCATCGGGTTCCGATGTGCACAGGATGTCGCTGTATGAGCCATGATGTTTTCGTGACGCGCACGGCGACCTACTTACCGCTGGAGCCGGTGAGCAATGATGATATGGAAGCGGTGCTGGGCATGGTCGGTGGCCGGCCTTCCCGGGCGCGTCGTATCGTGCTGCGCAATAATGGTATTCAGCGCCGCCACTATGCGCTGGATAGGGCAACCGGCAAGCCAATCATGTCCAATGCCGAGATGGCAGCCAAGGCCGTGCTGGCACTGGGCAATCTGGGAAAAGTGGATTGTCTGGCTGCAGCCACTTCCTGCCCTGACCAATTGATGCCCGGGCATGGCGTCATGGTACACGGCGCGCTGGACTGGCCACGCCTGGAAGTGGTCACGCTGGCTGGCATTTGCCTGGCCGGCGCAGCCGCCTTCAAGTATGCCTGGATGGCGGTGCGCACCGGAGACGCCCAACGGGCGGTGGCGGTGGCGTCCGAGATGGCCTCGCTGTCATTGCATGCCAGCAACTACGAAGCGGAAGCCGAACACAAGGTGCAGGAGCTGGAACAGCGTCCGGAAATTGCGTTCGAAAAAGATTTCTTGCGCTGGATGTTATCCGATGGGGCCGGTGCAGTATTGTTCGAACGCACGCCTACTGCACCGATAAGCCTGAAGGTGGAGTGGGTGGAATTATCCTCGGCAGCGCACGAACTACCGGCCTGCATGTATTCCGGCGCGGAAAAAAATGCCGATTCTTCACTGACGGGTTGGCAGCAATTTACCAGCCGTGAATGGGCATCGCGCTCGGTGTTCGCAGTCAAGCAGGATGTCAAACTACTGAATGAACATGTGGTGCGCACCACGCTGATTGACCCGTTGCGCGAGCTGGTGCAGAAATATGATTTGGCCACACAGAAAATTGACTGGCTGCTGCCCCATCTCTCTTCCCATTATTTCATTGAACCGGTGATCGCCGGCATAGCCCAGGCAGGCTTGAATATTCCGCGTGAAAACTGGTTCACCAACCTGGAAGAAAAAGGCAACACCGGTTCAGCTTCGCCCTACATCATGCTGGATGAGCTATTCCATTCCGGCCGCATCAAGAAAGGCCATACCTTGCTGATGCACATTCCGGAAAGTGGCCGTTTCTCCAGCGGTTTCATTTTTCTGCGAGCAGTATGATGGACATCCAAAACGTGCCGCAAGAAGGTAACCGAACCTTGGGCACGCATCGCAAGGCGCTGTACGCAAAAGACAGTGATGGAAAAATCGTGCTGGTTCCATCACGCGGTTCCGAGGTAGATGAGACAGTCACGCTGCAGGCGGTAGAGCGTATGAATGCGCTGGCCGATGACGCCAAAGCGCGCGTACTGGCTGTCACCACTTCGCCCCTGGAATACTGGATGTACGCGCGGCGCATGGATGTGGCATTGCTGTCGCAAATCAGCGGCATCTGGCAGTGGCGCATACGCCGCCATTTTGATCCGCAGCGTTTTGGTAATTTACCGCCGCGCCTGCTGGCAAAATATGCTGAGGCGCTGGGCATTTCCCCAGCCCAATTGCAGTCATTGCCATGAACTTAAAACAATTCACCACAGAGACACAGAGGACACAGAGAAAACGCCCCAGTGAAATGGCTGTTGCGACTGGGGTGCTAGAGTTGCTTGTAATTACTAACATGGGCTGCAATCTGACCGCTAAAGCGAATATAGAAAATGGGTAGAAGCCACCTCTGTGTCCTCTGTGTCTCTGTGGTAAATGAACTGCAGTTTTAAGGATGAACGCAATCAATACACCCTTCCAGCACCGACACGCCGCGCACTGCGAAAGCGGGGTCGCGGCCAACCTGATGACCCATCATGGTGTACACATTTCTGAAGCGATGGCATTCGGGCTGTCTTCGGCACTGTCATTCGCCTATTTACCGTTCGTTAAACTGACCGGTTTCCCGCTGATCGCGTACCGCATGCCGCCCAAATTCATCCTGAAAGGCATGGGTAAACCCTTCCAGACCAAGTTCGTTTTTGAAACATTCCGCGATCCCGGCGCCGGTATGCGCAAGCTGGACCAATTGCTTGCGCAGGGGAAAGTGGTGGGGTTACAAACGTCAGTGTTCTGGCTGCCCTATTTCCCCGAAGACATGCGTTTCCACTTCAACGCGCACAACCTGCTGGTGTATGGCAAAGATGCGGATGATTACCTGATCAGCGATCCGGTTGCCGAATTACCGCAACGCTGTGCCAGCGCCGACCTGCAGCGCGCCCGGTTTGCCAAGGGAGTGCTGGCCCCTAAGGGGTTGCTGTATTACCCGCAACACATAGGTCGTACCGAGATCACCGCACCTGCCATCCGCAGCGCCATCAAAAAAACCGTGCGCATCATGCTTGGTCCCATTCCGTTGATCGGCGTGCGCGGTATGCGCATGCTGGCCAACAAGGTCGCCCAGCTGGACCACTCGGAATACAGCCTCAACTACGTCGGGCATATCGTGCGTATGCAGGAAGAAATCGGCACCGGCGGCGCGGGTTTTCGTTTTCTGTATGCCGCATTCCTGCAGGAAGCTGCGCAGATCACCGGCATTGCCGAGCTGGCACAACTGTCGCAGCGCTTGAACGAGATCGGCGACGGCTGGCGCGAATTTGCGTTACGTGCGGCGCGCATGATCAAGCAGCGCGAAGCGTTTGACCCGTCATTGTTAGCGCAACGCTTGCGCCTGCAGGCCCAGCACGAGACGGAATTTTTTCGCGCGCTGAAACGCGCTGTTACATGATCCTAGAAACCGCAGTTGACCGCTTGCGATCTTGAGAAAGAACTGATGGTTATTGACGATCACGGGTATAACAACATTCACCTGATGGGTGAGAACGTTACGCGGTTTCTAGGATGATGCTGTCTATCCGCAACCTGAGTTTCCGCTATGCTGCCGCCTCTGACGCTGCGCTGCAGGAGGTATCGCTGGATGCTGCGCGCGGCGAAGTATTGGGCTTGCTGGGGCCGAATGGTGCCGGAAAAACTACACTGATCGCCCATCTGTGCGGGCTTCTTCCCATACAAAGCGGCACCATTACGCTGGATCAACTGCCATTGTCCACCCAGCTCGCGCGCAATCCGCTGCGCATTGCCCTGGCGCCACAGGAATATGCGTTCTATCCCAGCTTGAGCGTGGTGGAAAATCTGGCTTGTTTCGCCGGTGTCGGCAGCTTGTCCGGCACCATGAAAAAATCGCGCATGCTGGAATGTCTGGCGTTCGCCCAGCTGGAACGCTATTCCGCCACGCGCGCCGACCGGCTTTCCGGTGGGCTCAAGCGGCGGCTCAACCTGGCCATTGCGATGCTGCATCGCCCCGAATTGCTGTTGTTTGACGAACCCACGGTCGGCGTTGATCCGCAATCGCGCGCTTTCCTGCTGCAAGCGATAAAAAAACTGGCGCTGGAGGGTTGCGCGGTGATCTATACCTCGCATTACATGGAAGAGGTCGAAGCGATTGCCGACCGGGTGGTCATCCTCGACCGGGGACGCGTGCTGCAGCAAGGCGCGCTGGACGAGTTGTTAAGTTCCAGCAGCGCGCACTTGCTGCTGGCTGTGGACGGCAACAACAACGAGCGTTTGGTTGCAGCACTATCCTCATTCGGCCACGTCACCCCGCAACGGGTCGGTGTAAAAATCACACTGGCTTCGCGCGACAATTTGGCGCGCGTAGTCGCGGCAGTGGAAGCTGCGGGCCTGACTATCAGCCACATGCGTTTTGGCGATGACAATCTGGAGCAATTATTCATGTCGCTTACCCACTCTTCGTTGCGGGATTGAAATGTTGCCACTGCACAGCTTTCTGGCGCTGATAAAAAAAGAATTGCTGACCTTGTCGCGCGACATTCACGGCATGGTCGCGCTATTCCTGATGCCAATGGTATTCATCATTGTGATGTCGATGGCGCTGAAAGATGTCTATACCCCCCCAGCGACCACCCTGTCTTACGCGGTGGCAGATCAAGATCACGGCGCCACCTCGGCAAAATTGCTGGCGCGCTGGGCGCAGCAACATGGCGCGCCGCAAACCTTGCCGCAGGATTGGCACAATGAAGTGCAGAGCGGGCGATTAAAATATGTGCTGGTAATCGAGGCGGGTTTTTCGTCGTTGATTGACAATCCGGGGCTAATCGATAATCCCGGCAGCAACAGTACTGCCAAGGTGCGGCTGCTGGCCGAGCCAGGTTTGGGCAATGCAATATTCGAGACTCATCGTGTACGCCTGGCGGCAATGGTCACTCAGCTCAAAACCGAGCGGCTGCTGGCGCAACTTCCACCTGCGCTGAATGCGGGTGCAAATATCAATGACTCACCGGTAGTGGCTGAACGCATGAGCGCCGGTCCGCGACCGACAGCGGTGCAGCAAAATGTGCCGGCGTGGCTGGTGTTCGGCATGTTTTTCGTGGTCGCCTCTATCGCCGGATTATTTGTCGAAGAGCGCAGTTGTGGCGCGCTGGCGCGATTACTGAGCCTGGGTGTCAAACCGTGGCAATTGATTGCCAGCAAAATTGCGCCATATTTGCTGGTCAACGGATTGCAGGCAGCGCTAATGCTGGGGGTCGGTATCTGGCTGATGCCCGTGATAGGTGGCGAAGCCTTGTCACTGCAAGGAGTGCATTGGGGAGCGTTGTTGCTGATGCTGTTTGCGATCAGCCTGGCTGCGGTCAGCATGGCGCTGGCGGTAGCCTGCCTGGTGACTACCCACGCGCAAGCGGCAACGCTGGGTCCCATCCTGAATGTGTTAATGGCTGCGCTGGGCGGGGTGATGGTGCCGGTGTTTGTGATGCCGCCGGTAATGCAAAAGATCGCGGTCTATTCACCGATGAACTGGGGACTGGAAGGCTTGCTGGATGTGCTGTTGCGTAACGGCGAGGTCGGTTCGGTGTTAAACGAAATTGCGACACTGACTGGTTTTTCGGTGTTAATGCTGGCTATTGCTTTCCTGCTGTTCCGGCGACGCGTTTAATCAGGCTGGTTTGTGCGCGATATATACCGAACAAATGCCAATATCAACGTGCCGGACAATATTAATGAATCCGGCAGCAGCCAGTGTATTCATCACGCGCTGCGGTGAGGCACAGGTTTCAATGGTGTCCCAGTAATAGCGCCACAACTGCGCAGTATCTTTATCCTTGGCCACCAGTTTGGCCAGATTGGGCACGATATTCCTGAAATACCATTTGATCAGTGCGGAAGCGATCTTGCCTTGCGGGGGGGTAATTTCCAGAATGCACACCGTGCCACCGGGTTTCAGTACGCGCTGAAATTCGCTGAAGGCAACAGAAAGATCGGAGATATGCCGCAACGCGTAGCCCATGCTGAGAAAGTCAAATCCTGCGCTAGGCAACGGTATCAGCTCTGCCCTGCCCTCTACAACTTTGACCCCTGCTGGTAATTTTGCGCTCTGTATCATGCCGGGGCTGGGGTCGAGACCGGTAATGAAGGTTGGGTCGCCCACGATACGCGCAGCCTGACCGGCCACCAGACCGGTACCCATGCCTACATCCAAAACTTTCATACCGGGCTTGAGACCAGCCCGCAGCAGCGACCGGCGGCGATAGGCCGGGCCAGTGCCGAACCCCAGAATGGCTTCCATACGGTCATAGTCGGGGGCAGTCTTGTTGAACTGTTCACCTACCCAGCTCCGGCGCTCCTCTTCCCCGCGATAATATTCAGTCAGCGGAGGGTGCGGTGCGTGGACAATGTCGCTGGATGCGTCGTTGGAGCGCGTGGTCATGATCTATGGGTATCGTATATACGGACGAAACCAATGCTACCCGAATTTCGTCAAGGGCGCCTCTAAAAAATCCAAATTCCGTCGCGATACGGCCTCCCATTTAAGGGTAAAATGGAGTCATGATTATCTTATTTGTTGGCGGTCTTTTTGACCGCGACCTCCCGGGCAGAAGCGCATCAACATTGCCTCGACAGAAAGACCAATGATATGGGACGCGCAGGCAAAATATTGTTGGTGGTGGCCTTCGTCGCTTATCCGATCTTATTGCATACCTTTATTCTTAAAGACCAGGTGCAAATGTGGCAGCTGGTTTTTGTGTTTGCTCCGCTATTGGCGGTGGTGATGTGGGTGCTGTTCCGGTTTGTGGGCCGGGTCTGGTGGCCGTTGCTGGTTGTGGCCATGGTCGCATTATTCTATTTCATCGCGCAGGGGGAATACGGGCGCATCAGCCTGGTAGCGGTAAACGGCCTGTCGCATGCTTCGCTTAACCTGTTCTTGTTGTGGCTGTTCGGGCGCACCTTGTTGCCGGGTCGGGAGCCGCTGATCTCGCAGATTTCGCGTCACATCAATGGCCAGTTGCAACCGGAAATTGTCATTTACACGCGGCAAGTGAATATTGCGTGGTGCATTTACTTCGCGCTGCAAATGGTGATTTCACTGTTGCTGTATGTATTCACATCCATTGCTGCCTGGTCGTTCTTTATCAACGTGTTGAACTTGCCCTTACTGATACTGATGTTTGTCGCGGAACATGCCTACCGTACGGCGCGTTTCCCCAACCATTCGCGCACTTCCATCCTGAAGGCGATCGAGGTTTACAGCAAGGATTTTGCTGCACCCAAGAGTGCAGATAACGAGCGCTGAGATTTCCTGGTCATGGCCGCAATCCCGCTTATCCGTCACGATCCCGGCAGTGTGTTCGCCTATCGCAAGGGGCAGCCCATTACGGTCGCCACTTTCCTGTCTGATGTCGCGCATCTGGCACAACATCTGCCGGACAAACCGTACATCCTGAATCTGTGCACGGACCGTTATCATTTTGCAGTCAGCTTTGCGGCCGCGTTGCTGCGTAGCCAGACCAGCTTGTTGCCGCCCAATTACACGCCCAGCATTGTTGAAAATTTACGGCAAAGCTATCCCGGCATGTATTGTTTCACCGATAACACCATGGATTTTGCCGGAGTCGAGATGGTGCGCTATCCGCAATCCTCTCTGTCCAATTCACAGACTGACCTCGCTCCTGCTGCCATCCCGACCATTGATGCGGAGCAGCGCGTGGCATTGGTATTCACTTCCGGTTCAACCGGACAACCGGTGGCCCACCCAAAATCCTGGGGCAGCCTGTGCCGTGGCGCACAAGCCGAAGCTGCCAGCCTGCATATTGTCCAGAATTCAGGCCTGTCGGTACTGGGCACAGTTCCGGCACAACACATGTATGGACTGGAATCGTGCATGCTGCTGGCCCTGCAAAACGGCGTGGCGTTGGTGGCCGAAAGGCCTTTTTTCCCGGCAGATATCTGCGCGCGCTTGGCCGAACTGCCGCAGCCGCGCTGTCTGGTGACGACACCGGTGCATCTGCGCACCCTGCTGTCTGAAGCGGCATCCCTGCCCTCTGTTGAATTTGTGCTGTGTGCCACTGCGCATCTAGCACCGCAGCTGGCAAGCGCAGCCGAGCAACGTTTCAATGCACCGCTGTATGAGATTTTTGGCTTTACCGAAGCGGGCATGGTGGCCAGTCGCCGCACTACCCAGGGCAGGGCATGGCACTGGTTGCCCGGAATACAATTGCGACAGGACGGCCAAAATACGTACGTGCGTGGCGGGCATGTGGAAATTGAAGCGGTATTGAGCGATGTGATCGATCACGACGCAGACGGCACATTCACGTTACTGGGGCGCGCGGCTGATCTGGTCAATATTGCCGGCAAGCGCACTTCGTTAAGCAACCTTAATCATCACCTGAATGAAATACCGGGCGTGCAGGACGGCGTGTTCGTGATGCCGGATGATAGCGACGGCGCGATGAAACGTACGCTGGCTTTTGTGGTCGCGCCGGGGCTGGCCAGCGCAGATATTTTGACCGCATTGCGCGCCAGCGTAGACCCGGTATTTTTGCCACGCCCCTTGTATCTGGTGGATAAATTGCCGCGCAGCGCCAGCGGCAAAATAACCCACGAGGCATTGCTGCAATTGATGGAGCGTTGCGCCCCCAAATGAATAACCAGAAATGAACAAGGTGACTTTGCTGTTTGCAGCCGACCACCCGACCGGGCGCGGACATTTTCTCGGCAATCCCATTATTCCCGGCGCGCTGTTACTGGCCGAAGTGGTTCGATCAATAGGCCAGGCAACCGGGCAGCATTTCGTGTCATGCCAGGTCAAGTCAGCAAAATTTCAGCATCCGGTGCGCCCCGGTGACCATGTCGAAATTGAGTATGCTTGTTCGGCGCAAGGGGTCATCGATTTTAAATGTGCCGTTGCCGATACCCGGGTTTTATCAGGGATGATCAGTGCAGTAACCGATGCGCAAACCACCCCGATGCGTAAACTACCCGGTGCGTAAACTAATAGAGAAGCCAGTTGAACCGGGCTGGACCGCCACCCGCGAACGCAGCAACACGCTGGCGATCCGCCTGATCGTGTGGATTGCGCTGACACTGGGGCGCCGTGTGGCACGGCTGTTCCTGTATCCAATCTGTGTGTATTTCCTGGTGTTTGCCGGTGAAGCGCGTGCCGCCTCCAAAAAATATATGGGGAAAGTACTGGGTAGAAAACCGCGCCTCAGCGATGGCTTCCACCACATCCACACTTTCGCTTCGACGATTCTGGATCGGGTGTTCCTGCTCAATGGACGGTACGACAAATTCGATGTGCAAGTGCACATCGATGACGCGGCACGGGCCATGATAGTTAACCATCGCGGATGTATATTGCTGGGCGCCCATTTTGGCAGTTTCGAAATCACCCGCGCTTATGCCGAGCAGATAAAAGGTCCACCGGCCAGTGTAGTGATGTATGAAGACAATGCGCGCAAGCTGAATGCGGTGCTGCAAGCGATCAATCCGCACCTGGCGCAGCAGGTCATAGGCTTGGGCAAAATTGATTCCATGCTCAAAGTAGAACAAGCGCTGCAGCGCGGAGAGTTTATCGGACTAATGGCGGATCGCGGATTAGGGCATGGGGGCACTAGTGTGACTTGCGATTTTCTGGGTGAACCGGCCCAGTTTCCGACCGGGCCGCTACGCATCGCCGGCATCCTGAAAAGCCCGGTGTTGCTGATGGTGGGCGTGTTTCGCGGCGGCAACCGCTATGATCTGTATTTCGAGCAATTAGTGGATATGAGCGCACCGGGCAATATCCCGCGCGATGAATTATTGCACCAGGCCATGCAGCGTTATGTGCACAGTATTGAACGACATTGCCGCGATGCGCCGTATAATTGGTTCAATTTCTATGATTTCTGGAAATAAAAATGCGCTTCCTGTTCATGTTGATATTTTTCTATCCGGCCTTGAGCGGCGCAGAAACTGCATCCAGCTGGGATGTGCGCCAACTGATGCAGGAGTTATCCCAAGTCAAGGAAGCAAAGGGGACATTTGTCGAAAGCAAATTTCTGCAAGTGCTCAGTCGCCCGCTGGAATCTTCCGGCACGCTGCTGTTTAAAGCTCCCGACCATCTGGAAAAACACACCGTCGCCCCCAAACCAGAAAGCCTGGTGCTGGATAAAGGTGTATTGCGCATAGACAGCAAGGCGCGCAACATCAAGCGCACGCTGCGGCTGCAGGATTATCCGGCGCTGTGGGCGCTGGTGGAAAGTATCCGTTCTACGTTGGCCGGCGACCTGGAAACACTACAACGCTTTTACACGATTGAGCTCGATGGCAACTCCTCAAGCTGGACAATGACGCTGCAACCCATCGAACTGAAAATGCGTGAAGTGGTCAGCGAAGTAATCATCAGCGGCCACACCAACATCATAGACGGCATTGAAACCCGGGAAGCCAACGGCGACCATGCATTGATGAAAGTACGGATGGACACGCCTTAGGTTAACTTCAAAATTCAAAATTCCCCGCCAGACAAGGCGCGAAATTATGGGCAACGCAGTATGAAATTGAAATTTGAGCTATTGGGGGCATTTGTCAAACGCTATCCTGCATTAAGCATATGGTTAGCGTTCGTCGCCATCTGCGCCATTATCATCAGCCGTACTACGTTCAACGCCGATATGTCGGCTTTCTTGCCGCGCTCGCCGACACCAGCCCAGAAAATTCTGGTGGACCAGTTGCGCGATGGTGTGGTGTCGCGCTTGATATTGGTGGGGGTGGATGGCGCACCCGCTCCGGTGTTGTCACAAATAAGCAAAAGCATGGCGGCATCTTTGCGGGCCAACGGCAACCTGGCAGCGGTCAACAACGGCGAGCGCACAGGCCTGGAAAAAGATTTTGAATTGTTGTGGCGTAACCGCTATGTGTTAAGTGACGCGGTTACCCCCCAGCGCTTTAGCGTCCAAGGCTTGCGCGAAAGCCTGTCCGGTTACATTGACCTGCTAAGCACACCGCTAAGCGGCATGGCACAAAGTGTGTTGCCGAACGACCCCACCGGCGAAATAATCCATCTGCTGGAACAACTGGAAGGACAGACTCATCCTGAGATGCTGGATGATGTGTGGTTTTCGCGCGATGGCACGCGCGCGATGCTGCTGGTGCAGACCCAAGGGTCGGGTTCCGATATTGATGCGCAGGAACAAGCCATGCACAGTATCCAGGGCGCGTTTGATTATGCCAAACACCTGCATGCTGCAGATGCGCAGCTGCACATGACTGGCCCTGGCGTATTCTCGGTGCTGTCACGCGCTTCGATTCGTGATGATGCCTGGCGTTTGTCGCTGATTGCCACGCTGCTGATCGCCAGCATGTTGTTGTGGCTGTACCGTTCGCCACGGGTTTTAGCGCTGGGCTTGTTCCCGGTCGCCAGCGGGGCATTGGCCGGGATAGCGGCTGTCAGCCTGGGTTTTGGCGGGGTACACGGCTTGACGCTGGCTTTTGGCGTCACGCTGATTGGCGAAGGTGTTGATTACGCAATTTACCTGTTTACCCAAATTGAAAAGAACAGCACGCCGCAACAAACCTTGAAGCGCATCTGGCCGACCTTGCGCCTGGGCGTGCTGACATCTATCTGCGGCTTCAGCGCGATGTTGTTTTCCGGATTTACCGGCTTGGCGCAACTCGGCTTGTTTTCGATCACTGGCCTGGTGGTGGCGGTCAGCACTGCGCGTTGGGTGTTGCCGCCGTTATTGCCTTCTGGTTTTTCGGTGCAATCGGCCACGCGCCTGAGTGGAATACTGATGGCAGCAGTGCGTCATGCGCCGCGCGCGCGCTTACCGTTGTTCATGCTGGTATTCGCGGCGCTGTTGCTGTTGGTGGTAAAGCGCGATGTATTGTGGAATGACAGCCTGGCCAGCATGAGCCCGGTGTCGCAGCAATTGCAGGCACTGGATCAGCAATTGCGCAATGACATGGGCGCCCCCGATGTGCGCTACATGCTGGTGTTGAATGGCACCAGCCAGGAGGATGTACTGCAGCAGGGCGAACAAATAGCCGCGATTCTGCAGCAACAAGTGCAACAAGGCGCGCTGCATGGTTTTGACACGCCGCCGCTGCCCAGTGTGCGCACTCAAAAAGCTCGTCAGGCGGCATTGCCGGACACTCCAACGCTGCGCACCAATCTGAGCCGCGCTTTGCGCGACCTGCCGTTCCGCCCGGAAACGTTCGAGTCATTTCCGCTGCAAATTGTGCAAGCCAAGCGCCAGGCTCCACTGGACCGCGTGACATTGCAAGGCAGCAATCTGGGTTTGAAACTGGATTCATATTTGGTGCAGCGCGATAGCGGCTGGGTGTTGATGTTGCCATTACGCGGCGTGCAAGATGCCGGGCGCATAGAGCACGCTATCCGTAACGAGCACAGCCTGCCGTTCATCTTGCTGGACATGAAGCACGAAGCTGACCAGATGTTCCATGATTACCGGCGCGAAGCAACTAAATACGCCGCGCTGGGGGCGTGCATGATAGTCATATTATTATTTGTCAGCCTGCGATCGGCGCGCCGGGTGAGGGATGTGCTGCTGCCGCTGGTCGCTGCTGTGATTATTGTCACTGCTGGCCTGATAGTCACCGGTAACGCGTTATCTATTTTCCACCTGATAGGCCTGTTGCTGGTGGCCGCAGTCGGTTCCAACTATGCACTGTTCTTTGACCATCGCTGCAATTCTGCACAAGACCGCGAACGCACGATAACTTCGCTGCTGTTCGCCAATGTGTCAACTGTGCTGGGCTTCGGGCTGTTGTCTTTCTCCCAGTCGCCGGTATTGAATGCCATCGGTATTACCGTCGCGCTGGGAGCGGTTTTAAGTTTGGTATTTTCAGCAATTTTAATAACCCGAGGTGAAGCATGAGTGTTGTGTCGCAATCCACTACCCATCAAAATGAACTGCTGCTGTTTTTTACGTTGCTACAGCTGGTGATCATCGTGATCATGGGTCGCATCGGCAGCGAGATTGCGGCGCGCATTTCGCAATCACGCGCGGTAGGTGAAATTATTATCGGCATCCTGCTGGGGCCGTCGCTGTTTGGCTTGCTGGCGCCTGATCTGTTCAATTACGTGTTTAAGTCTAGCGCGCCGCAACCAATGTTTATCCTGAGCCAGATTGGCTTGGTATTGCTGATGTTCCAGATTGGCCTGGAGTTCGATTTTTCACACTTGGCGGCAAAACATAACCGCCGTGCAGTGTTGCGTATCACGGCATTCAATATCGTATTGCCGTTCGCACTCGGTTTTGTATTTGGCTATTACACCGCACCGCTGCTGTCGCCGTTGGCTAACCAGATGGCCTCCGGCCTGTTCGTCGCAACGGCATTTTCCATCACTGCGCTGCCTATTCTGGGGCGCATCCTGATGGAGTTCGACATGACGCGCACCCCACTCGGTGTCATTTCGATCAGCGCCGCCGCCATTACCGATGTAATCGGCTGGCTGATGCTGGCGGTGGTGACGGCCATTTCGCTGTCAGATTTTTCGCTGGGCGGGTTTGCCCAAACCATGGCAATACTTGTGCTATACATTGCAGTATCGTGGCTGCTGGTGCGTCCGGCATTACATCGTGCGATAAAGCATTCAGTGGTGACCGAACACCGCTTTTCCAATAATCTGCTGGGCTTGCTGATTGCCACGATTTTTATTTCGGCAATGGCTACCTACCAGATCGGCATATTTGCGATCTTCGGCGGTTTCATGATAGGCGTGCTGCTGCACGACCAGCATGAAGTGGTGACTGCATGGCGCAAAAAAGTGGGTGAGTTCGTTACGGTATTTTTCCTGCCGATTTTCTTTACCTATACCGGGTTGCGCACAAATGTCGGTGGCCTGGACAGCTGGGAGCTGTGGGGTTGGTGTGGACTGTTAATCTTTCTGGCGACACTGGGCAAGTTTGCCGGGTGTTATCTGGCAGCCAAATGGTCCGGGCTGAACCATACTGAATCAAAAGTGATCGGCATTTTGATGAACACGCGCGGATTGATGGAGCTGATTATCATTAACGTCGGCTTCGACCTGGGCGTAATTTCACAAAATGTATTTACGATGCTGGTGCTGATGGCGATTTTCAGCACGGTAATTACTGCTCCTGCGCTGAGGCGCTGGTTGCCCGGACTGGGCATGTCGGTTAAGATGCACAGCGAAACAGTAGCAGTTACGGCTCCGGCCAGTTCCGGAAAATAAGGGAGAGAAAAATGAAATTAGCACATTTGGTTCTCATCATATTTGCGGCAATGTTATCCAGCGCCTGCGCGTCGCGCACAGCCAAGACTGATGCAGCACCCGCCACCGAATCAGCCAAGAAAACGGCCGCGCCAGCCGAACCGGAAGGCGAGATTGTCGGCAAGCCTGCTGCAGGCAGTAAATTCGCCAAATTGAAACTGGGCATGACCTTGAAACAGGTGGAGAAGCTGATAGGTCCACCCACCGAGCAATGGCAACGCCCCACGGCAAAGCTGGCCATTCCGTTTTATTTTGGCCCGGATCGGTGGGTCATGGAATACTCCTACAAGAAGGAAGGTTTGTTGACTTTTAATTATGGCGAAGAACAGTTACTGACGCGCATCGTGGTCAATAAAGACGAAGGTAAGGAAAGCGCTAAATAAGTCCTCCGTTCGTGGTGAGCCTGTCGTACCAGGAACAGAGGAAGACTGAAATAGCTTGTCAACCCTTCGACAGGGCTCTCCTGAGTTTATCGAAGGGCTCAGGGCGAACGGATTTATTCAGCGCTTCCTAATTTAAAAACCCCGCATATTTGCGGCAATAACATCAGGGCGCCTCAAAAATTCAAAGTCCTAGATGAAACAACTAGCCATTCTCAAAGAACGCCAACCAAGTGGCTGGTTATAAGCGAGACAAGGCGCGAGCAACGCCGTATCGCGACGGAGTTTGGATTTTTAGAGGTGCCCGGTAAGGGTCAGCATGTTCAAGCAAGAAACCTCATGCGAGGTTCTGGTAATCGGCAGCGGTCCCGCCGGATCAACCATCGCGACATTACTGGCACAGCGCGGACGCAATGTGCTGATGCTGGAAAAATCAAAACACCCGCGTTTTCATATCGGCGAATCATTGCTGCCAATGAATATGCCGCTGCTCGACCAGCTGGGTGTAGCGGAAGAAGTTAAACGCGTGGGTATGGTCAAAATCGGCGCCGAATTTGTTTCGCCATGGCACGACGCGCCAATGCTGATCGATTTCAATGACGCATGGGACAACACCTACCCCTCTGCTTACCAGGTACGCCGCGACCAGTTCGACGAAATACTGTTCAAGAACGCGGTAAAAAAAGGAGTGACCGCCATTGAAGAATGCCGGGTTACCGACATTGCGTTCCAGCCTGGCGCGGAAGCGCTGGTCACGGCAGACCGGCAAGGCGACAAGCATCTGATACGCGCCCGGTTTGTCGTAGATGCTTCCGGGCGCGATACCTTTTTGTCCAACCACTTCGACATCAAGCGACGCAACAAGCAGCACAACAGCGCCGCGATCTATGGCCATTTCTCCGGTGCAAAACGCCTGCAAGGCAGGGAGGAAGGGGTGATCAGCGTGTTCTGGTTCGATCACGGCTGGTTCTGGTTCATTCCATTGGCCGATGGCAATACCAGTGTCGGCGCGACCTGCTGGCCTTATTACATGAAAACCCGCAAGACCGACCCGGCACAGTTCCTGCTGGACACGATTGCACTGTGCCCGGAGCTGGTCGAACGCATGCAGGATGCCAAGCTGGTATCACCGGTGACCGCGACCGGTAATTTTTCCTATACGTCCAGGCGGTCCTACGGAGAGAATTACATTCTGGTCGGCGACGCATTTACTTTCATCGACCCGGTATTTTCTTCCGGCGTATTCCTGGCGATGAACAGCGGCTTTGTCGGTGCAGAAACGGTCGAGACCTGTCTCAGCAAGCCGCAGCATGCGGCACGCGCATTAAGGCAATTCGAAAAATCCATGATCCAGGGCCCGAAAGTGTTCTCGTGGTTTATCTATCGCATTACTACCCCGGCCATGCGCCACCTGCTGATGTACACCGGCTCCGACAGCAAGATCAAGAAGGCCTTGATCTCGGTATTGATCGGCGACGTATTTGGCAAAAAAAGTTATGCCTATTGGCTATTCATGTTCAAGGTCATGTATTACATGAACAGCTTGTCCGATCTGAAAGGCACCTTCGGCGCATGGCGCAAACGTAAACGATCTATTAGTGTCGTTGAGATAGGCGCTACCGATTGACAAAAATCCAAATTCCGTCGCGATACTGCGTTGCTCACCAAAAATTTCTCCTTACATATTTTGTATATGCTGCGTCCAAATTTTGGCTCACGCCTTGTCTCGCTTATAACCAGCCACTTGGTTGACGTTTTTTGGCAACCTAGTGGAATGGCTAGTAGTTCCATCAGGACTTTAAATTTTAGAGGTGCCTGATGCGCAGTGAAGGCAAGAAATTCGGGTTGACTTATCTCACCCGGTCTGAGGTGGACGAATACCTGGCACGGTATCAGAGCCAAGTGTTGGGGATAGTCAATTATGGCCAGCGTACCCCACTCTCCCGTATACCTGCACCGCTGTGGGTAGATATTCCACTGTTGGGTGGCCAGGATTTAGTTTTTGAAGTATGGACCAGCCATGCACCCGTCACGTCGCGCAACCACTTGGGAATAGAAGGAAGCTCTGATGGCAATGTACTGTTCGGCAGCATCACGCTGCCGCAGCATCCGGGTGAATCGCTGCACGCGCTGGCCAAGCAAGCCTACTCGCGCATCTTCGGCTTTCTCGACCATCATGCCTACCCCCATTTGTTGCGTGTCTGGCATTATTTCCCGCGCATCAATGAAGATGAAGACGGCCTGGAGCGGTACCGCAGCTTCAATGTCGGACGACATGAAGCGTTCGTTGCCCATGGCCGTACTATCGAGCCGAAAAGCCTGCCGGCTGCCAGCGCATTGGGCAGCAATAGCGGCTCGCTGGTGATGTATTTCATCGCCGGTCGGGAGCCGGGCCAGGCCGTAGAAAATCCCCGGCAGGTCAGCGCTTACCAGTATCCCACCTCGTTCGGCCCGCGCAGCCCGATTTTCGTGCGCTCAATATCCGTTACCGTGGGCGGCCAACCCTGTTTTTTCATCTCTGGTACCGCCAGCATCATAGGCTATCAGACCGTGCATCAGGGCGACGTGGGCAAGCAAACGGAAGAAACCCTGTACAACATCCGCACGTTGCTGGATCATGCGCAACATCACGATATTGATCAGGGGCAATTGCTGTTCAAGGTTTATTTGCGGCATGACCAGGACATGGACCTGGTGCGTGCCAAGGTACAAGCTGAATTTGGCGCGGGACACAGCGCAATCTACCTGCATTCCCATATCTGCCGTTCCGATTTGTTACTGGAGATCGAAGCCGCTTATTTTAACGACACACTGCAACCGAAGTAATTACGCTATGACAAGCCTCTTGCGATTCGCGGTAATTTTTTTGTTAATCTTTTGCCTGCCTGCCGCGCACGCCCAAACTGAAATTAAACCGCTATGGGAAATCGGCGCCGGTGCCGCGTTCATCGATTTTCCTATTTATCGCGGGGCTGACGAGCGGCGCTCCTATTTGTTGCCGGTTCCGTATTTCGCCTATAACGGCGAAGTGTTACAGATCAACCGCGAACGCGTGCGCGGCCTGTTCTACCGGCACAATAATGTGGAAGTGGATGTCAGCGTAAACGGCTCGGTACCGGCAAAAAGCAAGGATTCCGGCGCACGCCAGGGTATGCCCGATCTGGATCCCACACTGGAAGTCGGCCCTTCACTCAACATCCACCTCTATAATTCAGAGTCGGAGAAAGTCGGCGTAGACCTGCGCATGCCGTTGCGCGCAGTGACCGCATCCGACTTTAAGCATTTCAAACAGGCTGGCTGGCTGTTCCAGCCGCAACTGGCCTTGGATATCCTTGATATCCGGCAAAGCGGCTGGAGGGTGGGCGTGGTCGGCGGATTGATCTTTTCGGATAAACGCTATCATCGATATTTTTACAACGTCGCCCCCGAGTATGCCACCGCCACCCGCCCCGCTTATACAGCGCACGGCGGCTATTCCGGTACGCAGTTAATTTTGGCTTCCAGCAAGCGTTACAAAGGACGCTGGATGGGTGGCTTCATGAAATGGGATAATCTGTCCGGGGCGGCCTTTGAGGATAGCCCGCTGGTTAAAAGCCAGCAGTATTTCACTATCGGCTTTGCCATGACCTGGGTGTTCGACAAGTCAGACAAGATGGTCGAAGTGAGGCTGGATTGAACCCAGATAACAAATTGAACCAGACAACAAATTGAATACAGACAGCGCATTCCGGGAAAACCACGACGTGAAATGGCTGGGTCAAAATCTGAAGTCGCTGTACGAGTATTTTGTGCTGTACAGCGGCCTGCTGTACTTTGCACTGAGCTGCCTGGTTTGGAGCCTGCTCGCCAGCTTGTTGCGCCATGTGCTGCCGCAACACTTCGCAGTGCGCATCGGCCAGTATGCCATCATGCTGGTGTTCCGCACTTTCCTGTTTGTGGTGCGCATCAGCGGCTTGGTGAAATGCGACTTGCGCGCGCTGGATGCGTTGCGCGGCGAGCCGCTGATCATCATCACCAACCACCCGTCGCTGATCGATGTCGTGCTGATAGGCTCGCGCTTGCCGCGCATGGTATGTGTGCTGAAGAAAGAGTTGCTGGATAATCCCGTATACGGTGGCGGGGCCAGCATGGCCGGCTACATCCGCAACGACTCGACTGGCAACCTGATACGCCGTGCCGCTACCGCCACCCGCGAAGGCAGCCAGTTGCTGATATTTCCGGAGGGCACGCGCACGGTCACGCCTCCTATCAATTCTTTCAAGGGCGGCTTCGGCCTGGTCGCGAAAAAAGCCGGGGTGCCAATACAGGCAGTATTCATCGACGCCAGCAGCCCGTTTTTGGGCAAGGGCTGGCCGCTGTTGAAAAAACCGGAATTCCCGCTGGTGTACCGTGTGCGTATCGGCGAACGGTTTCTGGCAACGGAAGATGTCAAAACTTTCGTCGCTAATCTGGAAGCGTATTACCGCCGCGAATTGTCTGCGCCAAAATATCAGCCATCTCCAGCCCACAAACCTCAAGCTCCACATTTAACCTGAAAAACCAAATTGAACCACAGAGACACAGAGAATACAGAGGAAATCAAAGTGTTGTGCTGCCAGGCAATATCACCCGCTGTGTGTGAGGCCATGCACCTACAAGTCATTTGGACTACGGCTTTTCTCTGTGCCTCTGTGTCTCTGTGGTGAGGGATTTAGGAATGAGTACAGTTTCCACGACGCATCTGGTGTTGATACCCAGTTATAACACCGGCAATGTGCTTTTTTCCACCGTGCGCGAAGCGCGCAAATTCTGGGCGCCAGTTTGGGTGGTCATCGACGGCAGCACCGACGGCAGCGAAGTGGAATTACTGCGTATGGCGCACCAGGATTCCGGCCTGCACGTTATCGTGCTCAAGCGCAATCAGGGTAAAGGTGCGGCGGTGTTGCATGGCTTGCGCGAAGCCACGCGCCAGAAATTCACGCACGTACTGACCATGGATTCGGATGGACAACACCCGCCGGAAAAAATCCCGGAATTCATGGCCGCATCTCAAGCTGATCCCAATGCGCTAGTGCTGGGTGTACCCGTATTCGATGCCAGCGCCCCGGCATTGCGGGTAGGCGGGCGGAAAATTTCCAACTGGTGGGCCAATCTTGAGACGCTATGGCAAGGTATCGGCGATTCGCTATACGGCTTTCGCGTTTATCCGGCGCATCTGCTGCTGGGTGTCATGGAGCAAAGTTACTGGATGCGCCATTTTGATTTTGATCCAGAAGCAGCGGTGCGACTGTGCTGGTGCGGCGCCCGCCCGGTTAACATTCCGGCCCCGGTCAAATATTTTCGCGCCGACCAAGGTGGCGTATCGCACTTCAATTACCTGCGCGACAACTTGCTACTGACTGGCATGCATTTACGCCTGTTCGCCGGATTTATCATTCGCCTGCCGCTGCTGGTCTGGCGCAAATTTTTTTGAAGGTCTTGTTGAGCCGAGGTCATTAAGGGCGCCTCTAAAAATTCAAACTCCTAAGCGAGACAAGGCGCGAGCAAAAAATTGCGACGCCGCATATGATTGATATGTAAGGAGCCATTTTTTGCCTCGCAGAGGTTCTTGCACCCGAAGGGTGTGAGCAACGCCGTATCGCGACGGAGTTTGGATTTTAGATGGCCTTGGCTATTAATAGGACATTATTAAATGGTGTGCCTTGATGCATAGGCAGTGATTTAGCGCTGAAGCCATTGCGCTGCAATACATTCATCCAATCGCGTAGGGGTCGGCAATAAATGCGCTCTAGGCGGTGGCCGCGCAGGAAGAACACCACGCGATCTACCCAATTGCTGTAATGAAATGGCAGGCCGCCGCTGGCGTCACCGATGCGTGTCAAAAATGTACCACCGGCAGGCAAGGCCGCACGCAGTCGGCGCAACACCTCTTCCTGCGCGGCAAAATTCAGGTAGTGCAATACATCCAGAATAACCGCCACATCTGCCTGACCAAAGTCGGCGCTACGGATATCGCCGATGTCGAACTGTGCACGTTCGCCCAACGCGGCGCGGGCGCGCTGCACATCCTGCTCCATCAATTCCAGCCCCCAGATTGTTTCTACACGCGGTGGTGCAGGCCAACCACTGGGCCAGCTGCCTGCGTCATACATAGCGCGCGCTTCCAGCAGCCAGGATACCAACAGACCTTGCCCGCAACCCAGGTCAATCAGCCGCTTGGCATCCGGTATCAGGCCATGTTCCAGCAAACCAAAAAAAACCGGATCGCCTTTCAATTTACCCTTGCTGAAATTCCACGCGAAGCGGCCAGACGAGCGGTAAGGATCGGTCGCCCGGGCAAGCAGAGTCCGGCGGAATTGTTGGTTCATGGTATTGCAGAGCGTAATGTCACTGGATGAAGATTGGCTTGCCGCAATTTTTCCAGTAATCGGGGCAATACTTCCAGGATGACCGGCTGTCCAGCGGCGGTGGTGGCTGCATTACCATCATGCAGCAGCAGGATATCGCCACCCTTGAGATTGCGCATCAAGCTGTTTAATACCGCATTGCCGTCCCTGACTCGGGTATCAAAACCACGTTTGCTCCAACTGCATAGTTGCAAACCATGATGGGCCAACACCGGCTCCAGCGCCAGATTACGCAAACCGGCAGTAGGCCGGAAGAAACGCGGAATCTGCCCGCAAATTTCACTTAGCGTAGTTTGTGCCGTACTCACTTCACGGCTGATGCTCCAGGGACCGAACAATGAAAACAGTGAATGGTGCGACCAGCTATGATTTTCAATGGCATGCCCGCGCCGGATAATGTCGCGGCACAGGTCAGCATGGCGCAGCGCCAGCTCACCAATGCAGAAAAAAGTGGCTTTGGCCTGATAGCGGTCCAGTATGTCCAGCACCCGTGGCGTAACTTGCGGATCAGGGCCGTCGTCGATTGTGATCGCCACCTGGCCTTGGTCGGCGGCGGATTGCGGCAAGCGGGTCAGGTTGGGGCCAAGCAGGCGGCTGCGTGGCAGCAAGCCGGCGATAGTCAGTATTAATTGATTGGCAACAAAAATGCTCAACGCCCACATCCACCACTGCGGTTGCCACAGTGTGACCGCGATAGCCATGACCAGTACCAGCAGCGAGATTTTAATAGCCAACGAGGGTTTCCAGTTATTTGCAGCGCAAAATTTTGACGCGACTGCCACGTCTAAATAGTGCGCGGCATTATACAATGGATGCCTATGAGCATCCAAAACAGATATATCCTGATCTTTTCAATCGTCTGTTTGAGTGCGTGCAGCACTCCGCCGCATAAGCCTGCCAGCACAGTGTCAGGCGATTATGCTTTTACCCGGCAATACATTTCCTGGCTGATTGAAAAAGAGATGGATGCAGCCGATGTGACCGGCTTGAGCATTGCGCTGGTAGATGCCCAGCAAGTGGTGTGGGAGCAAGGGTTTGGTTATGCCGACAAACAGGCACAACTCAAGGCGTCACCGGATACCGTATATTTTCTGGGCTCTATCGCCAAAGTATTCACGGCTACCGCCGCGATGCAATTGGCCGAGCAAGGCCGGCTGGACATAGACCAGCCGCTGCAAAAATACCTGCCGCAATTTTCGATCAAGAGCCGGTTCGGGGATACACACACTATCACTCCGCGCAATATCATGACCCACCACTCTGGCCTACCCACTAATTTTGTGCGGGGCATGAGCGAACGGCATCCGGCGGCGTTCACTGATGTCGTGTTGGCGGTAAAAGACGAGTATGTAGCCTATCCTTCGGACTATATATTTTCCTATTCCAATTTGGGCATGACCTTGCTCGGGGCGGCAATCTCCACTGTCAGCGGCGAAGATTATGCCAGCCATATGGAGCAACACCTGCTGCGGCCACTGGGCATGAACCGGTCGGCATTTACTCATGACATTTCCAGCAAAAGCTACGAGTACGGCAAGGAAATCGAAGTGATACCGCTGCGCGATTTGCCGTCTGGCGGTTTGAGTTCCAGTGTGCGCGACATCAGCCATTTCATGCAGATGGTGTTCGCTGGCGGCAATTATCGTGGTCAGCAAATTGTCCAGCCGGAAACATTGCAGGAAATGTTCAAAGTGCAGAATGGCAAAATTCCACTGGATTTTGATTTCAAAATGGGCTTGGGCTGGATGTTGAGCGATGTGGAAATACCGGGCGGCGGCATGGTGGCCCGACATGCAGGCACCACACTCAATTCCCACACACTGATGGTCATGTTGCCGGAACACAAGCTGGGGGTGGTGGTGCTATCCAATTCCACGACCGCACGGGAAGTAGTCAGCACCATCGCCGCAGAAACGCTCAAGCTGGCGCTGGAAACCAAGCGCGGTATCATGCAGCCCGCACGGTCAGCCCGCCAATCAAAAAATGTACCGCTGACTGCCGACGATATCCGCGCCTATGAAGGATACTTCGATACGCTTATTGGCCTGGTCAAGGTCAGCGGCAAAAGCGGTAATCTGTATGCCGAAATCATGGGGCAAAAACTGGAACTGATGCCGCAGGAAGACAAGCAATTCAATGTGCGCTTTAAACTTTTCGGTTTCATTCCGCTCAAGATCGGCGCGCTGGAAGAGGTGAGCCTGTCCTTGCACAGCATTGACGGACATGATGTGCTGGCATTGAAAAGCAATGGGCAATCCATGTTGATCGGCAAAAAACTCACGCCGGTGGCCATCCCTGAGTCCATGCTGGATTACGTCGGAGATTACGAGATTATCAACAAGCATGACGGGCCAATGCCGGATTCAGTGCGCATGGTGCATGAGGATGGGTTGCTGATCGGCTCTTTCACCTTCCCGCAAAAACCCGGTTTCGTGTTTCGGGCAGCGCTGCAGCCAGTCAATAATAATGAAATGGTATTGGCCGGCCTGGGACCCGGCAAGGGCGAAACCTTGCGCTTGACCAAAAATGGCAACGAAGCGCGCATTTCTTTTTCCGGATTTGAATTGCGCAAGAAAGCGGGCACACGCAACAAGCCGGCACTGCTTGCAGCAGGCACCCGCAACTAGGGAAATTTTCTACGACGCGATACGTTTTGCCAGTTCGCCCGCTTTGCCGGTATAAGTTTCCGGCGTCAATTCGCTCAGGCGTTTTTTTTCCGCTTCGGGAATATCCAGTCCCTGGATAAACACGCGCAAGCTGTCGCGGTTAATGCCGCCTTTGCCCCGGGTCAAATCTTTCAGCTGGTCATAGGCATTGGCGATGTTGTAGCGGCGCATCACGGTCTGAATCGGCTCGGCCAGCACCTCCCAGCTGTTGTTCAAATCTTCCTGCAGCCGTTGCGGGTTGGCCTCCAGTTTGTTCAATCCTTTCAGGCATGACTCATATGCCAGCAAGGCATATCCCAGCGCAACGCCCATGTTGCGCAATACCGTGGAGTCGGTCAGGTCGCGTTGCCAGCGCGATATCGGCAGTTTCTCCGATAAATGGCGCAACAAGGCATTGGCCAGCCCCAGATTGCCTTCCGAATTTTCAAAATCTATCGGGTTGACCTTGTGCGGCATCGTAGACGATCCCACTTCTCCAGCCACTACTTTCTGCGTGAAATAACCCAGCGAAATATAGCCCCAGATATCGCGGTTAAGGTCGATCAGAATGGTATTGACGCGCGCGTAGGCATCGAATAATTCGGCCATATAATCGTGCGGTTCTATTTGCACTGTATACGGGTTGAATGTGATACCCAGGGCAGATACAAAACGCTGCGCCAGGGCTTCCCAATCCATATCCGGATAGGCCGCTAGGTGCGCGTTGTAGTTGCCCACCGCACCATTGAATTTGCCCAGGATTTCAACTTTTGACAAACGGTCGCGCGCGCGCTGCAAGCGATACACCACATTGGCCATTTCCTTGCCCAGCGTGCTGGGCGTGGCAGTCTGGCCGTGAGTACGGCATAACATGGCCTGATCCGCCAGCTTGAGCGCCAGCTTGCGCAAACGATTAATCAAAACATCCAGCGCAGGCAACATCAGTTCATCACGCGCCGCCATCAACATCAACGCATGGCTCAGGTTGTTTATGTCTTCCGAGGTGCAAGCAAAGTGGATGAACTCCAGCGACCTTGCTGTTTCTGTAGAGGCCCCAAATTTTTCGCGCAACCAGTATTCCACTGCCTTGACATCATGGTTGGTTCGTTTCTCTATGGTTTTGATTTGTTCTGCATCGGCCTCGCTGAAAGAAGCGGCCAGGTCATTTAATTTTTTTACAGTCGCGGCAGAAAACGGCGGGATTTCTGCAATAGCAGGTTCCGCACTCAGCGCCTTGAACCACTCAATCTCAATCAGCACCCGGTATCGTATCAAGCCAAATTCGCTGAAATACGGACGCAACGAATCAACCTTGTCATGGTATCGGCCATCCAGGGGCGACAGCGCAGTTAAAGAAGTAAATTTCATGCACGGTTCCGGGCAATCAGGACAGCGCCATTTTACGTTATCTGACTGGCGGAAGCAGCATTTTCCTGATGAATTGAACCGACACCACGTTTGAATAATTAAATTCTTTGCTCTATACGAAAACGCACAGCTTCCCCAATTAGCTGTCAGTATGGCCTCCGCCACTATTTCTGCTACCCTGCAATGATTCCACATCATTGTCTTCGTAATCTTCGCCCTTCTGGGAACGTTTTGGTATTTGGTCTTGTTGATCTTTTTTCGGTTGCGTCATAATCATTTTCTCCTTAAAAGAATTAAGAACACAGGTTTGTAAGCCGCTTTCAGCTTACAATTTCATGGTTGGAAAGCGGCAATAATTGTTCAGTGTGCTGGCATACATTAGGGACGGGAGTAGTTACGTGAAAACACAAACAAAAGACCATAAACTGGGCCTGGCTGAAGTGCTGGGCATGCTGGTGGCCGATGGGCTGGTGGCCCAGGCTGCGGCCGATACGCTGATTGCCAACCGGCGTTTGCATCATCACGACACTCATCCGCTTTCCGTCATTGCCGCACAGAACTGGAAAGCTCTGACGCCACCCAATAAGCTATTGCACTCTGAAGCCTTGACGGAGTGGCTGGCCGGAAAGGTAGGCTTGGAATATTTTCACATTGACCCGTTGAAAATAGATTTTTCCGCTGTGGCTGATACGATGTCCAACGATTATGCGGCGCGCTTCGGTATCTTGCCGGTGCAGATGACACACCAGGAAGTGGTGGTCGCCACCTCAGAGCCATTTTTGCGCGAATGGGAAGCGGTGATCCAGCAACTGCTGCGCCGCGAAATCCGCCGCGTGATTGCCACACCGGAAAGCATCAACCGCTACCTGGTCGAATTTTATAACCTGGCGCGGTCGGTCAAAAATGCCGCGCAAAACAACCGCCAGAATAAATCCGGGCAAGCATCGTTCGAACAATTGGTGCAACTGGGCAAGGCCAACCAGCAGTTCGACGCCAATGACCAGCACATCGTGCACATTGTTGACTGGCTGTGGCAATACGCTTTTGAACAGCGCGCGTCAGACATTCACATCGAACCCCGGCGCGACATCGGCATTGTGCGCTTCCGCATTGATGGCGTGCTGCATCAGGTATACCAGATTCCAATGTCGGTAATGACTGCGATGACCAGCCGCATCAAATTGCTCGGGCGCATGGATGTTATCGAGAAGCGCCGCCCGCAGGATGGGCGCATTAAAACGCGCACTGCGGAAGGTCAGGAAGTCGAATTGCGTTTATCCACGCTGCCGACTGCGTTCGGCGAAAAACTGGTGATGCGGATTTTTGACCCTGAAGTACTGGTGCGCGATTTCTCCGAGCTGGGATTTTCTGACGAAGACAGCGCGCGCTGGCAGCAGATGACAACGCGACCCAACGGCATCATCCTGGTCACCGGGCCCACCGGTTCAGGCAAAACGACCACGCTGTATTCCACACTGAAACACCTGGCCACTCCCGAAGTTAACGTATGCACGATTGAAGACCCGATTGAAATGGTTGAATCAGCATTCAACCAGATGCAGGTGCAGTCCGGACTGGAACTGAATTTTGTCGATGGGTTGCGCGCGTTGATGCGGCAGGATCCCGACATCATCATGGTCGGCGAAATCCGCGACCTGGAGACCGCCGACATGGCGATCCAGGCCGCACTGACTGGACACCTGGTGCTGTCCACGTTGCACACCAATGATGCGTCTTCAGCCATTACCCGGCTACTTGACCTGGGCGTGCCGCCGTTCATGATTAACGCCACGGTGCTGGGCATCATGGCGCAGCGCCTGGTGCGCACGTTGTGTCCGCATTGCAAACATCCATTGCCGCCGGAGGATGAAGAAAATGCGCTTTGGGATAGCCTGGTGACACCCTGGAAAACCGGACGGCCGAGCAAGCTCCATCACGAAGTGGGCTGCCTGGAATGCCGCATGACCGGTTATATGGGACGGGTAGGCATTTATGAAATCCTGCTGATGTCACCAGAATTGCGCAAACATATCACGCCCGCCGCAGATGTTGCGCGCATCCGTGAAGTGGCCTGCCGCGAAGGCATGAAACCGTTGCGCATTTCAGGGGCCATGAAAGTGGCGGCAGGCGCCACCACGCTGGAAGAAATCATCAAGGTCGCGCCGCCCGCAAACCAGTGGTAGCGCTCGTGCAGGTTTGCCCCACAACTGTTGCACGCTGACCATGTCCGAAGTTGCCAGTCTCTACACACTTTTTTTCAGCAGCTTTCTCGCGGCCACACTACTCCCGGGTGGTTCGGAAATAATCCTGTTCGCCGTAATCAGTGCCTATCCGGAAATGCTGGGCGCAGCATTGGCCAGCGCAACGATAGGCAACACATTAGGCGGCATGGTGACTTTTGCAATGGGATGGTTAATGCCGCAGCCCGTAAAACTAAAGCACCTGGCCCAACTGCGCCGTTACGGAACACCCACATTATTGCTGGCATGGGTGCCGCTTATCGGTGATGGTTTGTGCCTGGCCGCCGGGTGGCTTCGGTTTAATGCGTGGCAGGCTGCATTATTCATGGCAGCGGGAAAATTTGCGCGTTATTGGGTTATTTCACTGGCTGTGGGTTGATGCAGGTCAATTTCTCACTTCCACATCACATCACTTTTTGCCTTGGACGCAGCCGTCAATAAATCAACCAGCGGCAAGGCCCGATGAGCGATACTCACCGCAGGCTCGGTTCCCTCTTTATGCTGATCCGCCACAGCCGGTGCGGATTTTTGTGATTGCAGAGCAGCTTTCAAACGAGCCAACGCTTCCGGCACACCCGCTGCCAATATGGCGCCGGGTATGGTTGGGCTATGGCCCATCATTTTCAGCATGGTCAGCGCGACCTCACCAAACATTGTGATGTCGGCATGATCATCAGTCTTAAATGTTACCAGCATATATTTCTCCAATAAAAATGGCCGCACGTTAGCGGCCATTTACGTTCTCACACTAAACAAACTCAATAGTGCTTGTTATGGGCATCCTTGATATCTTCCTTGGCATTGCCATAGGTTTTTTCAGCTTTGCCGGCCACTTGTTTGCCCAAGCCTTTGGCCTGCTGTTCTTTGCTGCCGACCAGCTTTCCAGCGCTTTCCTGTACTTTGCCAGCCAGTTCTTTGGCAGTACCCTTGACTTGATTCTTGTTCATGACTCCTCCTTATCGTAAGTTAACAGGCATATAACCTGTGTGGTACAAGAATCCTCCAAATGCTTACCAGGGTCTGTGCGTCAGCGAACAAAATTCACTGTCCATAGGGGTGATCCATCTGGCAATTCCGATAAAATTCGAGGCGATACTTGGGTCAGCCAAATGGGTAATCAAGCAACAGGCGCATTCCGGGTATCCCGCCACGCATTGACAGCCTCAGCCAAGTCGGAAAGAGGCCCCATCAATTGGATGTCCGCAATGCTCGCCCCTGTATTATGCTGTCGCTCCACTCCTGCTCCTCCCACCCACAATTTGATGTTTTTGGGCAATGCCAGGCGCGCCTGATGCAGGCCTGATTTCACTTGCACCGGTGTTACCGCTTCGCTGAACGATAACACCACGATTTCTGACTGGTGTGCCGTTGCCGCTGACACAATTTCTTGTATCGGAGTTTGCACACCCAGCATGACGCAACTGGCGCCGCACATACTCAGGGTTGCTTCTGCCATCAGCAATCCAATTGAGTGCTCCTCTCCAGGCAAGGTGGTCAATAAAACCCGTGGCGAGCCGTTGGCATCAAGCATCATGGTTAGCGCAGTCCGCAACACGCTGGTGATTTGCTCACTGTAAAGGTGTTCTTCAAATACACGAATCTCACCCCGAACCCAAGCTTCTCCAACCAGATGATTGAGCGGCGCAATTGTCTTCGACAGAAAGTCATTCAATCCCTGCTGTAGCAGTACTCGACCGAGAGCCACGCGCAGCGCGGGAGATTGATGCTGTTTGATGAGATCAACAAGATGCAGCACTTCCTGGGAATATTGGGAGGCGCTATCTTGCGTGGGAGGAAGCAAGGCGTTGAGCTGATCCACCCCCAAGCCAACCACCTTGGATGGGCGCAACCCATTGCCTATTAATCGTTTTATTAGCCGGAGCTGCTCTACCTGAGCTGGCGGATAGAGCCGCTCGTCATGTGCGTCCCGGACTGGGACCGGGAATCCATAGCGCCTTTCCCAGACCCTGAGCGCATCTTTTCCGATCCCGGTTTCTCTTTCCACGCTGGCGATGTCGAACAGCACCTCAGGCTTATCCATTAATTATGTCCTAGACAAAGTTGACAATTAAGTCATAATTTGTCTATTATTGCACAAATACTTCATTTTTGTCTAGGACGTAATGATGATTTCAGCAGATTCAAGTATGGAAGTCGCAGTAATTGGGTCGGGTATTTCCGGGCTTGCCTGCGCCTATCGTTTAAGACAGTCAGGCCATACCGTAACATTGTTCGAGGCGGCAGACTACTTTGGAGGTCATACCCATACAGTCGATGTCACCCTCGGCGGCCTGACGTATGGGGTGGACACCGGATTCCTGGTGTTCAATTACAAAACTTATCCCAACTTGGTGAAGCTGTTCGACGAGCTTGGTGTCGAGACGGTTGCGACGGATATGTCATTCTCGGTCAAATATCCATTGGCACAGCGCACTCTGGAATGGTCCGGCGGCAGCCTCAACACCGTATTTGCGCAACGGCGCAATCTATTCAATCCGCGTTTCATCTGCATGTTGCGCAACATCATGCGCTTCAATAAAGAGGCGACCGCGCTCGCCGCAACACCAATGAATGAGGAACTTGCACAGTCACTTGGCGATTACCTGATGCGCCATGACTACAGCGCCGAATTCCGTGACTGGTATCTGTTGCCGATGGCGGGTTGCATCTGGTCATGCCCGACGGCACAGATGCTCGCCTTCCCGCTCGCCACCTTCGTGCGCTTCTGCCACAACCACGGCCTGCTGCAAGTCAACGGCAGGCCGCAGTGGCACACGGTCAAAGGCGGCGCGCGCCATTATGTGGACAAGATATTGGCGACCATCCCGGACAAGCGCTTGAATACTCCGGTGCATGCCGTCAGCCGCATCCATGCCGATGGCAGATTGCAGATGTGCGTTGATAGCGCCAACAGCAGCGAACTGTTCGATCACGTGGTGCTGGCAGGGCATAGCGACCAGTCCCTGAACTTGTTGCAGGACGCTTCCCCATCCGAGCGCCGCCTGATTGCGGCAGTGGGCTATCAACCCAACCGCGCCGTATTGCACACCGACGCATCCTGTCTGCCGAAAAACAAGAGCGCCTGGTCAGCTTGGAATTACCAGAGCAAGGGCGAAAACGAACCGCAAGTCTGCGTACATTATCTGATCAACAAGCTGCAACCCTTGCCATTCAGCGAATCGGTGATCGTTTCCTTGAATCCCATTGATGAGCCAGATCCGTCCAGGGTGATCGCCAGTTTCGATTACGCGCACCCGGTATTCGACAGTGCCGCCATCGACGCTCAACAGAATCTTGATCTGATACAGGGCCAGCACAACACCTGGTTTGCCGGTGCATGGACCGGCTACGGGTTCCACGAAGACGGGCTGAAATCCGGGCTGGCGGTGGCGCAGGCTATCAATGATCGCGGAGGCAAATATGCATAGCGCACAACTTTGCTTTGGCGACGTCTACCATAACCGCTTGCGCCCGGCGCGTAACCAGTTCAACTACGGCGTGTATTTTTTGCGCCTGCCGTTGCGCAGCATGGAAGACAACCCGGTCAAGTCCAAACTGTTCTCGCGCAATTGCTTCAACCTGCTGTCGCTGCATGACAAAGATTATGGCGATAAGCAACAACCGCTGTTGCAATGGATAGACAGCCTGCTCAAGCAGCAGGGCATCACTGACGCCGACGGAGAAGTTTGGTTGCAGACTTTTCCACGCGTTCTGGGCTATGTGTTCAATCCAGTATCGTTCTTTTTCTGCCACCGCCGGGATGGAGAATTGCGCGCCGTCCTGTGTGAGGTCAGCAACACCTTCGGCGAGCGTCATTCTTATCTGCTCGATCAAGGCGGCCTCATCGAAAACGCGACAGAATTGACTGCGTTCAAGATGTTCCATGTCTCGCCGTTCTGCGCAGTGGATGGTGGCTACCGCTTTCAGTTCATTAGAAGCCAACGTCAGAATAGCGAGCACACGCTGGCGCGCATTGACTATTACGACAGCGATGGCCCTTTGCTGATGACCAACATCAGCGGCAACTCGCGTGAGTTGAATGATCGCAACATCGCACTGGCTTTGCTGCGCTACCCGCTGATGACATTCATGGTCATCACCCGCATCCACTGGCAGGCACTCAAGCTCTGGTTTAAACGCGTGCCGTTCTATCGCAAACCATCACCACCACTAGAGGAGTTAAGCAAATGAATACCGAGACCCTAACTGTCGGCATGGCCGGCCGCGCGCAGACAGTTAACGGACAGCGAATCGATGGCTATCCGTCACATGTGCGTTTAATACTCAAACTGCTCGCGCAACTCAAGCACGGCGCGCTGCATCTTGAGTTGCCGGATGGGAAATCCGCGCACTTTGGCGATGATTCATACCCTATCACTTTGCGTCTGCATGACTGGTCAATATGCGATGCGGTGCTGAAATCCGGCGACATCGGCTTTGCCGAAACCTACATTGATGGGCGCTGGACCACCGACAACCTGAGCGGATTGATTGAACTGCTCATCCGCAACCGGCAACAAGTTGAGTCGCTTATCTATGGAAAATGGTGGGGCAAACTGTTTTACCGTTTGCGGCATGTATTCAATCGCAATAGCCGCACTGGCAGCCGCAAGAACATCCATGCACACTATGACATCGGCAACGATATCTACCGGCTGTGGCTGGATTCATCGATGACTTATTCCAGCGCCTTGTTCAGCAATGGAGATGCAGGCAGTCTGCAAGATGGTCAAATCGCGAAGTACCGGCGCATCCTGAAACAACTCAATCTGGCGCCAGGTGCGCAAGTTCTTGAGATCGGCTGTGGCTGGGGAGGGTTTGCTGAAACCGCCGCCAAAGAGGCCGGCGCACAGGTGCGTGGATTGACGCTGTCTAGCGAGCAACTTCAATTCGCACAAAAGCGAATGGTGGATGCCGGGCTGGCTGCACAGGCCGATCTGCAGCTGATGGACTACCGTGACAGCCACGGGCAATATGATGCCATCGCCTCCATTGAAATGTTTGAGGCAGTGGGTGAGGCATACTGGGCGACCTATTTCGACTGCATCGCCCGAAATCTGAAACAGGGCGGCCGCGCCTGCATCCAGACCATCGTGATAGCAGATGAACTGTTCAATCGCTATCGCAAGGAAACCGATTTCATCCAGCAATACATTTTCCCCGGCGGCATGCTGCCTTCGCCATCGGAGTTTCGTAGACAAGCGCAAAAGAAGGGGCTGCGTGTCGTGGATGAATTTTCATTTGGACTGGACTATGCGCGCACACTGGTCGAGTGGCGCAACGCATTCAGAAATAATTTGCCGCAAGTTCGCGCACAAGGTTTCGATGAGAGATTCTTGCATACATGGGAGTTCTATCTCTCTTACAGCGAGGCCGGCTTTCGTGCGGGCAGTGTCAGCGTGATGCATTTCACTTTGGAAAAACCATGAGACGGTCACGCAACGTCGCCCATGCCTTGGTGATGTTGTGGACGATATTGTTCGCGGTATCTGCGCAGGCTGGTGCGGCGCCTGCTTACATTCAGCACGAGTTGGCGGAAGCCAGGCTGGCAGGGCAGGGAAGCTATCGCTGGTTTGGCTTGAAACTCTACGACGCGTATCTGTGGCAGGAACCAACCGCAGTTAATCCCGCATCGTCCATGGATTCCAAATTCATTCTGGAGCTGGTCTATGCCCGCCATTTGTATGGTGAGCGTATCGCGTCAGCCAGTATTAGCGAGATCCGCAAGCTGGGATTTGGTTCGCCCACCCAGCACGATGCATGGCTGAAGCTGATGCAAAGTGTGTTTCCAGATGTGCGGAAGGGCACCCGTTTGAGCGGCGTTTACTTGCCAAACAAGGGCTTGCGCTTCTATCTCGATGGGCGTCTTCTTCATGAGATAGCGGACGCCGAGTTTGCGCGCGCGTTTTTTTCAATCTGGCTGGATGAACGCACCAGCGCTGCGCGTTTGCGCAGTCAGTTACTCGGGCTGCAGCCTTGAAGCCGCTGAGCTACCCTGCATTGCTGAGTTACGGCTTGTTCGGCCTGCCGCTTGCGCTGGTGGCGCTGCCTATTTACGTCTATGTGCCGCAGTTCTATGCCGAGAAATTCGGCTTGTCGCTGGCACTGATCGGCAGTGCGCTGCTGGTCGCGCGCGTTCTTGATGCCTTCATTGATCCATTCATCGGTTTTTGGATAGACAAGCAACGCAGCAGTGCCGGCTATACCCGTGTCATTGCCTTGTCACTTCCTTTTCTGATCTGCGGTTTCATCGCGCTGTTTCATCCTCCGCAAAGTCTGGTTGCGCAGCCATTCATCTGGTTCTTCTGCAGTCTGATCGTGGTATATCTGGGTTTCAGTCTGGCCAGTATCGCCTACCAAAGCTGGGGTGCGGCACTCACCCAGGCGCGCGAACAGCGTTCGTCCGTTACGGCAGCGCGCGAAGCGTGCGGCTTGATTGGCGTCATTATCGCCGCAGCCTTGCCTGCGATCACCGATATCAGCGGGCTTTCTTTTGTGTTCGTGCTGACCCTGCTCGGCGCCAGTTACTTGTTGCTTCGATACGCACCTCGCCCTGGCACATCGATCAGCGCTGTCGCCACTTTGCCGGGACTGTCCATTCCTTTGCGCAACTCGCGCTTTCGCTGGCTGCTCGCCGTGTTCATGCTGAACGGCATCGCCGCCGCCATCCCCGCCACACTGTTTCTGTTCTTCACCAACGACCGTTTAGCACTGCCCCAATACGCCGGCCTGTTTTTGACGGTGTATTTCATCGCGGCTGCGTTGTCCATGCCGCTATGGGTGGCACTCGCCAAACGTCATGGCGAACAGCAAGCGTGGTTGATGGCCATGCTGCTCGCCATCGCCTCATTCGTATGGGCCTACTTTCTTGGCGCGGGTGAAATTGCCGGATACGCAATCATCTGTGTTTTATCCGGTGCTGCGCTCGGTGCGGATCTTGCTTTGCCGCCCGCGTTGCTTGCGGCGGTGATCGGACAAGCAGGCCACATCGGCAAGCACGAAGGCGCGTACTTCGGCATCTGGAACTGGGCGACGAAATTGAATCTTGCCTTGGCGGCCGGCATCTCGCTGCCACTGCTGGAATTTATGGGCTATCGCACTGGAACGAGTGATGCAGTCGGCTTGCATGCGCTCGCGGTCGGCTATGCCCTGATACCGTGCTTGTTGAAACTGTGCGCCGTGCTGTTGTTGTGGCGTGCCCCATTGAAAAATATTTAACTAATCCCAACGAAAGGAGTAAAGAAATGAACTGGCAAACTTATGCGCTACCTGTTCTTGGCTTGTGCATGCTTTCCGCATGCAGCACGACCGATGTCGCCATGTATGCAAAAGAAAAACCATCACTTGATCTGAAGGAATATTTCAACGGCACCGTCGATGCATGGGGTATGTTCCAGGATCGCAAAGGCGAGGTCGTGAAACGCTTTACCGTCGTCATCAAATGCAGCTGGCAAGGCGAAGTGGGCACGCTGGACGAGGACTTCACTTATTCCGACGGCACGAAACAAAAACGCGTCTGGACGCTTAAAAAGCAAACCAACGGTCAATACATCGGCACTGCTGCAGATGTAGTCGGAGAAGCCATCGGCATCATTTCCGGCAATGCTCTGCGCTGGAAATATGTGCTGGCGCTGCCAGTGGGCGACAAGGTCTACAATGTAACTTTCGATGACTGGATGTTCCTGATGGACGACAAGGTAATGCTGAACCGCGCAGTGATGAGCAAGTTCGGTTTCAAGCTGGGTGAAATCACGCTTTCCTTCAGCAAACGGCCGTGAATTTAAAAATTAATGATTGGCGCGGTCAGCGCGTGTGGGTGATCGGCGCTTCCGGCGGCATTGGCGCCGAGACGGCACTTGCATTGTTGATGCGCGGCGCAAAACTGGCACTATCGGCCCGCAACCGGGATGCGTTGCAAGCCGTTGCCACCGGCTACCACGATGCGCTGATATTGCCACTGGACATCACTGACCACGGCAGTGTGCTCGCGGCCCGGGACGAGATTCTTGCGCGCTGGAGCGGATTCGACCTGGTGTTGGTGATTGCGGGAAACTACCAGAAAATGCGTGCGGACGATTTCGACCTTGCCGCTGCCAAAAATCTGGTCGACATCAATCTGAATGGCACACTCAACTGCCTGGATGCAGTGTTGCCCACGCTGCTCGCGCAAGGCAAAGGCGGCATTGGCATTGTGGCTTCCGTGGCCGGATTGAGCGGGCTGCCGCAGGCCCTTATCTATGGGCCGACCAAGGCCGCGCTCATCAACCTGTGCGAATCGCTGTATCTCGATTTGCGCCCGCGAGGCATCGGCGTCTATTTGGTCAATCCCGGCTTCGTTGCCACACAGCTCACTGCGCGCAACGATTTCGCCATGCCCGCACTGATCTCAGCATCAACTGCGGCAGGGGAAATACTGCGTGGCATCGAGCGAGGCGAGTTCCACATACACTTCCCCAAACGCTTCACCAACTGGCTGCGATTGCTGCGACTATTACCCTACCGCTGGTATTTCTGGCTGATCCATAAGGTGACCGGGCTATGACAAATCAAAACCATCTGGATCGCATCATCCGGTTTTTTGAGAGCGTTACGCCAGGAAATGTTGGCAAGCTTGCCGAGCTGTACAGCGCCAACGCTTACTTCAAGGACCCCTTTAACGAAGTAAAAGGACTCGCCGCGATCATTGCCATTTTCGAGCACATGTTCGATCAGGTGGATGAGCCGCGTTTCATGATAACGCGCAGTCTTTTACAAGGCGACGATGCTTTCCTCGTGTGGGATTTTAATTTCCACATGAAGGGCACTCGCACTCAACAGTGCATCCATGGGGCCTCACACCTGCGCTTCGGGCTTGACCAGAAAGTGGAATACCACCGTGACTATTGGGATGCCGCGGAAGAGCTGTATGAAAAGATTCCCGTGCTGGGAAGTTTGGTGCGTTTCCTGAAGCGCAGAGTACGCAGTTAAAACTCAATCAAAAGGAACAATGATGAAATCCATACTGACATTTGTTGCACTGCTGTCTTCCTTGCCGGCATTCGCTGCCAGCTGTCCACCCTTGCTTGACCGCATCATTACCACGCTGCAAGGCGACAAGATCGATCTCTGCCAGTACGCCGGCAAACCGATTCTGGTTGTAAACACCGCAAGCAAGTGCGGCTTCACCCCCCAGTTCGAGCAACTTGAAGGAATGTACAGCAAATATAAAGAACATGGCTTGCTGGTGCTGGGATTCCCTTCAAATGACTTTAAGCAAGAACTATCCAGTAGTGGGGAGATCGCCAAATTCTGCAAGCTGACCTACAGCGTCAAATTTCCGATGAGTGAGCCTAGCAGCGTAACCGGCAAGCAGGCGAATGATTTTTTCAAAGCATTGGCGAAGAATACCGGTGTAGAACCTCAGTGGAACTTCCACAAATATTTAATCGCTCCTGATGGCTTGACGATTTACAGCTTTGCCTCGCGCGTAGAGCCGGACAGTGACGAAGTCATGGACAAGCTCACCAGGATGCTGAACCAGGAAGTGAACAAGCACCTGTGATCGTGATGCGGCAAGGGGATTGCCGCATCAGCTCAACCTTTCCCGGTTGTTACATTATTATTTTGCTGGCACTCGCTGGTCGGCCACTGCCAGCGCAGGATTCAGGGCGATATTTGGGTGAGCCAGATAGGCAATTTTTTGCCGTTGGATTTCCAGAGTGGCCGGTTATTCTCGTCGCAGGTCACAACCCGCCCAGAAAAAACTTTTCGCGAAATCTCGCATGACACCTGTATGAAATTGAAATTTTTCTCGCAATCCTTGGCCAAGGTGATCGCTGCGGTCACTTCCACCTCCACACGCTGGCCGGATGTGCCGTCATCATCTGCCAGGCGGCTGCGTATCTCAAACTTCTTGCCCTTGTAACGTGGACAAGCACGAACCTCATTGGGGTTGATATCGTCCGGCACGGTCATGAAAAGTTGCTCTGCCTGGTCCCCTACCGCCCACGGCCCGACCAACTCTTGCTGGAATGAACGGATCTCAGCACTTTCTGGCTGTTCATATTTCAGATTTCTCACCAGCCGGACAATGTCCAATGCTTGCTGTTCCTTGGCAGCAGCTACCAACTGGTTGATCTTCTGCCTGGCATCATTCGCGTCCGTAACGCTGATTGGCAAATCGGCCAGCGCAATGCTGGGCATGCTGGAATAGCGGTTACTGGCATAAAGCATCGCCCCTATCATCAGGCCCACCAATAAAACGATCACCACACCTTCGACCGAGATTCCGAATATCGATAATTTTCCAGGCTGCGCAATCAAGTCCTGCCGGAAAGACCGGCTGAATATCAGCGCGAAGACAACGCCCAGCAAACTGATCCCGCAGATAAGGACAACGATATATTCGAGACTCCAGTTGTTCATGGTTCCTCCGGTGTGGGATAGCGATCGTTCAAGTCCTTGAGCCAGCCGTTCGACATTTGAATTCTCCTACTGTTGCAGTCAGGTTGGCGAAGAACGAACAAATGAATCAAACTCAACTGGCACCGTAGCTCCGATTACATTTTGCTTTTGTTGACATCTTGGAAGGCCATCATCTAATCCCACTCAGTATATCGGTACCTTTTCTCTCTTGAAAAGAAAAACCAAGACGATAATCAGTTGTAAATAAGAATATATACCTCAGAGTGTCCGCAAAAATGTACACCTCATGAATCATAATTAATTATTTTTTCATTGACTTACATATCATAGTTAAGCCAGATACTTTTGTTCGTCATTTTATACTTGATTAAATCCTGAAATTAAGTTTATAATGCGCGCATATTTTGGAATAAGGAAGTTTTATGAGCCAACCCGCAAAAAAGAAAAGCCCGAGAGCACCTACCATTGCGTTAGATGACGCAATAGAAAGAACGCTCAAGGTATACGACAAAGAACGCAGAAATCCAGCTCCTATTGATGTTATCGCACAAAACATGGGTTACAAGGATTCCAAGAATGGTGCTGCATTAACCATTTTAGCTTCCCTAAAATACTATGGACTCCTTGATAAGGTTGGGGTTGGAATGCTTGCGGTTTCCAAAGATATTGAGTCTTATAAGTTCGCGCCAAGTGAACAATTAAAGATGAGCTTGGTTATCAAATGGTTAAAGAACCCACTAGTCTTTTTAGAGCTGCTTGAGAAATACCAAGCAGGGCTTCCTTCCGATGCCACATTAAAATTCGAATTAATTCAAATGGGATTTAGTCCAGAAGGCGCCAATAATTGCTTGCAGGCATTTATCCGATCTGTTGGTTATGCACATTATTTTGAGCAAACTACACAAAATGATTCGTCCTCCTTGAATTCAAATAGCGAAGTTACCCTAGAAAATGGCAGTGACAATTTTGCTGGTAATGCGCCCCCTCCTCCATCAAACAGAACACAACCAATTGCAGCAGCGGAGCTTTCTGAAGAAATCGACCGAATTCCCGTCAGACTATCAGGCGGGCGTCGTGCGTGGATTGAAATACCTAGTCCTTTTTATAATTCGGACAAGAAACGTTTGAACGCTCAGATAGATTTGCTAATAACCGACGATCTTGAGGAATAAATAAAAGGCTTGTGCAGCTGTAACTGCACAAGCCTTCAATCTCCAGAGGATAACGGAACCGTCCAATGGAGGCCAGGAAAGACCCGGCTCGCAAGGGTGCATTCTCCGCCCACGTGGTCTCTGGTGTCAAGTGGCTCCACTATATGGAGAAGTTCATATGTTAAAAGCGAATAAACCCGCACCAGCAGGATTTCGCTGGGTACTCTGCAAGTGTTTTAAGCACTGGCGAACTGGTAAGTTGGTCTATCCTAAAAATGTTAACTGCTTTATGTTTTTAGTTAGAGCTAAGTAAGACAAGGGGGCGAAGCAATTCGCCCCCTTTTATTAGTACCTAGACTGAATTGTATTTCGACTGAAATCGGCAATACTTCTATTTTTTAAGACGCATGACGACTGTTGTATCCGGCATCAATGTGAATGTGAGTCGGTCGCCGGGTTTCATGCCAAGCGCATCCCGAATTTGTTTGGGTATAGTGACTTGGCCCTTGCTGGTCAGTATGGCATCGGTTGTCATTATCATCTCCTTATCCACAGTACAAGACACTCTCTCGTCTAACCCGCCAGCCCCACATAAACATTCTGCACATCATCATCCGCATCTATCGCTTCCAGGAATGCTTCCACTTCTTCACGCTCGGCGTCACCCAGCGTTACCGGATTTTTTGGCCGGTAGCCTAATTGGGCGGACTGCACAGTAAAACCAAAGGCGGGTAATGCGCGGCATACTGCATCCAGGTCGGTGGGGTCAGTCAGAAAAAGTGTGGCGCCATTTTCGGCAGGCTCCAAATCCTGTGCGCCTGCCTCTATCGCCGCCAACTCGGCATCGGCATTTTTGGAATTGGCGGTCGCTTCTATCATGCCCTGATAGTCAAAATCCCAGGTAACCGAACCCGATGCACCCAGCTGCCCTTTGCGAAACAGCACGCGTATGTTGGACAACGTGCGGTTGATGTTGTCGGTCAGGCATTCCACAATCACCGGCACCCGGTGCGGCGCAAAACCCTCGTAGGTCAGGCGTTCCAGGCTCACCCCTTCATCCAGCAGGCCGGCACCTTTTTTGATCGCGCGTTCCAGCGTTTCGCGCGGCATGGAGGCTTTTTTGGCTTGCTCCACCACCAGGCGCAAACGCGGATTCATGTCCGGATCAGCACCGGCACGCGCGGCGACCATGATTTCCTTGGACAATTTGCCGAAAATCCGGCCTTTTTCATTCGCGGCAATTTCCTTGTGCCTGGCTTTCCACTGTGCGCCCATATGTGCTCTCTTGATGTTGGTGTCAAAAATTTTGCTGACATCATGCCTCAACTAGTGGCATGCATCAAATGGCTATGGGGAAGACGGACGAGGTTTAACGTAGCGCAGGGCGAGGTATGTAATGGTTATTTACAACCGATAATCTATCCCTGCGGTGAGAGGGTGCCCACTGATGGGTTACCCGGTTCGGCACTCTGGTGGCACTGGCTGCACAGCACGTTCTGTGGATGAGTCAGGAAGGAGGTTTTGTTGTTATCAAAAATACGTGCCAATTCGGTTGGGGCATTTAATTTTGTTGGAGCGTCTCCAGCTTGGCTATAGCCTGCAAATATCGCCGGGATCAGGGACAGAAGCGCAATTTTTTTCATGTTATCACTCCTTGTGGAACAACTCTAAAACATCCAGTGGGGAGTAGTGGGTCATGCAAACAGATGAGCATCTGTCCGGCAGTCCCGCTACCATAGTTTCCCTTTCGGGTTTCCCTTAGGCCGGTGACTTTGCGCCCTTGCTTTTCAGCAAGTTTGCCAAGTGGTTACATGTTAACTTGTTCTAAAAAATTGGCAACTTACATAGGACAGATGGTCGCTTTTCCCTGATGAGCGGGGGGTTGACTAGGGAACAACTTACTTTGCAGCCAACATTTGTAACCCCCAAGCCACCCCAAATCCAGTCACGTCGCTGGCCACGCTGCCCAGCCCACCTTCGCAACGGCTGGCCGATAAATCCACATGCAGCCATGGCACATCATCGACAAAACGCTTCAAAAAACGCCCGGCCAGGATATGGTCGGCTTCGCCATCCAGCGTGCATTGCTTGATGTCGGCCACTTTGGAATCCAGCGCGGCTTCGTAATCTTCATCCATTGGAAAAGCGCACAGGCGTTCGCCACTTTGGCGTCCCGCTTGCACAGCTTGTTGCAACAGCGCATCACGATTGCCTAAAATTCCAGAATAGCGCGCACCCAGCGCGACCGCCATGCTGCCGGTCAGCGTCGCAAAATCAATTATCAAATCGGGTTTGGCACGCGCGGCCAGCGTCAGTGTATCGGCCAGCACCATGCGGCCTTCGGCATCGGTGTGCATGATTTCTATCGTAGTCCCATTCAGCGCTGTGACAATGTCGTTCTGTTTGTATGCTTTCGGGCTGATGTGGTTCTGCGCGATGGCCAGCCAGCAATCTATATTCACCGCCACTTTTTGCTGTGTAGCAGCCAGCAGTATGCCCAGCGCCACTGCCGAGCCATTCATGTCTTCGTGCATGCCGTGCATGTGGCGCGCGGGTTTCAGGTTGTGGCCGCCGGTATCAAAACAGATGCCCTTGCCGACCAGCGCCACGGTTTGTTTGGCCTTGGCATGGGTGTAACGCAAATGCACGATGGCCGCGTCATCGTCATGACTGCCCTGGGCCACCGCGACAAATGCGCCAGCACCCATCTTGCGCAATTTTTTCAGGTCAAACTCTTGCAGCTTCCATTTATTGGCTTGTGCCAGTTTTTTTATGCGCGCGCGGTACAGCGCAGGTGTCAGCTCATTCGGTGGCAGCACCGTCAATTCGCGGCACAGGAAATTACCCTCGGCCTGCGCTTTAAGTGCGGCAAAATTTTTGCTGTCGGCAACCCCATACAGCGCGATTTTTTGCAACGGCTTGCGTTCGTCTTTTTTCTTGTGCACTGGCAGGGGCGCGCCATTCACCCAAGCGCTATACACCGCCAGCTCGGCCGCGCGCTTGCGCTGGGCGGCATCACCTGACACAACGATAGTAATGGCCTGGGGGTTTTCTGCCAGCAGCAGTTGCATGGCTTTGCGTATCTGGGTTTGCAATGAAAAACCGGGTTGCGTGAAATCCAGCATCGCCCAGGCAGTAAGGCCGCCATCTGCGGCATTCGCGGCAACCGGTGCTTTTCCCAATTCCTCAGTTTTTATCCCGCGCCGCTTCAATACCGCATTCAGCAAATCGCGCTGCGGCACATCCTTGGGCAGGTTTTTGCTTTTAGGCAGCAGCACCAGCAGATGCTGGCTGGGTTTAGGTAACGTCTGGGACAAGGTAAGTTGTGCTAGCATTTGTTCCTCGATAGATAGTTTGTTGAACATTATACGGGCAGAGCATTCGCAGCTACCCGAAATTTTATGCGCCAATATTTGTATTTAATGAAGCATGTGCTGGAACACGGCACAAAAAAGAATGACCGCACCGGCACCGGCACGGTCAGCGTATTTGGCTACCAGATGCGCTTTACCCTGCAGCACGGTTTTCCGCTGGTCACCACCAAGAAATGCCATTTGAAATCCATCATCCACGAACTGCTGTGGTTCCTGCAGGGCGACACCAACATCCGCTATCTGAACGAAAACGGCGTCAAAATATGGGATGAATGGGCGGACGAAAAAGGCGACCTGGGGCCGGTGTATGGCAAACAGTGGCGGTCATGGGCGACGCCGGATGGGCGCACGATAGACCAGCTATCCGAAGTCATTGCACAAATAAAACGCAACCCCGACTCGCGCCGCCTGATCGTCTCGGCCTGGAATGTAGGCGAGCTGGACCAGATGGCGCTGGCTCCCTGCCATGCTTTTTTTCAGTTTTATGTAGCTGATGGCAAGCTGTCCTGCCAGCTGTACCAGCGCAGCGCAGATATTTTTCTGGGTGTGCCGTTCAATATCGCTTCCTATGCGCTGTTGACGATGATGATGGCGCAAGTATGCAACCTGCAGGCCGGAGATTTTGTGCATACCTTTGGTGATGCGCACCTCTACCTTAACCACATGGAACAGGCGCAACTGCAACTGTCACGCGAACCGCGCGCACTGCCCACAATGCGCATTAATCCATCAGTAAAAAATATTTTTGATTTCAAGTTCGAAGACTTCACGCTCGAAGGTTACGACCCTCATCCACCCATCAAGGCGCCTGTCGCAGTATGAAACCGTACATATCGCTAGTTGTTGCAATGTCCACCAACCGCGTCATTGGTATTAACAACACACTGCCATGGCACTTACCGGCTGACCTGAAACACTTCAAAACGCTGACCATGGGTCATCACATCGTAATGGGACGCAAGACTTACGAATCAATCGGCAAGCCGTTGCCGGGGCGTACGTCGGTGGTCATTACACGCAGTGCCGACAACACAACTCAGGGGGTCGTAGTGGCGAACTCTCTGGAGTCTGCGATTGCGGCATGTGGCGATGATGAAGAAATTTTTGTGATTGGCGGCGCTGAGTTATATCGCCAAGCCATTAATCTGGCTAACCGCATTTATATGACCGAGATCAACGCTTTTATCTCAGGTGATGCCTATTTTGCCGATCTTGACCCGGCTGTGTGGCAGGAAACTGCGCGCGAAAGCCATGCGCCCGACGAAAAAAACATCTATCCGTACCATTTCGTGACTTATAACCGAATCACGAAATGAAATACCTGAAGCTGGAATTCCCGATTGCGATTGCGCTTTTCGTGCTGGGCATGGGCCTGGCGCTGGAACATGGTGCGGTGGAACAGGGTGGCGTCATGTTGTGGGGGCTGTTGCTGGCCATCCTCGCCGCGATCATCGCTGTGGCCTTCCGCATTGCCCATCATGCTGAGGTGCTGGCGATTCGTTTCGGCGAACCCTATGGCACGATGATATTGACGCTGGCTGCCGTATCGGTCGAGGTGGTGATCTTGATCGTGCTGCTGCAAGGCGAACCGAATCCGACACTGGCACGCGACACGGTATTTGCTGCGGTGATGTTCGACATCAACGGCATCCTTGGCGTGGCCGCGATCATCGGCGGCCTCAAGCATGGCACGACCAAATACAATCTGGCGTCGGCCAATTCGTTCATTTCGATGCTGTTGGTGGCAATCGGTATCGGCATGTTCATCCCTGATTTTGTGCCGCAACAGCAATGGCAAATTTACTCGCTGTTTTCCATTTGCACGATGGTGGTGATGTATGCCGGATTTTTGCGATTGCAGACGGTGGAGCACCGCAGGTTTTTTGAATACTCTGCCGATATCGTGGAAGAATCACATGACCAGGTGCACAGCCCGAACCAATTGCATGTTGCGGTGATGATTGGCGCGATTATCTTGGTCGGCCTGCTGTCGGAGGTATTATCAGTATTGCTGGATGCCGGGCTGGTCGGTAGCAGCCTGCCCAAATCCATACCGGCAGTGTTGGTGGCGTTAATCTCAGCCAGTCCGGAAATTCTTACTGCGCTCAAAGCCGCACAGCAAGACCGCATGCAAACCACAGTCAATATCGCGCTAGGTGCATCGCTCGCGACCGTGCTACTGACGCTGCCGGTGATCGAAGCGCTGGCGCTGATCAGTGGCGAGCGTATTGAAATGGCGCTGACGCCGATTCAGGCCGGAATGTTGTTGTTAACCTTCCTGGCGGTGATGAACAACCTGCACGACGGCGAGACCAATGCCATTGAAGGCATCAGCCACTTCGTTCTTTTCGCCGCGTTTATTGCTTTAGTGATGATGGGTCTACTCTAATCGTAGCGTGCGCTGTACGCACGTTCAAAAATAATCGTGCAGTTAGCGCACGCAATCCACATAGTAACGTGACTCACCATCCGCCGGATCGCTCACCAGGCCGTGGATATCGCTTTCGAAACCGGGAAATTTCTGGTTGAAATCGCGCGCAAATTTCAGGTAATCGACTATCGTCTTGTTGAAACGCTCGCCCGGGATCAGCAGCGGAATACCCGGCGGATAGGGCGTCAGCAGCACACTGGTGATGCGCCCTTCGAGCTCATCAATCGCCACCCGGTCAATTTCGCCATGCGCCATTTTGGCGAAAGCTTCGGACGGTTTCATGGCCGGTTCCATATTGGACAGATACATTTCGGTAATCAACCGCGCTACGTCGTTGGCTTTGTAGATGCCGTGTATCTGGTCGCACAAATCGCGCAGGCCGACTTTTTCGTATTGCGCATAGGCCGACACAAACTCCGGCAGCACGCGCCACAACGGCTGGTTCTTGTCATAATCATCCTTGAATTGTTGCAACTCGGTCACCATGGTGTTCCAGCGGCCTTTGGTGATGCCTATCGTGAACATGATGAAGAACGAATACAGGCTGGTTTTTTCCACGACCACGCCGTTTTCTGCCAGATATTTGGTGACGATGGCAGCAGGAATACCGGAGTCGGCAAAATCGCCATCCACATCCAGTCCCGGTGTAATGATCGTGGCCTTGATTGGATCCAGCATGTTAAAGCCAGGCGCCAGATTGCCGAAGCCATGCCAACGGTCAGTCGCGCCCAACATCCAGTCTTCGCGCGACGCCATGCCTTCTTCGGCCAGAAAATCCGGCCCCCAGACTTTAAACCACCAGTCGGTGCCCCACTCATCATCCACTTTGCGCATCGCGCGGCGAAAATCCAGCGCTTCGGTAATCGATTCTTCGACCAGCGCGGTGCCGCCCGGCGGCTCCATCATCGCAGCGGCCACGTCGCATGAAGCAATGATGGCGTATTGCGGGCTGGTTGAGGTGTGCATCAAATACGCTTCGTTGAAACAATCGCGATCCAGTTTGCGCGTCGCGCTATCCTGCACCAGAATCTGCGAAGCCTGACTTAACCCGGCCAGCAGCTTGTGCGTGGATTGCGTGGAAAACACCATGGATTTTTTGCACGGTGCACGGCCCTCGCCGATGGCATGCATATCTTTATAGAAATTATGGAAAGTCGCATGCGGCAACCACGCCTCATCAAAGTGCAGCGTATCGATTTCGCCGTCCAGCATTTCCTTGATCGTTTCGACGTTATACAAAATGCCATCGTAGGTGCTCTGGGTAATCGTCAACACGCGCGGCTTGGCTTTTTTATTGCGCGCGAACGGGTTGGCCATTATTTTTTTGCGGATGTTTTCCGGCCTGAATTCCTCCAGCGGAATCGGGCCTATGATGCCGTAATGGTTGCGCGTCGGCATCAGGAATACCGGGATCGCGCCGGTCATGATGATGGAATGCAGCACCGACTTATGGCAATTGCGGTCCACCACGACGATGTCATCGGGCGCCACGGTGGAATGCCACACAATCTTGTTGGATGTGGAGGTGCCATTGGTGACGAAATACAAATGGTCGCAATTGAAAATGCGCGCCGCATTGCGTTCGGACGCGGCCACCGGGCCTGTATGGTCCAGCAGTTGACCCAGTTCGTCGACCGAGTTGCACACGTCGGCGCGCAGCATGTTCTCGCCAAAAAATTGGTGAAACATCCGCCCCACTGGAGATTTCAAGAAAGCGACGCCGCCGGAATGGCCCGGGCAATGCCATGAATAAGAACCATCCTGGGCATAGTGCACCAGCGCGCGGAAAAACGGCGGGGCCAAGGAATCCAGGTACAGCCGGGCTTCACGGATGATATGGCGCGCAACAAACTCCGGCGTGTCTTCATGCATGTGGATAAAACCATGCAATTCACGCAGGATGTCGTTGGGAATGTGGCGCGAGGTGCGCGTTTCCCCGTACAGGAAAATCGGAATGTCGGCATTTTTGAAACGTATTTCTTCAACGAAAGCGCGTATGCTTTTCAACGCAATTTCTGTTTCTTCCTTGCTGCCGCCGCCGAATTCCTCATCATCTATCGACAGTAGAAAAGCTGAAGCGCGGCTTTGCTGCTGTGCGAATGAAGTCAAGTCACCATAGCTGGTAATGCCCAACACTTCCATATCTTCGCTCTCTATTGCTGCAGCCAGCGCACGCACACCCAAGCCGCTGGCATTTTCCGAGCGGAAGTCTTCGTCGATGATGATGATGGGGAAGTTAAATTTCATTCAGTACTCCTTAGTGGAGAAATTCGGCAGGAATGGGAATTACATCTTGGGCAGCGTAACGCCAACCTGCCCCTGATATTTGCCGCCCCGGTCTTTATACGATGTTTCGCACACTTCATCGCTTTCAAAGAAAATCACTTGCGCCACACCCTCATTGGCATAAATTTTTGCCGGCAGCGGCGTGGTGTTGGAAAATTCCAGCGTCACATAACCTTCCCACTCGGGTTCAAACGGCGTCACATTAACGATAATCCCACAACGTGCATAAGTGCTCTTACCCAGGCAGATGGTCAGCACGTTGCGCGGGATACGGAAGTATTCGACCGTGCGCGCCAGCGCAAAAGAGTTGGGCGGGATGATGCAGAAATCATTATTCACTTCGACAAAAGAATTCGGGTCGAAATTTTTAGGATCTACAATCGTGCTGTTGATATTGGTGAACAGCTTGAATTCTTTCGAGCAGCGAATATCGTAACCATAGCTGGACGTGCCATAAGACACGATGCGCTTGCCATCCACCTGCTTCACCTGTCCCGGCTCGAACGGCTCTATCATGCCGTGCTGTTCGGCCATGCGGCGTATCCATTTATCGGCTTTTATACTCATGTATTTTGCACCACAATTTTAGGAAACACCGCGCTATGCTCTTGCGCCATGTCGGCAATCTTAACCGCCACGCGCCGTGCGATCTGCTTGTATTGCCGCGCTACCGCACCCTCGGGGTCAGCCACTACGCTGGGGTTACCGGAATCGGCCTGTTCGCGGATGCGAATATCCAGCGGCAAGCTGCCCAGAAATTCAACGTTGTAATCACCGCACATTTTTTCCCCGCCGCCGCTGCCAAAGATATGTTCTTCATGCCCGCATTTAGAACAGATGTGCGTGCTCATGTTTTCCACGATGCCGAGTATTTTGATATCCACCTTTTCAAACATCTTGAGTCCCTTGCGTGCATCCAGCAACGCAATGTCCTGCGGCGTCGTGACAATAATCGCGCCGGTCACCGGCACCTTTTGCGCCAGTGTCAGCTGTATATCGCCGGTGCCGGGCGGCAAATCCACGACCAGATAATCCAGCCCATCCCAGCGCGTCTGATGCAGTAATTGATCGAGCGCCTGGGTCACCATCGGCCCGCGCCACACCATAGGCGCATCGTCGCCCTGAATCATGAAACCGATAGACATCGCCTGCAGGCCATGACCTTGCATAGGTTCGACCGATTTGCCATCGCGCGATACCGGCTGGCCTTTGATGCCAAGCATGGTCGGTTGTGATGGGCCGTAGATATCGGCATCCAGCATGCCAACTTTGGCGCCTTCCGCCGCCAGCGCCAGCGCCAGATTCACCGCCGTGGTGGATTTTCCCACACCGCCCTTGCCGCTGGCCACCGCGATAATATTCTTTACCCCATCGACCAGCTTCACGCCACGCTGTACCGCGTGCGGCACGACCTTGCTGGTCACCGTCGCGGTAATTTTTCCGGCGCCGGGCAGCGTTGCGCGCAAATGATTTTCCACCATAGTGCGAATCTCGTCCCATACGCTTTTAGCCGGATAGCCGAGCTGAATGTCGAGCGTCACATCGCTGCCAGCAATCCTGATGTTCTTGACCGCCTTGCCCGCGACGAAATCTTTTTTCGTGTTCGGGTCAATCAACTGCTTCAGCGCAGCCTGTACCTCTGCTTCAGTAAAACTCATGGCTGTTCAATGTAAGGTTAAGCGGGCAGGCATTCTACCCAAGATTACCGCCCCCGCCTATAGTACAATTGCCGCACTTTTCAAAGGGTTTCCCATTCATGTCGCGCAAGATTCTGGTCACATCTGCCCTGCCCTATGCCAACGGCAGCATTCATCTGGGCCATCTGGTTGAATACATTCAGACGGACATCTGGGTGCGCTTTCAGAAAATGCAGGGCAACACCTGCCATTACGTCTGCGCCGACGACACACATGGCACGCCCATCATGCTGCGCGCCGAGGCCGAAGGCATCACGCCGGAGCAACTGATAGACCGCGTGTGGCACGAACACAAAGCGGATTTCGACGGCTTCCATGTAGCGTTCGACCACTATGGCAGCACCAATAGCGTTGAGACCAAAGAGTACGCCGAAGAAATTTACCGCAAACTGAAAGCCGCTGACTTGATTCAAGTCCGCTCGGTCGAGCAGTTTTACGATCCGGTGAAGCAAATGTTTCTGCCGGACCGTTTCATCAAAGGCGAATGCCCCAAGTGCCACGCCAAGGACCAATACGGCGACAACTGCGAAGTGTGCGGCAGCACCTATGCCCCCACTGAACTGATCAATCCCTATTCCGCCGTGTCGGGTGCACAGCCGGAACGACGCAATTCTGACCACTATTTTTTCAAGCTGTCTGATAAACGTTGCCAGGAATTCCTGCGCCATTGGACTACCAGCGGCACACTACAACCGGAAGCCGCCAACAAAATGCAGGAATGGCTGGGCAGCGCCAGCGAAAACAAATTATCCGACTGGGACATCTCACGCGACGCGCCGTATTTTGGTTTTGAGATTCCCGATGCGCCCGGCAAATATTTTTATGTGTGGCTGGATGCGCCGGTTGGTTACATGGGCAGTTTCAAGAAACTATGTTCGATCCCCTCGCCCGCAAGCGGGAGAGGGGCTGGGGGAGAGGGAGCGCCCTTGAATTTCGACGCCTACTGGAAACAAGGCTCAAAAACCGAGCTCTATCACTTCATCGGCAAAGACATCCTCTACTTCCACGCGCTGTTCTGGCCTGCCATGTTGCAACACGCGGGCTACCGCACCCCGACACAAATTTTCGCGCACGGCTTCCTCACTGTGAACGGCGAAAAAATGAGCAAGTCGCGCGGTACGTTTATCACCGCCGCCAGCTATCTCAAGCAAGGGCTTAATCCGGAATATTTGCGCTACTACTATGCCGCCAAGCTTAATGGCACGATGGAAGACATAGATCTGAATCTGGAAGATTTTGTGGCGAAGGTAAATAGTGATCTTATCGGCAAGCTTGTGAATATTGCCTCACGCACGGCTGGGATTCTAACCAAACACTTTGATGGCAATTTATCTGCATGGCCAAAAAAAGACGGCGCATTAGCCAATGATATATTAGGTTCAAGTCCCCGTACTGAACTCCCAAACATAGTCAGAGATTGCAGCGAGGATATTCAACTTGCCTATGAAAATCGCGAGTACAGTAAGGTAATCCGGGAAATCATGCATCGCGCAGATTTAGTGAATCAAAAATATGATTCATATAAACCCTGGAATCTTGCCAAAGATGAAAATCAGCGTCAGTTATTACATGATGTTTGTTCAGCAGCAATTGATGCTTTTGCGCTTCTAGTCTCTCAAATACAGCCTATTCTCCCTGAACTTAGTAGGGCTACAGCGAAATTTCTACAGCTGCCTTTTCCTTTGCAATGGGCAATTCAACCAAACTTAATTAAGCGTATTGAGCCGTACCAACACCTTATGACCCGCATTGACCCAAAACAAATAGACGCCATGGTAGAAGCCAACAAGGTATCCCTCTCCCCCACCCCCTCTCCCCAGCCCTCTCCCACCAGGGGAGAGGGAGTACATTCTGAACAACGCCATGCCGCACATCAGCAACACGCCGCCAACAGGGAAGTTGAAATGGCAGAAAAAGATTTTGAGTCCTTTATTAGTATCGATGACTTCACCAAGATTGATCTGCGCATCGCGAAGATCGTTAACGCCGAACACGTCGAGGGCGCGGAAAAATTATTGAAGCTGACGCTGGATATTGGCGAAGAAAAAACGCGCACGGTGTTTGCCGGTATCAAGTCAGCTTACGACCCGGAAAAATTGAAGGGACGGTTAACCGTCATGGTCGCTAACCTGACGCCGCGCAAAATGAAATTTGGCTTATCCGAAGGCATGGTGCTGGCAGCATCAGGAGAATCGCCGGGATTGTTTATTCTTGGCCCGGATGATGGCGCGCAACCGGGCATGCGGGTTAAATAACCATCCTGCTAATTGTAGGAGCGGGCCCTGCCCGCGAAAACATGGGGCGCGTACAAGGCCGTTCCTGCAATTTCATTCTCTTTTGGAGGTGCTGACACAGCCGACATGAACCCTCTCTCATTGGCAAAGCTCTCCCTATTTTTTCGACCCAAGCTGTTCGACACTTTACCGGGCTACAACCGCCATTTTTTTGCCGCTGACCTGACCGCAGGGTTTATTGTTGGCATTGTCGCGTTGCCGCTGGCCATCGCCTTTGCCACTGCCTCTGGCGTCAAACCCGAGGCCGGCATTTTCACCGCCATCATCGCCGGTTTTATCATTTCTGCGCTGGGAGGTTCGCGCGTGCAAATCGGCGGGCCGACCGGCGCCTTCATTGTGATTGTGTACGGCATCGTGATGCAGTACGGGCTGGCCAACCTGCTGATCTGTACGATTATGGCGGGCTTTATGCTGCTGTTGATGGGGTTGTTCAAGCTGGGCAGTATGATCCGGTTTATCCCGCGCCCGCTGGTAATCGGATTTACCAATGGCATTGCGGTATTGATTGCGCTTAGCGAGGTGAAAGATTTTCTCGGCCTGAAAATAGAAAACCTGCCCGCCGATTTTTCGCATAAGTTAATAGCCCTTTATCACGCCTTGCCCAGCCTTGACCCGCTGACCATCACGCTCGCCACACTGACTACGCTGTTGATTTTGTTTTATCCCAAGAGCTGGGCGCACCGTATGCCTTCGCCTATTGTGGCGCTGGTGCTGGGCACTGCTGCTGTAGCACTATTTAACCTGCCGGTGGAAACGATAGGCACAAAATTCGGCGGCATTCCACAGAGCTTGCCGCATTTCGAAATGCCGGAATTTACCTTCGCCAACCTGCGTCACTTGTTTTCGCCTGCGCTGACCATTGCGCTGCTCGGCGCGATTGAATCGCTGCTTTCCGCCACCGTGGCAGACGGCATGATAGATGACAAACATAATCCCAATCAGGAGCTGATCGCCCAGGGTATCGCCAATATTGTCTGCCCGTTTTTTGGTGGCATCCCGGCCACCGGAGCGATTGCGCGCACCGCCACCAATGTGCGGGCTGGTGCCAACAGCCCTATATCCGGCATTGTGCATGCGCTGACGTTACTGGTGATTGTGTTGATCGCCGCACCGCTGGCCAAACATATCCCGCTAGCCACACTAGCCGCCATCCTGATGGTCGTGGCCTTTAATATGGGCGAGTGGGAAGCATTCCAGACCTTGCGAAAATATCCGGCCAGTGACAGTGCGGTGCTGTTGATTACTTTTGCGTTGACTGTGATATTTGACCTGACTGTGGCAGTAGAGGTTGGCATGGTACTGGCAGTACTGTTTTTCATACGCCGCATTACCGAGTTAACCGATGTCAGCGTGGCACAAGAATTTACGCTGGATGGCAAAGAAGATGTCGCGCATCAGGCAATTCCAAAAGGAGTAATGGTGTACCGGATATTTGGTACGCTGTTTTTTGGCGCGGCTGATAAACTGGAAACCATACTGCAACAGCAACAAGCCGGGCCGGAAGTCCTGATATTGAAGATGCACAAAGTCATCAGTATGGATAGCAGCGCGTTGCATGCGCTGACCCGGCTGCACCACAAGCTTAAAAAAAATGGCAAACACCTTATTTTGTGCGGCGCCCGCACGCAACCGTATTCTTTGATGGAGCAGGCCGGATTTTTTGATGAGCTTAAGCAGGAAAATGTGACGGCAACTCTCGATAGCGCACTACTCCGCGCCAAAGAATTATTATCTGAAAAATAACCTGGATATATCCACTATGCCAACAAAAAAAGCAACACTCTGGTTGACCGGAATTCTACTGGCGCTTGCGTCAGGCTGGGCACAACTGGCCATAGCCGTCACGCTGAACGGTTACCTGCCTCCCGCCCGCATCTATGGCGCATTCACACTGACCGATCAAAACGGTCAGCGCTTTTCTTCTGAACAACTGGGTGGCAGATATACGCTGCTGCTGTTCGGTTACACCAGCTGCCCCGATGTGTGCCCAACGACACTGCATCAGGTATTACAAATAAAAGAAGCGCTGCAAAATGAATTGCCGCTACAAGTAGTAATGATTACGCTTGACCCCGAGCGAGACACCCCGGAAAAACTGGGCCAGTATGTTGCCGCCTTTAATAAAGATACCATCGCGTTAAGCGGTGACCCAAAAACCATTACCGACATCGCACAACGCTACCGCGTCAAATACCGCAAAAATCCCGCCACGCGCGCTGGTGACTACAGCATAGACCACAGCAGTTATATCTACCTGCTGGACAAAAAATCCCGGCCACTGGTTTTTTATCCTTACGACACTGCTGTGGATGAAATCATCAGCGACCTCAGGAAGCTTAACCAGCATGGACAATCTGTGGTGGTGGGGAGGATATTGAACAGGCCTGGGATGATGGAGCATTGAAATCCGCCCGAATTTTTATGCTATGGGGTTGATTACATGCAGTCTATACCTCAATTACACCAAATTCCCAACCGGACTGTCGCTGGAATTCAGCAATATGAAATAGTCCAAGCTCTGTCCATCCCATGTTTTATACGGGTACCTCCCTATAATAACCACCTCTTGCTACAATAGGGCGGTCAAGAAATCACAATCTACGCAATGGGGAAAAACATGAAAGCAAGCATTCAGCAATCTAGGGTGGGCAGTCGTGAGTTTTCATATTTTCGTTTCATATCTTCGTTACTGATACTGCTTTTACTGCTTTGTGGGGTTCCCCTACAGGCTACAGCTGTGACTGTAGATGATCAGTTCGAATTTTATGTTAACGACATCTGCGGTGCCTCTACTGCACTCCCTGGCTGGGATGTACCCAAGATTAACCAATTATGTACCACAGTGTTTACGGGTGGGCAAGACGGCAGCCCAGGTAGCATGACTAGCTCTAGCAATCTTGGCACTGCCGCTGCTCGTGGTGGTGGGGCCTTACGTCAACCCCAAAGCATTAAGGACCGCTTGGAAGAAAGGAAGCAGGAAGCCGAAAAAGGAGCCAGTGCGGATGGTGGAGGCTGGGGTCTACTTTTGTCACCACAGTATGGTAAAAGCAAGCGTCCGGAAACCGAGATGGAAAATGGTTTTCAATCAGAGCTGAAAGGCCTGGTTGTCGGCCTGGATTATCGCTTTTCAGATAGCCTTGTACTGGGTGCTGCTGCCGGTCACACTAAAGATGAAGCCAATTTCATTAATGAAGCGGGTTTTTTGAAAACCAACAGTAATAGTCTTAACCTGTACGGAACTTGGGTACCTACGGAAAGTGGGTATATTGATGGGTACCTTGGCGCAGGGAAGTCGGATATAAACAACCAACGCCGGGTTATTTTTGGTTTGCTTCCCCCTGGAACAGCCAGTGGTGAGACCTCAGGAAACCAAATCATGGCTGGCCTTTCGGCCGGTTACAAGGCCGATTTTGGCAGGATCAATTTAGGTCCCTTTATTAATCTTGATTACATCAAAACCACTATTGATGGACATGACGAAAGTGGCACTACAGGACTGGAGCTGCGTTACAGTGAGCGCAGTATAGTTTCCACTACGAGTAGTTTTGGTGGTCAAGGAAGTATGGCTTTTGGTTATGACTGGGGAACCTTGCTGCCATCAATTCGCTTGTCTGCAGTGCATGAATATAAAAGTGATTCCCAGCAGATTGGCAACCAACTAGTCATTGCGCCTACTACGCCTTTCCTGGTAGCCACAGACGATCCCGATCGCAATTATGCCCTCATTGGGTTGGGTATAGCGGCAGCCCTTAACGACGGCACCCAAGCCTTCGTCAATTATGAAAAACGCAGCAAGGATAAATTGCTGAACAGTTGGGCAGTTAGCATTGGTTTACTGGCAGAGTTTTAAGACGTTTACCGAAAATTAACCACCCCGGCACTGTCGTGCCACCCCTCCTCACCGAGGAGGGGATTGACTGAGCGTTCCAAGCTCATCATGAACACAGCCCAGTTCTCAAAATTTCTTCTCTTGCTCAGCCTGATTGTGCAATTATCAGGGTGCGCTAGCCCTGCCCAACGCATCGATGAACAGGCAATCACATTTGGCTATCGCAAGTTGATCGTATCGGGTGAGGGTTTTGATCATGTTGTGTACCTCAAGCCAGATTGTCAATTAGCACCTAACCTTCCCCCTTGTAGGGGGAAGGTTAGGGTAGAGGTAGAGCAGCAATGGAAAGGTACCATTTCTACCCCCTCCCCAACCCCCACCCTGCAAGGGGGAGGGGGTCAAGCGACAACAGACACGGCACTGCATGTGTATCTGGAAGGGGATGGCTCGCCATGGCTGCGGAAACGGCTGGCTGCGTCTGACCCCACTCCTCGCAATGCGCTGATGTTCGAATTGATGCATCTGGATAAAGCCCCTAGCCTGTATCTGGGGCGGCCGTGTTATCACGGGTTAAATAAATCCGTGGGCTGTACGCCTTTGTTGTGGACCGATCAGCGCTATTCACCGGCGGTGGTAAACAGCATGGCCCGCGCGCTTCAACGCATAACCCAGACTGATCAGCCGCTGATTTTGTTTGGATATAGCGGTGGCGGCACCTTGGCGATGCTGCTGGCAGAGCAATTACCTCAGACCAGAGCAATCGTTACGGTAGCCGCCAATCTGGACACTGACCGCTGGGCTGCATTACACAAGCAACAGGCACTATCCGGTTCACTTAATCCCGCCACGCGCCCGCCTCTGCCTGCATACATTAAACAGTTGCACATTGCCGGTGAGCGGGACAATAACGTACCGCCCAATTTGATCCGTGAGGCGATTGCCCACCAGCCGGGAGCAATATTCAATATACTGCCGCATCAGGAGCACCGATGTTGTTGGCGCGAGGTGTGGCCCGATATTTTAAGGAAGATGGACACATTCTAATCTTGCTGGTAGCCTAACGGCTAACTCAGTTTTTTGATCCCGCGTTTTTATCCCGTTCGGGCTGAGCTGGTCGAAGTCCGCTCACCTTTCGACAGGCTTAAGGCGAACGGAATTCAAACTACTGGCTGGATTGAGTCCATTTGGATTGTGCTCGTCGACTTGCCCTCCATGTCCGCTGCAAGTGAAGACCTTGGCAAACTATTCCGAACAGACTGAACAAGTTTTAAAGCATCACACAATTTCACAAGGGACAGCCGATTCATTCCCGCAGAGGGAAAATTGAGCCATACACTTAAAATAAGTCAAGATCGTTGGGGGGTAAAATGAAAACCGTATCGCTTTGCATTTTTAGTTTCTTGCTGCTTCTGGTCCCGGCACTGGGTCATGCAACTACGATGGTCAGTGTTGACCATCGTGTTACGCTGACTTCTTCCGAATTCCAGTTTGATTCCAAACTATTCACCTATTCCACCGAGATACAGATCACCAACCACTCCACTGCGCCCATTCTTGCCCCGCTGCGCCTGAGCGTAAGCGGCATTGAAGGAAAGCGTATTCAGGTACGGAATGCCGCAGGTGTGGGTGAAGATGGCCTGCCCTATATTGAGTTCCCGTTGCAGTTAGGAGAGCTTGGTGCCGGGGAATCAACGACTGCCACGCTGGTTTTTCTGCGTGGCGAGGAAAGAGACAAGGATCCAGCGAAGAAAATTAAATACCGAAACAACGTCCCGTTTGATGCCAGTTATCAGGTCACCGGTGGTGTCACTCAAGCTCCTTTGGCACCTCGCGCATCGCCTTATGCATTGACAGTTAACACCGGCCCGGTTCCGGTGCGTTTTAGCGTGGCGCTGGCTGATAAAGATGTTGCCACGATGCCGATGTATTTGCGCCAACTCAGTAGTGGTGCAATTTTTCCCATGAATGATCAAGGAACGGGTGGCGATCTAGTCGCAAATGACGGCATCCTGGGAGCCTATGTAACTGTTGATACTTCTTCCAACCAGGCGGGAATCTGTTTACTTTTTGAAGCCTATAGTGACAGCAATGGAGTTGAGGTAGTTTCACCGAGCACTCGGGTATGCATCAGCAGTTTTCCGGTTCGGATAGCTGAGTCGGATGCTACCAATCCAATCACATTGCCCGATGGCGCTCAGGCTGTGGCTAATGAAGTAATGGTGCGTTTTATCCCGACTACCAGCGAAGCCACCATCCGGATTTTACTCGCCGATATTAATGCCACTGTAGTGGGCAGCCTGCCGCCGCGTAATCTTTATCAACTGAGGCTACCTTCACCCGTTAGCGCCTCACAACTACTCGCTCTGATCAACAAATTAAAATCAAGACCAGAGGTGGCAAGCGCCTATCCCAACGCATTGGGCACCCCCGCAGCCACCCCTAATGACACGGAGTTTTCCAGCCAACATGGACTGCAGCGAATACGCGTTCACGACAGTTGGGATACCAATGCTACCGGCAGTGGTATTACCGTCGCAGTTCTTGATACCGGCATAGATCGTACCCATGCGGATTTTGGAACAGTGGGCAATTGCCAATTGGCCGATAATGATTGCGGTTCGCCTAATACAGATTTTGATTCGACTAATGGCCATGGTACTCGAGTGGCTGGTGTGATTGCCGCCAAAAGCAACAATGCTCTGGGTGTGGCGGGGGTGGCGCCTAGTAGCAAGATTAAGTCCATACGGGTTGGAACTGATGTAACTTATACTATCGCTGAAATGATACAAAGTTTTCTGGATGCCGAGGCATATGGTATTGCAACAGTCATCAATGCCAGCTTCAGTGGCGGGCCTTGGGGCTTAGTGGATGTCACCGATCTCTGCGCTGCGGTGAATTCTGCAGTTCTCAACGGCATCACGCCTGTAGCGATAGCCATCAATTCTGCGGGCAATAGCAATCAAAACAGTTTTTTCTACCCCCCGCGATGCAACGATTCTGCTAGGCCGGAGCATGCCACGCTAACGCGCAAAGACTTATATGTTACTGTGGCCAACAGCATTTCCGCATTACCTGCTGATTCGTTTTGTACTCCAGCAGCCACCTTGGATGCACGTTGCAATAATAGCAACTATGGCCCTTGGGTAGACATTGCTGCCCCCGGCATGTCAATACGCACCACTGCTATGGGAGGAGGCTATGCCAGCCCCACGGGTACATCATTCTCCGCACCAATGGTCGCCGGTGCCGCAGCTATCCTTCGCTCCTGCGGTGTGCCCTTCGGCCAGATTGAAGGTACATTGCGTACCAGCGCAAATGTCACGGTCCCCTTCCCGGATGGCAGCAGTGCGCCGCGTCTGGATATTTATCGGGCATTGATTTCGCGTAACCGGGCACCAACCGCGATCACTCTCAGCAACAGCAGCCTCAACGAAAACACTAACACTGCAGCCGGTGTGGACGTGGGGAATTTGCTGGCCACTGACCTGGATAGTTGCGACAATTTCACTTATAGCATTGTGGGCGGTGCCGATGCGGCGGCATTTAGTATTGCTGGCAGCACTGTTAAAACGCTGCGTATTACTGCCGGAGTTTTGAATTACGAAGCTAAATCCAGCTACTCGGTCACGGTACGTGTCACTGACTTCGCCGGGCAGATTTTTAATCAGCCGCTGACAGTCAATGTAATCAACGTGAACGAAG
>JANNQM010000138.1:0-6824 GCA_031400735.1 Gallionellaceae bacterium
CGCGAAAAGATTATCGCGGGCATGGCCCGCTCCTACATCCGGCAGACGGCACAGGAATCACCGCTCCTGATTGAACGCGCGACACAGCATGGGCTGGAATAATGCGCGTCGAGGGACACAATGTTCCTTGAAGAAGAGAGATCAACCTCACCATTCCGTTCGGAGTTAAGTAGTGACTTAGCACGGGGTTATCGTGCTTAGCTCAATACTTAGTAGTTCCATCAGAGCCTGTCGAAGGCAACAATGTTCGGCCAACTTGCGGGTATTTTCATTCAGGGTGAAGCGGCCACGCAGAATGCGTTAATGCAAGACCCCATGCATCTGATCTATAACTTCCGATATAACGACTTTATTTCTTCTTGATGGCAGTGGGTTTTTGGATTTGCTCCATGAGATCGTTATTCCATTCACCTTCCACTTTTACATGGGCAGCGGCCCCAAGTAGAACGGCTTCTATCAGGTTGTGATTGAGGTAGACATGCAGCCCCGGCTGTCTGAACTGATACAGCATCGCCACGGCAGCGCCGCCTTCCACGAACCATGTCTCAAGATTGGTCGCAGGCACGTCGCTGAAAGAACCGCCTCTCCACATCAGGTCAGCGTGTCCGCCGATAAGATGAGGCCGGGAATCACGATTGGCTTGGGAGTGAATGAACAAAACTTTTTCCCCCACCTTGGCCGTTAACGCATGCTCGCCTGTCAGCGCACCTACCGCTCCGTTGAATACCACGTGGGTAGGTGTCAGCGACCTCATCACCTCCAGCGTATCCGCCATACCTTCTAGCAGAGTTGAATATTCCTTGTAATTTCCATCTGCACCTTTGGGTACGTAATAATCCTGCTCGCCGATATAGTATGCCCGGTCGTATTTGACCGGCTTCCCCGCAGCATCCTTAAGCCCATCGCGCGGCAGCACCATGATCGCTCCATTCATCCCGGACACGACGTGCCACGGAATCATGACTCCGCCGGGCGCGCAGTGGTAGACAAATACTCCAGACTTGGTCGCCTTGAACCGAATGACGACTTCTTCACCGGGCGCTACATGAGTAAGCTCGGCACCACCCAAAGCACCGGTTGCGGCATGAAAATCAATGTTGTGTACCAGCGCATTGGTTTCCGGATTCACCAGTGTCAGCTCGACATAATCATCCTGATGCACGACGATGATCGGGCCGGGAACACTGCCGTTAAAAGTCATCGCCCAGATAGTCGGGCCTTCAGGAGCAATTTTCAGGCGCTTTTCTTCAATCACCATCCGCACCTGTACGATCTTGGGTGCGCCCTTTGCAACCTGCACATGCTCAGGCAAAAAAGGCGGGGCAACCAGCTTCTGCGTGATCCGTTCCAGATTGTCAGCCTTGGATACGATCACAGCACCTGCGTTCATGGTGCAAGCCATCAAGAAGCTGATGGTCAGAAATGCATTTAGTATTGTGCGCATACGTTTCTCCTTTTCACTGAACATTGGGAATGAACATTGGGGGCATACGGTTATTGAGCTGCTGAACTTTTAATTTGGCAACGCATCATGCCTGTCGTGGATCAATCGAGTCTGGCCTATCGATTTACTTGCTATCGATTTCTTGCGGTGTCCCCCTTGCGGGTGCTGCCCGCCAAGGGGATAACCTATGACTAAGCCACGTGAGCCTTTTCCTGAAAGACCACAAGATGGTTTTCCTGTTGGTCGGGTCATGAGTTCTTCAAAACATAGCGTCCGGTTTTATTTCCGCCGACCTTCTCGACCACACCCGCATCCAGCAGCGGGCGCAGCAAATCCATAGCGCCCTGCCTGGACACACCTAGCGCCTTCCATATTTCAGCGGGAGCCATGCCGCCGTGGTCGCGCAGCAGATGCAGAAGCTGTTCCTGCCTTGGGCGCAAAACCAGCTTGTCCGCAGACTTCACCTGCAAGGTTTGTATCCGCAACCACGCCTGCGCCAGTGTTTGCCGCAATCCCGCCGTACAATATTCCAGCCATTCACTCATATCTTCCCCCGCCTCGCGCACGCCTTGCAGCGCGGCGTAGTATTTGGGCCGGTCTTCCCAGTAATACTCATCCACCGAAAAAATGTGGTGCCTATCGAAACCGCGCCGGTAAAGCTCCCACAAAGCGAGCGCCCGGCCGGTGCGGCCATTGCCATCGGCAAAAGGATGGATGGCCTCGAAACGGTAATGCAGAATGGCCGAGCTGAGAACCGGCGAGAGTTTTTTCGCCGCCGTGTTCCACCACTCCAGCAACTCAAACATCAGCCCCGAAACGGCATCGGGCGGAGGCGGGCGATACGGCCCGACCCGCACGTTTATCATCCGGTATTTTCCGGCCTCGCCCTGATCCATCACCTCACCGGCCAGAATCCGGTGCAGCTCCAGAATGTCCACATGGCGGATATTTTTTTTGGCAACATTTTTTTCCACGTAGCGCAGCCCGGCAAAATAATTCAGGACTTCGCGTTTGGGCCGAGTGTCGGAAGCGGAAAGCTCGCGCCCTTCTTCCAAGGCGCGCACCTGCTCGAGAGTCAGCGGGTTACCCTCGATGGCCGTCGAGGCATGGACGTTGCGCGTGCGGGTATCTTTCTGCAGGGCAGGTATCCAAGCAAGATCCACCACTGCGCTTTGAATGCGCTCGCGCAACGCCGCCACCTGCTCGACTTCGGCAAGCAGAGTCGGAGTGATGCTGAATTGAGGGACGTAAGCCATGGGGAAAAGGCTAATAGAGAGTCAAGTATAAGTCAAGTTATGTGTCAAACTGCCTCAAGTCGCTTTGGCACTACGTCGCCACCAAAATGCGCGCCAAACCAGCTGACCTGAAATAACGCTGGGCAGCACGAATTGAACAAACTGGAAAGGCGCAAGATTGTTCCTGCCCCTAGCTATGGCCTGCCCTTTCTTTGCCGCGCCAACTTCAAAGGCTCCGTTACGAAACGGCGAACCTCTTCAATGACTTCGTCCAGCGTCGGCGCATCGAGCCGGTTCTTGCCGAGAAATGCCTTCCACTGGGCTCGCTTCATAGCGTCGCGCGCAAACTCATCACTCAGACCAAGCGGCACATCCTCGGGCACTGCCGTTCCGCGGCGCTGAAACGTTGCCGCGATCGCATCACCCAATAGCCAGGCATCCAGTACACCTTCGTGCGCCAAGGCACGCAAATCGAAAAAGTCCTTCATCCGGCTGTTTGCCATGCCGAGACTCACTATCGCCTCCAGCTTCTCGGCTGCCACTGCCGCACGCGGATAGACGCGCAAGCGTGGCGCTGGCTGATCGTCCAGCAGAGTCGGATAGACTGCCTCCGCCGGCCCCGGCGTCACCGCATCGCCATAACCCACGTCGAGCTGCACCGTGCAGCGCGCATTACCAAGCCTGCTCACCAACCGCACGCGCAGGCCGCCATAGTTGGCTTCTTCACGGATATCCTCGACAGTGATCGAAGCGGGGTCGAACTCCATGCCATCATCTACGGCAACGCCGCAGATTTCACGAATCGTACTCGCCAGTGCCACGGTATCTGTCGGCCCAAAGCCGAGAAAATCCGCGTCGCGAGTCGGCCGATGCGGCACGTCGAACCACAGGTCGAACAGCAACGCCCCTTTCAGCCAGAATGCCTCGCGTGCTGGCCCAAGGGAGAGACGATAAAGAAAACGCTCGATCGCATAACGCGTCAGGATCAAATTAAAATCATCACCGCGCGCCTTGGCAAGATTCAATAGCCGGGCATGGATCGATGCAGTTCGGCCTGCTGTCACGCCACCGCCTCCAGATACGGGCGCATCACATTGGTCACGCGGTTAATCTTCGCATAACGCCACAGCTCATCGGCACTCGCCTTCTTTGCACGACGAGCCTCGCGCAGCGCTTCCAGCGCCACATCCAGCCCGATCTTATTGCGGAATTTGAAACAATCCGCCACCGTCTTGTCCACATTTGTTACGCGCACCTTTGTGCCATCGACCTGGCGCGTCTCCACACCGGCCGACAGTGCAGCATCGGAAAAACGCACCGTGCGCAGCGGCGGATAATCCAGCCGTGGCGGATGATCCTTATTGCCGATGGCGATCCAAACCTCGAAAGGCGCCTGCGTCGTCAGATCATGAATGCGCAGCGCCGTGAGCAGGCAAAACACCACACCAGGCGCGCGCTTCACCACCGCCACCAGCGCGCCGTGCTCACTAATCTGATAACCGGGCATGGCATACAGCCCGCGTGCCACGCGCACCAGCTGGCCCGCCAGCACCATGCGTGAAAGCTCGCTGCGGGTGATGCCGGCCGCGACAAGCTCACGCGAGCGTGCCGTACCGGCCCGGCGCAGGAGAGTTTGAATATGTCGTTCAGTTGATTTCATACCGGCATTGTTCCATAGTTTCGGTAATTGTGCACAAGTACCGAGGAAATGGAACGGTACGCCTCCTGCTCATACCTACGTTGGAATGTGTTAATTCAAGACCTGACCCCATCGTTTCTATATGAGCCGAGATCGACCATTTTGTTGACATCAACAAAATGGTCTGAGATGGCGTGATCAGATACTTCACAAGCCGTTTTTGCCTTATTGATTACAGCGCTAAAATTTCGCCACTCATCGTACCCCAGCAGGTGTTGAAGGTCGCGGGCAAGCCAGAATTCGATATCATTTTCTGCTTGCTGTGCGTGCGCTTCAAAGGTGTCAGTGAGTGATTGAACGATTTCAGTTTTCATGAACAACCCTTTCAATCAATTTTATTGAACTCACATTCGACCTTGGCCTTGAATTCAGCCTTGGCCTGGTACACCTCGGTGAATAGCAGGCATAACGCGACAGCCTTACGTTTGGCAACTCACGCTTCGCTCCCGATCCGATATCAACCATTTCGAGGATGCCCTCGAAATGGTCTGCAACCCCATAACCACTGGCTTGACAAGCCTCCCGCGCCCGTTCAATAACAGGCTGGAATGTCGATACTCCGAATACCCCAACACCTCGGCAAGCTTGCGGGAATTTTCATTCAGGGCGAAGCGGGCACACATGTCAGCCCTTTAATAAATCGTGGTCTGTCCCGGATTATCCGCGGATTATTAGTAGCTCCCTGCATTCCTGAGGACTGATAGAGCGGTGAGATTCATGGCTTGCCCTCGATTCGTTTAATTTCCCGATCAAAATCCGAGAGGTATTCCGCGTCTTGTCGCTCACGGTAAATCTCGTATTCCTCCTCGGCTTTGAGCTTAGCCTCCAGGGCGCTCACCTTGCCCTTGTCTTGAAGAATCGGGTGGCTGGACAACTCCAAAAAGTCGTGGAGGAATTTTATCCAGTCCGCCATTTTCATCAAGATGCCGCGCTCGGCCCGACTCTCCGCCAAATCCAGATAAGCCGAAACGATCCGGTTTAATTCCTTCACATGGTTCTCACTCAGGTAGTTCTTTGCAACCGTAACATCGGATTTCAGAATCTTACCGGCCGGTGCGTGCTTCCACGTGGTCAGCCCCATGTAAATTTTTGTCGCATCTGCGGAAGCGTAGATTTTTTCCGCCGCCGTCTGTCCGGTGATCGCCCAGTGAAGCTTGTTCTGCACCGTGGCAAAGAACTCCTTCGTCATCGGCGCGTCGCCGCTGTAATCCACCGAGAGCGCATAAATGTCGGTGATCTTCTGGTAAAACCGCCGCTCGCTGGCGCGGATTTCCCGGATGCGCTCCAGCAACTCATCAAAGTAATCTTTGCCGAACACCCGCTTGCCCTGCTTAAGGCGTTCGTCGTCCATGACAAAGCCCTTGATGATGAATTCCTTCAGCGTCTTGGTCGCCCAGATTCGGAACTGCGTCGCCTGGTAGCTGTTGACCCGATAGCCGACGGCAATGATCGCATCGAGGTTGTAAAACTCCACCTCGCGTGTGACCTCCCGCCCCCCTTCAGATCGAACTATTTCCATTTTGGAAATAGTTGCCTCTCGGCTCAGCTCCCCCGATTCAAAAATGTTTTTCAGGTGCTTATTGATCGCCGGAACCTTGACCGCGAAAAGTTCCGCCAGCGCCTTTTGCGTCAACCACACTGTTTCCTCTTTGAAGAAAACGTCCACCTTCACCGCCCCGTCCGGCGCGGTGTAAAGCAAGAACTTGTCCTGATCGCTCATACGTTGATCCCCGATACCTCGTCATACACGCGGCGAATTTCATGCTCTTCAAAGATAGCTGGCTGGGGTTTCATTGTCAGGACTCCAAGTACAGGGATGCCAGGGTCAATTCAATCCGTGACAGATCGTCACAGCTTGGCTAAACAACAACCACATCGTAGAGAACGAGCGTTCTTTTGTCAACCAGCATTCCGTCATCCTCGCAAAGACTCCTCCCTTTGCAAAGGGAGGTTGGGAGGGATTTTCTAAAACTACTATCCCCTCTCCATTGATGGGATAACCAGCGACTTGGCTGGCGTATTTTGGCAGCCTAGTCGAATGGCTATAACCAATGACTTGGCTGTCGTATTTGGACAGCCTAGTCAGATGGCTAGTAGTTCCATCAGTTGTTTCACTCAGAGGGAGCGCGTGAGGGAATTTTCATACAAGGCAAAGCGGCCACGCAGAATGTGTTAATTCAAGACCCCATCGTTACTTTCGCACAGCCGAAACTCACCGGTTGATCCGGTTCGCTCACCGGGCGGCCTGGGATGATGCCGCCACCAGGCGCCATCGCGGATGAATCAACATAGCAGTGCAGTTGATCGGTGGGCCAATAGCGGCAGAAATCCTCCAGAAATGCTGGCCACGAACTGAGCCGGTAGCGCTCGAAATAACTCTGTGGAAAAGAAAAACCGTGATCAATGCCGATCAGCAGTGGCTGGTTACCCTTGCAGCTCGGCCAGT
>JANNQM010000139.1:0-2837 GCA_031400735.1 Gallionellaceae bacterium
TGCGAAGGTAGTGGGTTCAAGTCCCATCGTCTCCACCATTTCTTTGCTCGCTTGGTCGTTACCGGGCAACATACAGGAGTCAAACATGCCCAGCAAAAAAGTCATTCAAACCCCTGATGCTCCGTCTGCCATTGGCACCTATTCACAAGCGATACGCGTGGATAACACCGTGTACCTTTCCGGCCAAATCGGGCTAGATCCCAGCACTATGCAAATGGTCACAGGAATTGAAATACAGATCCACCGCGTGTTCCAAAATTTGCGTGCGGTGGCCGTTGCTGCGGACAGCAGCCTGAATGACATGGTCAAACTTAATGTTTACTTAACCGATCTCGGCAACTTCGCAAAAGTAAACGAAATCATGGCCACCTATTTTCACAAACCCTATCCGGCGCGCGCGGCAATTGGCGTGTCGGCACTACCCCGTGATGCACTGGTGGAAATGGACGGCGTGCTGGTGGTTAACGATTAAGCACGTCGCCAGGCTGTGCAAGCAACCAAAATTTCACCCGTCACGCTGGCCAAACTTGCCAAGCTAGGCATCCATCATCGCACCGACCTGCTGTTACACCTGCCGTTGCGTTATGAGGACGAGACCCATCTCGCGCCGATAGCCACCCTACAACCGGGTCAAACCGTGCAGGTGCAAGGCACCATTGCCCACAGCGAAGTCGCATTCCGTCCGCGCCGCACACTGGTTTGCCGCTTGGAAGATAACAGCGGCGAGTTGTATCTGCGATTTTTGAATTTCTATCCTAGCCAGCAAAAACAACTTGCAGTCGGCAAGCAGATACGCGCCATCGGTGAGGTGCGCATGGGCTATTTCGGGCTGGAGATGGTGCACCCGAAATGCCGCGCGGTGGATGACGACACGCCGCTGCAACAAAGCCTCACGCCGGTTTATCCGACTACGGCGGGGTTGTCGCAACCCATATTGCGTAAGCTGATCATCAACGCGCTGGAGTCACTGCCGTTACCCGATACTTTGCCGGAAGCGCTGCTGAAAAAATTGAAGTTGGCCACTTTTGCCGACAGCATCCAGCTGTTGCATAACCCGTCGCCGGATATAGCCGCCAGCGCGCTGGAAGAGCGCAGTCACAGCGCGTGGCGGCGGATCAAGTTCGATGAACTGTTGGCGCAGCAACTGTCGATGCGCGCGTATCACAATGAACGCAGCCAGCGCACCGCACCCATTCTCATGTCACACCAAAAACTTACCGCCCGCCTGATAAAAGACCTGCCGTTCGCGTTGACCAAAGCGCAACAGCGCACCTTCGTCGAAATCAGCCGTGACCTGATGCAGCCGCACCCGATGCAGCGCTTGTTGCTAGGCGACGTCGGCAGCGGCAAGACTATAGTCGCGGCCCTGGCCGCGCTGCAGGCCATCGAAAACGGCTACCAGGCCGCGCTGATGGCGCCCACCGAAATTCTTGCCGAGCAGCATTACCTCAAGCTGCGCGACTGGCTTGAGCCGCTTAATATTGTGCCGGTGTGGTTGTCCGGCAGCCTGAAAAAAAAAGAAAAACAACTCGCCGCCGAACGCATCGCCTCCGGAGAAACGCTGCTCGCGATCGGTACACACGCGCTGTTTCAGGAACAGATCAGCTTTCATAAGCTGGGCCTGGCGATCGTGGATGAGCAGCACAAGTTTGGCGTACAGCAGCGCCTTGCGTTGCGCAAGAAAGGCACGGCTGCAAAATCCGTTCACCCTGAGCCTGTCGAAGGGCCAGAGTTATCAGAAGAAGTGGTTCGACAGGCTCACCACGAACGGTCTGATAGAAATCCTGGATTAAATTCGCATGAACCCCATCAACTCATGATGAGCGCCACCCCTATCCCCCGCACATTGGCGATGAGCTACTACGCCGATCTGGATGTGTCGGTCATCGATGAGCTGCCACCCGGACGCACGCCGGTGATCACCAAACTAGTCAGCGATGAGCGCCGCGACGAAGTGATCACCAGAGTGCGCACCGCTTGCATGGAAGGACAACAGGCCTATTGGGTATGCCCGTTGATCGATGAATCTGAAACCCTGCAACTACAAACTGCGCTGGAAACTTTTCAGCTGCTTACCGAAACTTTCCCTGAGCTGCGCGTCGGGTTGGTGCATGGCAAACTGGACAACACTGAAAAAGCGCGGGTCATGGCAGCGTTCAAAGCGAATGAATTGCAACTGCTGGTCGCCACCACCGTCATCGAAGTCGGCGTGGACGTGCCCAATGCCAGCCTGATGGTGATCGACCACGCCGAACGCATGGGGCTGGCGCAACTCCATCAACTGCGCGGCCGGGTGGGACGCGGTGCGGCGCAAAGCCTGTGCATCCTGCTGTATCAGCGACCGCTGTCCGAACTGGCACGGGCGCGCCTGAAAATTATTTTCGAAAGCACCGACGGCTTTACCATCGCGCAACAGGATTTACAACTGCGTGGCCCGGGCGAACTGCTAGGTGCACGGCAAAGCGGTGTGGCAATGTTGCGCTTTGCCGACATCAGTGAGGACGAAGACCTGTTGAATCATGCAAGGCATGCTGCCGACGAATTACTGCGCGATTTTCCCGAAGCGGCGCGGGCGCATTTGCACCGCTGGATGGCCAACAAACATGATTACTTGCACGTCTGATTTTAATTTCCAATATTGCAGGGAGCCTGAACGTACCCTGCAAAACAGTTCCTTCCCCCTGTCAGGGGGAAGGCTAGGATGGGGGTTGGCACGGTGGGCAAGCTGCGCATCTACCCCCACCCTAACCCTCCCCCTGCAAGGGGGAGGGAACATTGGATTTAACGAAAAGTGCAGGTTGAATAACTATGCAGGATAAATTCTGGCGCGGTGAAAT
>JANNQM010000140.1:0-3843 GCA_031400735.1 Gallionellaceae bacterium
GTTCGTGCTTGCCATCGCGCCAACCTACAACCACCACAACCACAACCACAAACCAAGAAAGCGAACTACTAGTAGCATCGGAATACTCGGAACAATATATATTATTGTATATATAATTCCATAAAAACAATTCTGGTGGCCATGCTGGCGCCAGCGTTAACGCAGTTTGCTTTCCGCGCTCCGACATTTTGCGCCAGGTCTTGCGCACTATCCCGGACAGCTTTTGCTCGTTATATTTCGGCGCGAACGGCACAAAATAAAACTCCAGGAACACCAGGCAAATCACATCTTCCAGAATCTGCCCTTCGCCTTCACCCGCTTCCATGCGGTCTTTCATCAGCAACGTTCTGACGCATTCGCACATCGACTCGTCGTAGCCGACTTCGCGCATTATCTCGGTCGCCAGCTCGCCATGCATCTTGGCCAGGCGGGTGCGCCAATCGTTGTATCCAACGCGCCCTATCGGGTATTTATTGCGCGGAATTTTCCAGCGGCAAATATGCTGCGCTCGCGCCGCCAGATGCAGCGCCTCGGAAGCACCCGGCTGATATTTATTCAGCCATGCAGTCATGCGTTGTGCGTATAACAATTCCTTCGGATAACCGTGGCCATCAGCCGTTTCAATATTGGGATCGGCGGCGTTGGCCGCATCAAAACGGGTGATTGCTTCGTAATAACGCGCAGAGAATTCCACTCTATTTCTTGAGCGGGGGGACAGCCGCCTCCTGTATGCGCTTCAAACGGAACAGTCCGGCAGCTTCGTCATCGCTGCTGAAATACAGCGCACCATCGGGCCCGATGGCAACACCTGCCGGGCGGGCCCAACGCTCTCCATCCGGCAGCTGGAAACCGCTGACCAGATCATCCACCCGTATGGCCTGACCATCCTTGAAACGCACTACAACAATTTTTGGTGGCCGACGCGTGGCTGCCTTGCCCAGAAATCCGCCTCCCGGCTGTGTGCCCCAGGAGCCATGCAACGCAACTATTGCGTCCTGTTCCAGATGAGTATCCATAGCGCCCGCCGGGATGAATACAACGCCCAACGGCGCGTTGCGCGACGGGAAAGTCGCCACCGGAATAACAACGTCAGTCACTGGCCGTGGCGGCGGGCGCGCAATGCAGTCATCGCGCCGCACTTGCTTGCCATCAAACTGGAACCACGGCATACCGTGAAATGATCCGGCGGTGAGCTTGCTGAAATATTCCGGCGGCTGGTCATATCCCAAATGGTCCGGCCCGTTGTTGCTGGCGAACAGCACACCGGTTTGTGGCTGCCAGTCGAACCCGACCGGGTTGCGCAATCCGGTCGCAAAATATTCCCAGCGCACCTTGCCACCACTTTCATGTAACACAATCACCCCACCGCGCCGGTCGCCCGCAGGATAATCATCACTCAAATATTGGTCGCTGCAATTGCGTCCTATACCCAAGCTGACGTACACACGGTTATCCGGCCCTATGCCGACCGTGCGGCTGCTATGCCCGCCGCTGTCCGGCAACGCCGCCAGCAATGTCACATCGCGGGATTAAATACGCGCTTGGTCTGGAGGGTATGGTGCGCGGTACAAGCCTTTGGTTTGCGCAATCAGGTTTTCGCCGCGGCGAAACGCCACGCTGTGCGGATAATGATCCAGCTCCACCAGCACCTCGGCTTTGGTATAGGGCGGCGGCACGCGGTACACTTTGCCCGAACCCGAACCGGAAAATAAATCGCCATTGGCGGAAAAGGTCAACATACGCGGTTCGTCCATACTGGCCAGAAATTCCAGCCGGTATCCTTTGGGAATGCTGACTTGCCGACTCTTGCCATCCACCGTCAACGTCTGTTGCTGATATTGCAGCATCGCGGTGTCGGCATGCGATGGCGCAACCAAGCTTAATGCCAGCAACGCCAGCGCTCCATAGTTCAAATGGCGACCTGTCGCGTACGGAATAAAATTCACATTCATGACCTCGCCCCTATATTTATTCAACCAGCGATTCCGCTGGATGATAGTCCAGGCCAAATGCCTCAGCGACTTTTTTATGGGTCACTTTTCCGGCCAGGATATTAAGCCCTTTGAGCAGCGCCGGGGAATCTCTCAGCGCCTTGTGGCATCCCTTGTTCGCCAACAGCTGTATATAAGGCAACGTGGCATTGGTCAGCGCCAGTGTGGCGGTGCGCGGCACACCGCCAGGCATGTTGGCCACGCCGTAATGAACAATGCTATCCACGATAAAGGTCGGATTTTCGTGCGTAGTCGGCTGCATGGTTTCGATGCAGCCACCCTGATCTATCGCCACATCTACAATCACGGCGCCACTGCGCATGATTTTGAGGTCTTCGCGCAAAATCAATTTAGGGGCCACCGCGCCGGGAATTAATACTGCGCCTATCACCAGATCAGCATGGGCGATTTGTTCCAGCACATTATGCCGGTTGGAAAATATCAACTGTACATTGGCAGGCATGATGTCGCTAAGGTAGCGCAACCGCTCCAGCGACAAATCCAGCAAGATCACCGTGGCGCCCAGACCAGCCGCCATTTTTGCAGCATTGGTGCCGACTACGCCGCCACCCAATATAACAACCCGAGCGGGCGCAACACCTGGCACACCGCTCAATAATAGCCCGCGACCGCCATACAGCTTTCCTAAATATTTCGCGCCTTCCTGTACCGCCATGCGCCCGGCCACTTCCGACATGGGAGTCAGCAGCGGCCGTTCACGCGAGGGAAGTTCGACTGTCTCATATGCAATGCAGGTCGCGCCGGAAGAAATGTGCGCTTTGGTCAGCGACTCGCTGGCGGCAAAATGAAAATAGGCAAAGATAGTCTGGCCGGACTTGATGTGTTTCCATTCCGACTCAATCGGCTCCTTTACTTTCACGACAAGTTCGGCTGACGCCCACACTGCTGCGCCATCTTTTGCGATCTGTGCGCCCGCAATCTGGTAATGCGCATCGTTGAACCCACTGCCCAAACCCGCTTCACTTTCCACAACAACTGCATGTCCATCTGCCACCAACGCCTCAACCCCAGCTGGAGTCAGAGCCACGCGGTTTTCATTGGTTTTTATTTCTTTTGGAATGTAAATTTTCATTATCAGGGTTCCTTAATAACCATGTAGGAGCGGGCCCTGCCCGCGATTATTTTCTGTTCGCGGCCAGCACTTGCAAGGGGTACACCGCAAGGGTAGGCAAATCCGTTTCCAGCCAAAGACTGGACGGAGTTTGCACCGCCGTGGTTGTAGGTGGCTGAAGCCCCAACAACCCGCGCAGCGCCCGCTCCTACAGCCATATTGCATTCCAAAACGGGTAATCACCCAAACTCTTCACCAACCCCGCCCTAAGCGGGTTCGCTACAACATAGCGGGCCGTGTCCGGCAAATCATCCTCTGCCCGCAATGCATGGTCGTGGAACGCAGCTGCCCACAAAGCGCCTTCCCTCTCCAGCGCACGGTTCGCATTGCGCGCACTGGCAGATTTTATCCGGTTTACCACTTTGCTCAACCCATCACTCTCGCTCAATTCGATTAACCAGTGCGCATGATCTGGCATTAATACCCAAGCCAGCATGGCTGCGTTCCCAAGCAGTTTTTTATCTTGGAAACAACGTGAGGCTGCACAAGCGGCGTGAAAATTCTCGAACACCCTGATGCGTTCCATTGTTGTGGCAGTAAGCAGATACACTCCATTTGGCACCGATACCCGGCCTTTGCGCAATGCAGCATGACCGGGATTATTCACAGGCATGACAATTACCTTGTAGGAGCGGGCCCTGCCCCCCCAAAAAAAAAAAATAGCGGGCCGGGCCCCCACCGACAACAACAAAAATTTTTTTTCCCCAGGTTAAAAACGGC
>JANNQM010000141.1:0-22770 GCA_031400735.1 Gallionellaceae bacterium
CTGGCGATGAAGGCCGACAAGCGCGTGCGCCGCAGCCTGTTTGCTGAAATAGACGACAACACGCGCGACCATATCGCCGATACCTTGCGCCTGATTCATCTGGAACACCATGCCGGGCGCCTGGCCGGGCTGCTGTCCCACGGCCAGAAGCAATGGCTGGAAATCGGCATGTTGCTGATGCAACAGCCGCATCTGTTATTGCTGGACGAACCGGTGGCCGGCATGACCGATGATGAAACCGCGCGCACTGCGGAGCTGTTCAAATCGCTGGCGGGAAAACAGTCATTAATTGTGGTCGAGCACGACATGGATTTTGTCGCGCAGCTGGGTGGCAAGGTTACGGTATTGCACGAAGGTTCGGTATTGGCTGAAGGCGACCTGGCAACGTTGCAAGCCAATCAGCAAGTAATTGAAGTGTATCTTGGTCGTTAGGAGAACTCATATGCTGAGTGTAGAAAATTTAAATCAGTATTATGGCGGCAGCCACATCCTGCGTGACCTGTCGTTCGAAATTAAAGTGGGCCAGGTGACGGCTGTGCTGGGACGCAATGGCGCGGGCAAATCCACGTTGCTCAAATGCCTGATGGGCATGGTGCCTGCTGCGACCGGCAAGATTGCATTTATCGAACGCGACATTACCAACCAGCTACCCTACCATCGCGTGCAGGCGGGCATAGGCTACGTGCCGCAGGGGCGCGACATTTTCCCGCGCCTGACGGTGCATGAAAATTTGCTGATGGGCCTGGCGCCTTGTCCTGCCAACACGCTATTGCCATCGCGCATTTACGACATGTTCCCGGTACTGAAGCAAATGCCCAACCGCCGTGGCGGCGATCTATCCGGCGGGCAACAGCAACAGTTGGCGATAGGCCGCGCGCTGGCCGCGACACCCAAACTGCTGATCCTGGACGAGCCGACCGAAGGCATACAACCTTCGATCATAAAAGACATTGAGCGCGTGATACGCACGCTGGCGGAAGAGGGCAATATGGCGATCCTGCTGGTGGAGCAGTATTACGATTTTGCGCGTTCGCTGGCGGATCAATACCTGGTGATGGAACGCGGTGAAATCATTCAGCGCGGTACGGATATGGAACAGGATGGGGTAAGGCAGTTGCTCGCAGTATAATCGGTGCATGAAAATTGAAACCCTTGGTGCAGCCACAGCGTGGCATGCAGAAATTGCGCTGCAATTTGAACGCCGCGAATCCGCAACGATACTGACCCAACGCCGCCATTACGGTCCGCTGCGCGTGCAGAAGGCGCTGTATCCGGAAGGCGAAGAAATATGCCATGCGATTTTGTTGCATCCACCCGCTGGCATTGCTGGTGGTGATGAATTGGACATCAGGGTTGCGGTGGAAAAAAATGCGCACGCATTGCTCACTACTCCGGGTGCCGGAAAATGGTATGGCTCAGCCGGGCCGCAGGCAAGTCAACGATTGAATCTGGAAGTGGCTGCAGGTGCGATGCTGGAATGGCTGCCGCAGGAAACCATTTTTTTTAACGGCTGCCGCGCCGCGATTAATAATCACATCACACTGGCCGCAGATGCGCGCTATCTGGGCTGGGATATTTGGTGCATGGGGCGCAGCGCATCGGGTGAGCGATTCGATCAGGGTGATTTGCGGGTTGCTACCGATATCCGTTTGGCTGATCTGCCATTGTGGGTAGAGCAAGGTCATATAGTGGGCGGCTCGCCGCTGTTGAATGCGTCTGCTGGTTTCGCCGGACGCAGTGTATGTGGCACGTTGCTGGCGGCAGGTGTCGCCATCGCCCCTGAATTATTGGCTGCATGCCGTGCCGTGTTGCCAAGTGAGCACGATGCCTTACATGGTATTACCGTGCTGCCGCAGTTGTTGGTGGCACGTTATCTTGGGCATTCATCGGAAGCGGCGCGTGCATGGTTTGTTGAACTGTGGCGGCTGTTGCGCCCGTCATTGGCGGGATTTGAAGCGCAGTTACCACGTATCTGGAGTACCTGAATATGGAACTGGGAATATGGAACTGACCCCCCGAGAAAAAGACAAGCTGCTGATTTTCACCGCCGCGCTGTTGGCCGAGCGGCGCAAGGCGCGCGGCTTGAAACTGAATTACCCGGAGGCAGTTGCCTACATTTCTGCCGCGATCATGGAAGGCGCGCGTGACGGCAAGCGGGTGGCGGAATTGATGAGCGAAGGCACCGCGCTGTTGACGCGCGCCGACGTGATGGAAGGCGTGCCGGAAATGATTCCGGATATACAGGTCGAGGCGACTTTCCCGGATGGCACCAAGCTGGTGACGGTACACAACCCGATTATCTAGCCGCCAGTCCCGATATTTAAAACCAGACGCAATCATTTTTAACTTGCTACAGGAGACGCCACTATGAAACTCAAGTACCTCATACCTTTGCTTGTGACTCTACTCTTACCCGCAACTGCATTGGCACATATGGGTAATCATGTCGGCATCCATCACGGTTCGGCTTTTATCATGGGCTTGGCTCATCCTTACACCGGTCTGGATCATATCGGCGCAATGCTGGCCGTGGGTATGTGGAGCATGCTGGCTTTCAACCAATCGCCACGCGGCATGTGGGTGGCACCCGTTGCCTTTGCCAGCTTCCTGCTGATCGGCGGGCTGCTGGGGTTTTATGGCGCTGGCTTGCCCATCGTTGAGCCGATGATCGCTTCGTCGTTATTGATTCTTGGCCTGCTGGTCGCTTTGCGTATTCGCTTTTCACTTCTTGTCGGCGCACTCGTGGTCGCTACCTTTGCGGTTTTTCATGGCATCGCGCATGGCAGCGAACTGCCTGTGAGTGGTATGGTTGCGGCGCTGTCGGGTATGCTGCTGGGCACCATGCTGCTGCATATTGGTGGCATGTTGCTCGCGCATTTTTTTCTTCGACGCAATATCTGGTTGCCGCGCATCGCCGGTGGTGTTGTAGCAGTATTGGGCATGGCTTTGCTCAGCGGCGTGATCTGAAAGCTTGCACATGATACCGGGCGAAATGCGGATTGAAGCGGGCGAGATTGAGCTGAATAGTGGCCGCAAGACCATTACCATCAAGGTTGCCAACACCGGCGACCGTCCGGTTCAGGTGGGTTCCCATTATCATTTTTATGAGACCAATGACGCGCTGTCCTTTGATCGAGCCAGCACGCGCGGCTTTCGTTTGAACATCGCAGCGGGCACGGCGGTACGTTTTGAGCCTGGCCAATCGCGCACGGTGGAGCTGGTGGCGTTGAGCGGCGAGCGCAAAGTATATGGCTTTGCCGGAAAAATCATGGGAGCGCTGAAATGAAAATATCGCGTCAGGCTTATGCCGAAATGTTCGGCCCTACGGTCGGTGATCGCGTGCGTCTGGCTGATACCGAGCTGTGGATAGAAGTGGAAAAAGATTTCACGATCTATGGCGAAGAAGTGAAATTCGGCGGCGGCAAGGTGATACGTGATGGCATGGGCCAAGGCCAGCGGCTTGCCGCCGAGGTTGCCGATACAGTGATTACCAATGCGCTGATCGTGGATCATTGGGGGATCGTCAAAGCCGACATCGGCATCAAGAGCGGGCGCATTGCGGCGATAGGCAAAGCAGGCAATCCCGATATTCAGCCGGGGGTGACTATTGCTATCGGTGCGGGCACCGAGATCATTGCCGGTGAAGGCATGATAGTCACCGCGGGCGGCATAGACAGCCATATTCATTTCATCTGCCCGCAGCAAATCGAAGAGGCGTTGATGTCGGGGGTGACCACGATGTTAGGTGGCGGTACCGGCCCTGCCACCGGCACGTTTGCGACCACCTGCACGCCGGGGCCGTGGCATATTCATTCGATGCTGATGGCGGCAGATGCCTTTCCGATGAATCTGGGATTTTTTGGTAAGGGCAATGCATCGCTGCCAGAGCCACTACGCGAACAAATTACTGCGGGTGCCATCGGGCTGAAGCTGCATGAGGATTGGGGCACGACACCTGCCGCGATAGATAATTGTCTCTCGGTGGCGGACGAGATGGATGTGCAGGTGGCAATACACACTGACACGTTGAACGAATCGGGTTTTGTCGAAACCACACTGGCCGCGTTCAAAGGCCGCACGATACATACCTTCCACACCGAAGGCGCGGGCGGCGGCCATGCGCCGGACATTATCAAGGCGGTCGGGCAGGCCAATGTGCTGCCGTCTTCCACCAACCCGACCCGGCCTTATACCGTCAACACGATAGACGAACACCTGGACATGCTGATGGTGTGCCACCATCTTGACCCGGCCATTGCCGAAGATGTGGCTTTTGCCAAATCGCGCATCCGGCGGGAAACGATTGCTGCTGAAGATATTCTGCATGATCTCGGCGCGTTTTCGATGATGTCGTCCGATTCGCAAGCGATGGGGCGCGTCGGCGAAGTCATCATCCGCACCTGGCAGACCGCGCACAAAATGAAAATTCAGCGCGGCGCCCTGCCACAAGACAGCAGCCGCAACGACAACTTCCGCATCAAGCGCTATATTGCCAAATACACGATCAACCCGGCCATTACACACGGCATCAGCCATGTCGTTGGCTCTACCGAAGTGGGTAAGCTGGCCGATCTGGTGCTGTGGAAGCCTGCTTTTTTTGGTGTCAAACCCTCGCTGATTTTGAAAGGTGGCATGATCGCCGCCGCCGCAATGGGCGATCCGAATGCCTCCATTCCGACGCCGCAGCCGGTTCATTACCGGCCCATGTTCGGCGCCTTTGGTGGCGCGCTGAAAACCTCGCTGACTTTTGTTTCGCAAGCTGCGCTGAAAAATCCTGCAGTGCAGGCGCTGGATTTGCAAAAACCGCTGGAGGCGGTGCGCAACACACGTCATGTCAGCAAGCAGGACATGATTCACAATGATTTCCTGCCGCACATGGAAGTGGATGCTGAGACCTATGCCGTGCGGGCTAATGGTGAGCTGTTGGTGTGCGAACCGGCACAAGTGCTGCCGATGGCGCAGCGTTATTTTTTATTTTAATGATGTTGGTGATACAACAATACGCCCCGCTCGATGTGGCTCCCACCGAGCGGCTGATTTTAACTTTTGAGTTGCGCTGTAAATGCCGTTTGCGCACCCGCAGCGAATCGGGGGAGGAGGTGGGATTATTCATGCAACGCGGCACCGTGTTACGGGATGGCGATAAGCTGCTGGCCGACGATGGCCGCATTGTGCAAGTGCTGGCCGTGTCCGAAGCTTTATTGGAAGCGCGCGCAGCAGACCCGCTGCTGCTGACGCGCGGCGCGTATCATCTGGGTAACCGCCATGTGGCGGTGCAAGTGGGTGCAGGCTGGCTGCGTTTTGCCGCCGACCATGTACTGCGCGACATGGTGGCCGGGCTGGGTTTGGAAGTGACCGAGATCGTCGCGCCGTTTCAGCCGGAATCTGGTGCGTATGGTCATGGGCACACGCATGGCGGTGCCACCAGTGCAACGCCGGTGATTCATCAGTATCGCAGCAGCAAAGTATGAGTGCCCAACTCGCACGCTTGCTGCAACTCGCCAGTCCGACATTGCCGGTGGGCGCCTACGCCTATTCGCAAGGTTTGGAGTGGGCAGTGGAATCGGCGGTGATCAAGGACGAAGCCAGCGCGCTAAGTTGGATAGGCGATTTGCTGCAATGGAATATCGGCCGCTTTGAAGCGCCACTGCTGGCACACATGCTGCGCGCGTGCAATGCGCATGACACCGAGCGCCTGGCACTACTCAATACGCGCTTTTTGGCCAGTCGCGAAACTGCGGAGCTTCGCGCCGAGACCGTGCAAATGGGTTACTCGTTGACGCGTCTGTTGGGGGAGTTAGGCGCAGAGGGATGGACTGCGTTGGAGTTGACCCGGGCATTGGGCACGCCTTCGTATCCTGCGGTGTGGGCTTGCACCGCAGCGGCATGGCAGGTTGAGGAGGCGGAGGCACTGACCGCTTATTTATGGTCGTGGATGGAGAATCAAACTTTGGCGGCGCTCAAAGCTGTGCCGCTGGGTCAGGCCAGCGGGCAGCGTATTATGTTGATGCTGGGAGCGCGCATTGCACCCATAGTGGAACAAGCGCGTGATTTGGCCGAAGCCGATTACAGTAATTTTGCCCCGGGTTTTGCCATTGCCTGTAGCCAGCATGAAACCCAATATTCACGCCTATTTCGTTCCTGAAAGAAAAAATTATGAATGATCTGAATTCAAATTTCCGTTCGCAACCGTTGCGTGTCGGAATAGGTGGCCCGGTCGGTTCTGGTAAAACTGCGCTGACGCTATCGCTGTGTCGTGCGTTGCGCGATCAATATAATATCGCGGTGGTGACTAACGATATTTACACCGAAGAAGACGCGCAATTTCTGGTGCGCAACGAGGCACTCGCGCCGGAGCGCATCATTGGCGTGGAAACGGGTGGCTGTCCGCATACTGCAATTCGCGAAGATGCCTCGATCAACCTGGAAGCTGTGGCGCGCCTGTCCAACAAATTTCCCGGCCTGGACGTGATTTTTGTTGAGAGCGGCGGCGACAACCTGGCTGCGACTTTCAGCCCGGAACTGTCTGACCTGACGCTGTATGTGATCGATGTCGCGGCCGGGGACAAAATTCCGCGCAAAGGCGGGCCGGGCATTACCAAATCCGATTTGCTGATCATCAATAAAATTGACCTCGCGCCCATGGTCGGCGCTTCGCTCGAAGTGATGGACCGGGACGCAAAAAAAATGCGCGGTGAGCGGCCATTTGTATTCAGCAATTTGAAGACAGGAACAGGACTGGCAGAAATCGTCAGCTTCATTGAGACCCAGGGTTTGCTGGCAACGCATTGATATGAGTCAACCAGCGCATTTAACTACAGCAAAGGCTGGAGTTTCACCCACACAGTTTGCAGAATTTTCTTTTGTGCTTCGGCAATAGGATGCAGGCTATCTGGCTGAAATTGCTCCCGCGTCAAACCTTCCAGAAAGAATGGGATCAGCGCGCTTTTGTATTGCCGTGCCAGTTGCGGATAAATCGCCTTGAAATCTGCGGTATATTTCACGCCGTAATTCGGCGGCAATTGAATTCCCAGCAGCAATATTTTTGCGCGCGCCTTGAGTGATTGTTCGATGATGGCTTTCAGGTTGGCTTCAATATTCGCAACTGGCGTGCCGCGCAAGCCATCATTGGCACCCAATTCCAGGATCACAATGGCGGGACGATGCTGGTGTAACGCGGCCGCAATGCGCTGGCGGCCGCCGGCGGTGGTTTCTCCGCTGATGCTGGCATTGACCACTTGATAGTGCGGATGGCTGCGCTGCAGTTGCTTTTGCAGCAAACTGACCCAGCCAGATTCACGCGGAATACCGTAAGCAGCAGACAGACTGTCACCGAATACCAGTATAGTCTGTTGTTGTGCCCCGCTAACGGCGGGATGCAAGCAGCAAATACACAGTAAAACTAATCTGAAAAAGGTAGCAAATCTCATGGCGCCAATTGTGCAGGCAACAGGCTTGGGTAAGCAAGTGCAAAGTGGCGGGCAGCCGCTACGCATTTTGCAGGACGTTAATTTTTCTGTGCAGGCTGGCGACAGCCTGGCCATTCTGGGCGCTTCCGGCTCCGGAAAATCCACGTTGCTGGGATTGCTGGCCGGGCTGGATACACCTAGCGATGGCACGGTGTTCCTCGACGGAACAGATATATTTTCTTTTGATGAGGATGGTCGTGCGCGTTTGCGCGGGCGTCTGGCCGGGTTTGTATTCCAGTCGTTCCAGCTGTTGCCCGCCTTGACCGCCGTGGAAAACGTGATGCTGCCGCTGGAATTGCATCGTGCGCCCGATGCGCGGGAACGTGCGATGGATGCCTTGCACAGCGTGGGCCTGACCGCGCGCGCCAGTCATGTGCCCAAGCATTTGTCGGGCGGTGAACAGCAGCGCGTGGCCATCGCGCGCGCCTTTGTCACCCAGCCAAAAATTTTGTTTGCCGACGAACCGACCGGCAACCTCGATGCAGCTACTGGCGCGCAGGTTATAGAGTTGATGCTGGGGCTGAATCGCGCGCAGGGCACCACGCTGATATTGGTGACGCATGATCAGGAATTGGCGCGGCGCTGCGGCAGGCAGTTGAGTTTGGCGGCTGGGCGGGTTTTGCCATGAATGTATTGTACCTGTCGTTTGTGATGCTGCGCCGCGACTGGCGGGCCGGCGAATGGCGTGTGCTGTTGATTGCGCTGGTGCTGGCCGTCGGCAGCATCAGCACCGTGGGACTCTTCGCAGATAGGGTAAGGCTGGCTTTGCAGCACGAAGCCACCAGCCTGTTGGGCGCCGACTTGCGTATTATCGCGACCCATCCGTTGCCGCCTGATTATCATGCGGCCGCGCAACAGCGTGGGTTGCGTGTGGTGGAGAGCGCGGTTTTCCCCAGCATGGTGGTGCACCAACAGCAAAATGTGCTGGCGGAAATACAGGCTGTGGAACAGGGGTATCCGTTGCGCGGGAAGCTCATCACTGATCAGGGTGAAGAAACAAAGGGGCGTAGCCATACTACTCCCTCTCCCCTCGTGGGAGAGGGTGGGGGAGAGGGGGGCGTTAATTCGATCCCTGCGCGTGGCACACTTTGGGCCGACACGCGCTTGCTGCAGCGCATGGGATTGAAAGTGGGCGATGAAGTCAGTCTGGGCGTATTGCGCCTGCGCCTGGGCGCACGCGTGGTGCGCGACGTGGACCAGTCAGTCGGCTTTTCCAGTTTTGCGCCACGCGTGTTGATGAATGCCGCTGATCTGCCGGGCAGCGGTTTGGTGCAGGAAGGCAGCCGCATCAGCTATCGGCTGCTGTTTGCCGGAGAAGCGGCGCAAGTTGCAGGTTTTCGCGAGTGGCTGCAGCCGCGTCTGGCTCGCGGGGAAAAGCTGGAAGATGTGCGCGATGCGCGTCCGGAAATTCGCACCGCGCTGGAGCGTGGCGAACATTTTCTGGGGCTGGCCGCGCTGACTGCCGTGGTGCTGGCCGGTGTCGCGCTGGCGCTGGCAGCGCGGCATTTCATCACGCGTCATCTGGATGCTTGCGCGATGATGCGTTGCCTGGGCGCATCGCAGGCACAGGTGCTGCGGATATTCCTGTATCAATTCTTATTGTTTGGCGTGTTGGCCGTGGTCCTGGGCGGCATGCTGGGTTATGCGGCGCAAGCGGTATTGGTGCAATCGATTACTGCAATGCGCGACGCCGCGTTACCTGCGCCCGGCTGGCTGCCGTTATGGCAGGCCGCGGCCAGTGGTATGGCGCTGTTGCTGGGATTCGCCTTCCTGCCGTTATGGCAGTTGAAAAGTGTGTCGCCGCTGCGCGTGATCCGCCGTGAACTGGGTGTACCGCAAACAGGTACCGGCCTGTTGTATGCCACGGGCGGCGCGGTATTGTGCGGGCTGTTTTTATGGCAGGCAGGCTCACTCAAACTGGGGCTGATTGTGTTGGCGGGTTTGGCCGGCGGTATGCTGTTGTTTGGCGGATTAGCGTGGCTGGCGGTACGCGCGCTGCCCAAATTGGGCGGTCACGCGTTTGCCAATATGGCGCGCCACGGGCGCAGCAACGCGCTGCAAATTGTCGCGCTCAGCCTGGGTGGCGTGGCGTTGCTGCTGCTAACTTTTGTCCGCGCCGATTTGATGGAAAGCTGGCGCGGACGCTTGCCACCGGATGCGCCGAACCGCTTTCTGGTGAACATCCAGCCCGACCAACGCGACGCGCTGAAGGATTTTTTTGCCCAGCAGAAAATACCTGCGCCGAAGTTGTTTCCGATGGTGCGCGGGCGGCTGGTTGCGATTAACCAGCGTGCAGTGAGTGGCCGGGATTATCCCGAACCGCGCGCGCGTGCGCTGGTGGAGCGCGAATTCAACCTGTCATGGTCGGAAAATTTGCCGCAGGGGAATGAGTTGGTGCAAGGGGAATGGTGGAACCATACAGGACTAGGGACTGAGGGCCGAGGACTAAGTAAAAGCGGGCAGTTGTCGGTTGAGGAGGGCATTGCCCAGACGCTGGGCATTCAGGTGGGCGACACGCTTACCTACGATGTCGCGGGCAGCCAGTTCAGTGCGCGGGTGGTCAATTTACGGAAGGTGCAATGGGATTCGATGCAGGTGAATTTTTTCGTGGTGGCGGCGCCCGGCATGCTGGAAGATTTTCCGGCCAGTTATTTAACCAGCTTTCATTTGCCAGCGGGGAAGGCGCACGCCAGCGATGCGCTGGTTAAAACTTTTCCCAACCTGCTGTTGATTGATACCGGCGAGATCATCGACCAGGTGCGCCATATCGTCGATCAGATTGCGCAAACCATGAGCGCGGTATTTCTGTTTACGCTTTCGAGCGGCCTGGCGGTGCTGTATGCCGCGCTGCTGGCGACGCAAGATGAGCGTATTCATCACGCCGCGATATTGCGCACGCTGGGTGCAGACAGTCGTTATCTGCGTCAACTGCATGTAATTGAATTTGCCGTGCTGGGCGCATTGAGCGGCCTGTTTGCGGCGGCTGGCGCGGCTTTGCTGGGCTGGATATTGGCGCGCCAGGTGCTGGAAATTCCCTACCAGCTTAGCCCGCTGTTATGGCTGGCCGGAGTAGCGGGGGGCACCGCCATTGTCGTGCTGGCCGGGTGGCTGGCCACACGGCGCCTGGTGAGAATGCCGCCGCTGAGCGTGCTGCAATCGGTTTAGTGCATCAGGATCGCGAGCAACAGATTTATGTCGCCATGTATCAGATGGCTACCCCGGGAGTGGGTTAATCTCTTTCGTACAGTACGACTCGACACGGTTTTTGCCCAATTGCTTGGCCTTATACATGCGCTGATCGGCAATTTCGACCAGGGTTTTCCAATTAGTGGCCTGATCGTCAATCCGTTCCGACAGGCCAATGCTGGCGGTGATGGGCTTGCCATCACGCTGCAAACCCAGTCCGTTAACGCGCAACCGTTCCATGCCGGAGGCGGCGTCATGGCAGTAGGTGTTGGGCATGATCACGATGAATTCTTCGCCGCCCCAGCGTACCAGCATGTCACCGGTACGCAGCGTTGCGCGGATACGTTCGGCGGCCATGATCAGCACCTGGTCACCGGCCTCGTGGCCGAATTTGTCGTTGACGTTCTTGAAATTGTCCAGGTCAATAAACGCAACCGATAATGGGTTGCTGCTGCGCGTGGCGATGATGAATTGTATTTCCAGCAATTCCATGCCGCTCATGCGCGAGAAGCAACCGGTCAGCGCATCGCGTATTGCCATACGCACCAGTGCGATCATGAACCCCAACTGGCTCATGCCGGAAAGCGTCGCAACAATGGCAATCAGGATAACCAGCCAGGCAGTGCTGATCAACGGACTGAGGTTCATTATGTCGAGGTTGGATAAAGACGATACTATCTCTGCGACCAGCACTGGGGCTGCAAATATTGCGCCTTCCAGGGCGGTCAGCGGGAACATGCTGAGACCTGCCACCATGATCAGCGGCAGAAAGGCGTAGGTTGCTTTGATAATAGCCGAGACGCCGTTCAACTGCTCCTGTGCCAGCAGCGCATAGGAAGCCATATAGAATACGGTGGGAATAGCGAACAGCAGGCCCAGCGAAAAATAAGCATCGCGCATCCGGGTAGAGCCATTGAAAGAACAGGCCAGTGCGAGGAAGGCCAGGCTGGCGACAATACGGCTTATGGCCAGCTTTCCGGAGAGCGGCCACGGCAGTACCATCAGGTCGGGAATGATGAACAATGTGGTCAAAACGGCAAACATTGCCGCGATCAGGCGCACACGCGAGATAATCATTGAGGCGCGGCGCGTGGCCAAAAGCGCCATGTGCCGGTTCGGGAACAATAGCCAGAACATTTCTTCGCGCGGCAGCTCGCTCAGAATGCCCTGAATGAGCGGGTGCTGGAGTGGCTTCATCGACTACTTCCCCCTAAATAATTTTAAGTTTCTTTGCGCCAAGCGGTCATCAGGGCGCCCGGCAGGCAGGCATCCGGTAAACACCCTACTCCCCATTTTAGCAGGAAGCCTTCCCTTAAGTACTATAACTGCGGGTTGCCCTTCCGGATAAGCGGGAAATCCAGTAAAGTGGCTTCCCCGCCATCACAAATAAGAGCTAACCATGAGTATAAAAGGGCAACAGTTACAAGACCCGTTTCTGAATGCGTTGCGCAAGGAGCACGTGCAAGTCGCCATCTATCTGGTAAATGGCATCAAGCTTCAAGGCCAGGTTGAATCTTTCGACCAGTATGTGGTGTTGCTGAAGAACTCCATTACCCAGATGGTCTACAAGCATGCCATCTCTACAATTGTGCCAGCACGGGCTGTATCCATTCCGCTGGATGCTGAATAAAGAGCTTGTCCGTCAATAAGCTCCATGCATGAAAGCACCCGGGCGACTAATGCAGCTATATTAGTCAGCCTCGATTTCGGCGCGCCAGACTATGCAGAAAGCCTGCAGGAATTGCGCTTGCTGGCCGAGTCAGCCGGAGTGCATGCCGTTGCCCTGGCAGAAGGCAAACGCCAGCGGCCCGATGCGTCATTATTCGCGGGCAGCGGCAAGGTCGATGAAATCGCTGCGCTGGTAGAGCAACACACGCTCTCCGGGCAACCGCCGCTGGTCATTTTCAACCACGATCTTTCCCCGGCGCAGATGCGCAATCTTACTGCCCGCATCAAGGCGCGCGTGATTGACCGGACGATGCTGATCCTGGATATTTTTGCGTTGCGCGCGCAAAGCCACGAAGGCAAGGTGCAAGTCGAACTGGCGCAGCTTAAATACCTTTCCACGCGCCTGGTGGGCATGAACACCGACATGGGGCAACAGAAATATGCAGTAGGCGCGCGCGGCCCCGGCGAAACCCAGCTGGAGCTGGACCGTCGCAAGCTGGACAAGCGCGTGCAGATGTTGAAAGAACGGCTGGAAAAGCTGGCGAAGCAGCGCCAATTGCTGCGTCGCGCGCGCAACCGGTCAGAAGTGATGTCGGTATCGATAGTCGGCTATACCAACGCCGGTAAATCCACGTTATTCAACCGGCTGACCCAGTCCAATGTTTATGTAGCGGACCAGTTGTTTGCCACACTGGATACCACATCGCGCAAGGTGTTCATCGAAGGCCCGGGGCAGGTGGTGCTGTCGGATACGGTAGGCTTTATCCGCCATCTGCCGCATGGCCTGGTGGCCGCGTTCCGCAGCACGCTGGAAGAAACGGCGCAGGCTGATTTGTTACTGCATGTAGTTGATTCCAACAGCGTTGAACGTTTTGACCAGATTGCTGAAGTAAACAAGGTGCTGCAGGAAATTGGCGCGCAACACATTCCGCAAATTGTAGTGTTCAACAAGATAGATTTGCAGGATATTCCGGGAGGCGTCCGGCGCGACGATTATGCTAGAATAACCGGCATTTATCTGAGCGCAAAGACCGGTGCTGGAATAGAAGAACTGCGAGCAGCATTGGCGGAAATGCGCGACGCCCCGGCACCGGATGTCAAAGCGCAAGAGTGGCATCCTCTGGACAAGCTTTGAATCTAGGAAAAGCAGTTAACCACAGAGACACAGAGACACAGAGTTGAAAAGCAAAAAAAGCTCTAAACACATCATTCACCCGTTTGGGGACGGTCAGTTTTTAGACAGGTTATTGTTTTCTCTGTGCCTCTGTGTCTCTGTGGTGAATGAACTGCGGTTTTTAGGCTGAACCATTAATCAATCGAATTAACAAGACAGGACAAATTATGGGATTGAATGATCCGCAATGGGGAAACAGGAATAGTGGTGGGCCGCCGGATCTGGAAGCAGTATTGCGCGACTTGAATAAACGAATCGCAAACTTGTTCGGCATCAAAACCGGCGGACCCGGCGGGCCGACTGGCGGAGGTAACAATGTATCCCCAGCCAGAAAATTTGGTGGCGCAGGATTGGTTGTGGTCATCGCCATCTTGATTTGGATAGCCAGTGGTTTCTACATCGTGGACGCCAGCCAACGCGGCGTGGTATTGCGTTTCGGCAAATATATCGGTGCCACAGAACCCGGCCCGCGCTGGCACTTGCCGTTTCCGATTGAGACCGTGGAAGTGGTGAATCTGAGCCAGGTCAGGACAGCGGCTGTCGGTTACCGCGATAACGTCAAGAACAAAGTGCTGAAGGAATCACTGATGCTGACCGACGATGAGAACATCATCGACATCCAGTTTGCCGTGCAATATTTCCTGAAGGATCCTGCTGACTACCTGTTTAACAACCGTGAGCCAGATGAGAACGTGCGCCAGGCAGCGGAGACCGCGATCCGCCAAGTGGTGGGCAAGAACAAAATGGACTTTGTGTTGTATGAAGGGCGCGAAGAGGTAGCAGCGGCCACCACCAAGCTGATTCAGGATATCCTGGATCGCTATAAATCCGGCATCCTGGTCAGCAAGGTGACCATGCAAAATGCCCAGCCGCCGGAACAGGTGCAAGCGGCTTTTGATGATGCAGTAAAAGCTGGCCAGGACCGTGAGCGCCAGAAGAACGAAGGCCAGGCCTACGCCAACGACGTGGTGCCGCGCGCCAAAGGCGCTGCGGCGCGGTTGATGCAGGAAGCAGATGGTTACCGCCAGCGCGTAATCGCCAATGCTGAAGGTGATGCCAGCCGCTTCAAGCAGATATTGGTGGAGTATGAGAAAGCGCCCACCGTTACGCGCGAACGTATGTACATAGATATGATGGAGCAGATACTGACCTCTTCCAGCAAAGTCATGGTTGACCAGAAAAGCGGCAGCAGTTTGTTATACCTGCCGCTGGACAAGCTGATACAAAGTACTTCAACCGGAGCTGTGCCGGTCTTGTCTGAGGAAATTCTGGCAGCGAATAACGGTCGACCAGCTAATGTAGACCAGCAAATACCAGCGCGTGATTCATTGCGCGGCCGTGACCGGGGAGAACGTTAATGAAAAATAATTTTACCAATGTGCTGATAGGCATTGTTGTTGCGCTGATCCTGTTCAGCATGAGCGCTTATGTGGTGGACCAGCGGCGTTCTGTGATTGTGTTCCAGCTGGGGGAAATGATTGCGGTCAAGACCGAACCGGGTTTGTATTTCAAGGTTCCGTTATGGCATAACGTGCGCTATTTTGATGCGCGCATCCTGACCATGGACAGCGTGGAGCCGGAGCGTTTCATCACTGCAGAGAAGAAAAACGTGATGGTGGATTCCTACGTCAAATGGCGTATTGCCGACGTTAAGCAATATTACATCAGCGTCGGCGGGGATGAGGAACGCGCAGAAACACGTTTGATGCAAACGGTAAACTCCAGCATGCGCGAAGAGTTTGGCAAGCGCACGATCAATGAAGTAGTGTCCGGTGAGCGCGACAAGATCATGGAGGTACTGCGCACCAAGGCGGATTTCGACGCGCGCAAGATTGGCGTCGAGGTGCTGGATGTGCGCCTGAAACGTGTCGACTTCCCGTCCGAGATCAGCGATTCGGTGTATAGACGTATGGATGCCGAGCGCAAACGGGTGGCCAATGAGCTACGTGCGACCGGTAACGCCGAGAGTGAAAAAATCCGCGCCGATGCCGACCGCCAGCGTGAGGTAATCCTGGCCAATGCCTACCGCGATGCACAAAAAATAAAGGGCGACGGCGATGCCAAGGCTTCTGCGTTGTATGCCGGGGCGTTTGGGCGTAACTCAGAATTTTATTCTTTCTACCGCAGCCTGGAAGCTTACAAAAAGAGCTTCACCAGCAAGAGCGACGTGATGGTGATAGACCCCAGCTCCTCGTTTTTCAAGTACCTCAAGAGCACCAGCAAATCGGGAAAATAAACACAAGCCATGCTTAATTTTTGGCTAACGGGTCTCGCCTTGATGCTGGTCATTGAGGGCATCATGCCATTCATGTTCCCCGCGCTATGGCGGGAAGCATTCCAGAAATTGTTGCTGCTATCCGATGGACAACTCCGTTTTGCCGGCATCAGCGCAATGCTGGCCGGGCTGATATTGCTGTATTGGGTTCAATAATGACAAGTTCAAATTGGCTGTTGCCGGAATACATCCAGGACATGCTGCCGGACGAGGCCGCGCGTGTCGAGCGCATGCGCGCCAGTGTGCTGGAACTGCTGCGCCTGTCCGGCTATCAGCTGGTGATGCCGCCGTTGCTGGAATATGCCGAATCGCTATTGATCAATGACAACAGCGATATGGATTTGCGCACGTTCAAACTGGTTGACCAGCTAAGCGGGCGTACGCTGGCGCTACGTGCCGACATTACACCACAAGTGGCGCGCATCGATGCGCACCTGCTCAACCGCCAGGGCGTGACACGCTTGTGCTATGTCGGTAGCGTGCTGCATACCCAGCCTGCGGGCGTCATGCGCACGCGCGAGCAATTGCAGATAGGCGCGGAACTGTATGGCCACAGCGGGTTGGAGAGTGACCTGGAAGTGCAGCGCCTGATGCTGCAGGCGCTGGCCATGCTGGGAATTGATGGCGTGCACCTGGACCTGGGCCATGTGGCGCTGTTCCGCGCGTTGGTCAATCACGCCGCCATCGACAAAAAACTGGAAGCGGAATTATTCAACGCGCTGCAAGGCAAGGATATGGCGGCTTTGCAGGGACTGGTGGGCGAGTTAGCTGCGGAAATAAAAAATGCGATGCTGGCATTGCCGCAATTGTATGGCGGGGTGGAGGTCATTGCGCGTGCCCGCGCAGTCTTGCCGCCTTATCCGGAAGTCCTGGCCGCATTAAACGAACTGGAGCAGGCCGCCGCGCAGCTAAAACCGCTGGCGCACAGCATAGGCATAGACCTGGCCGAACTGCGCGGCTACCACTATCACAGCGGTATGGTATTCGCAGCCTATCATGCGGGTAGCCATGATGCGATTGCGCAAGGTGGCCGTTATGACGACGTAGGCAAAAGCTTTGGCCGGGCGCGGCCCGCCACCGGATTCAGCCTGGATTTACGCCAGCTGCATGGCTTGTTGCCACAGCAGGCGCAGGTCGGTGGCATACTGGCAGCGCATAGCAATGATGCCAGGCTCCACAAAAAAATCGCGCAGTTACGCGCCCAAGGCCACGCCGTGGTGGTAGACCTGCTAGGAAAATCCGCGCTGCGCAAGGAACTAAACTGCGACCGTGAGCTGGTTTTGCGGGACGGCGAATGGGTCGTAGTTGATATGAAGTCTTGAAGCGGAAATATACAATCCATAAAGAACTTAACCACAGAGACACAGAGGCACAGAGTTAGCGCTTCATGGTTTTCTCTGTGCCTCTGTGTCTCTGTGGTGGATATAAGCTTGAAAAATTTATAAAGCAGGAATGAGCAATGTCAAAAAATGTAGTCGTAATCGGAACGCAGTGGGGCGATGAAGGCAAGGGCAAGATAGTCGATTGGCTGACCGACCACGCGCAAGGCGTGGTGCGCTTTCAGGGCGGGCATAACGCCGGCCATACGCTGGTCATCGCCGGAAAAAAAACGGTATTGCACCTGATTCCTTCCGGCATCCTGCGCGAGCATGTGAAATGTTATATCGGCAACGGCGTGGTCGTTTCACCACAAGCGTTGCTGAAGGAAATGGACCATCTGGCTGCGGCCGGTGTGGACGTGTATGGCCGCTTGCGCATTTCTGAAGCCTGCCCGCTGATCTTGCCGTACCACGAAGCCATCGACAAGGCGCGCGAACTGGCCAAAGGCGCGGCCAAGATCGGCACCACCGGACGTGGCATCGGCCCGGCCTACGAAGACAAAGTGGCGCGCCGCGCGATCCGCTTGCAAGATTTGTTTCACCGCAAACGTTTCGCGGCCAAGCTGGGCGAGGTGCTGGATTACCATAATTTTGTGCTGAAAAATTATTTCAATACCGACACGATAGATTTTCAGCACACGCTGGATGGCGCATTGGCACTGGCTGAACGCATCAAGCCGCTGGTGCTGGATGTGCCGCGCGCGCTGTATGAAGCGAACAAGGCCGGGCAGAACATGTTGTTCGAAGGCGCACAGGGTACCTTGCTGGACATCGATCACGGCACTTATCCGTTTGTTACTTCCAGCAACTGCATATCCGGAGCAGCGTGTGCGGGCAGCGGGGTCGGCCCGCAAATGCTGCACTATGTGCTGGGCATCACCAAGGCGTACACCACGCGCGTCGGCTCCGGCCCGTTCCCGACCGAACTATACGATGCCGAAGAAAAAATGGATCCCGTTGGAAAACATCTGGCGGACAAAGGCCATGAGTTCGGTTCCACCACCGGACGCGCACGCCGCTGCGGCTGGTTTGATGCCGCCGCACTGAAACGCTCGATCCAGATCAACGGCGTGTCCGGATTATGCGTCACCAAGCTCGATGTGATGGACGGCATGGAAACAGTGCGCATTTGCGTGGGCTATCGCAGCAACGGAGAGTTCAGCGACATCCTGCCGGTAGGCGCCGAATCCTTGGTTGGCTGCGAACCGGTGTACGAAGACATGCCGGGATGGAGCGGCAGCACCGTGGGCGTGAAGCGCTACGACGACCTGCCGCTGCCTGCGCGCAACTACCTGCAACGCATCGCGCAAATCTGCGAAGTGCCAGTGGATATGGTTTCTACCGGACCCGATCGCGATGAGACGATAGTGCTGCGGCATCCGTTTAAAGGGTGAGCTTAGTTCTTGTAATAGAGAATTCATTGCTGCTTTCCCAAACTTGGGGCTGCTAGAGCATTTTTGATTTACATATACATTACGCCGCAGGTCTGCTCAAGCGTAGCGGAGCCGACAAAAATGGCCGTCGATTCCGTGCTACACACTTGAACTGACCTACCCACTTGGGGCTAGCCCCTCCACCCAATAAGACAACCACCACCAGAGATGGAATACACCACTGTAAGAATATTGTAATGGCATAGTAATTGCTTCCTTCTCAGCCGGGATTCGTTGACCGGCAGGATAGTTACCGCTTTTTCCGGGGGGATTTAAGCAAAGCGGCAACCTCCACCCCAAGCTGCTTTGCTATCTGGCAAAGAATACGCAACGAAGGATTGCCAATTCCACGCTCGATCTGTGAAATAAAAGTACGACGTATTCAACAGCTCCACCATCAGCAGCTTCGAGTTTGCCGATGGCACGACATTGACCACGGCTGAGCTGTTGGTGCGTGGGTTTGATGCCCGGTTCAATGCTAAAGTGCACACTGCTGTGAACGATGCAAACCATAACTACTTATTCGAAAGGATGGCAGCATGAGAAACGGACTGTTGGGGGCATGTAAGACAATTGGCCTGGTGTTGGCCTTGGGGGTGAGCATGAGTGCGTGTTCCGATACGATGAGTTGGAAAGAAGAAGTGAAATTGCATGATGGGCAAGTCATTATTGCCGAGCGGTTCTACAACCTTGGGGGGAAACCCACTTTGGAAAGCAGGGAGCGTGCAGCACTCGATTTAACGGCCACATTCAGTCTGCCCCGCTCAAACAAAAAAATCATTTGGAAAAACGATTTCCGCAATTCAGTACCTGAACCGAACAGCCTCAACCTGATTCGTTTCGATATAGTTAAAGGCATCCCTTACATTGCCACCTATCCAGCCGGGTGCATTGCTTACAACAAATGGGGCAGGCCCAATCCCCCACAGGTGTTGTTGAGGTACGAGAACGAGCAGTGGAAGCGCATTACTCTGGCGGAATTCCCGGCGGAACTCATCGGCGCCCAAGCCAATGTCGTTGTTGGACGCCCAAAGACCAGTCAGCTTAAATCCTCCTACACCGTCGCCGGAGTGGATGCAGAGAACCGCGAGATTGATACGCCTGAATACAAAACCATCCTGCGGGAGGCTTTGCCAGAAAGTGCGCTTTGCCCACAATACTCAAGCAGTCCGAAGGCTCCTGTTCCAATTACACCAAAGACATCACAGCAATAAAACTGACTGCGACACTTAACCAAATAATTCTAGGAAAAATAATCATGGCTACACAATTTGAAATTGATTGTGCATTGATGGCAGGTGCTTCTTATATTTCTACTCGTTCGCTAATTAACCGATTTCCGGTTCCTCAGGGATGGACATTGTTCTTTCCAGTTCCTGATCCGACAACGGCCTCAGCTTTCCCGGTTACCGATGGCTTTGAAGCCGTCTCCTTCACCAACGGCACCCAAATCATCATCTCCTTCGCCGGCACCAAGGACGGTTTTGATATTGGCGACAATTCAGCGAATGCCGGGCTAGCCACCGGCTTTGGCTCAGCCCAACTGCTGCAAGCTGCCGAATACTACCTGCAAGTCAAGGCTGCCAACACCATCAACGGCGTCGCGCCAAATATCACCCTCACCGGACATAGTTTAGGCGGCGGGCTGGCTGCCTTGATCGGTGTATTCTTCGGTGTAACGGCCAAGACTTTTGATCAGGCTCCGTTTGCCCAATCGGCGGAACTGAATTTGCTTACCCCGGACGTCGCGGCTAATCTCAGAACTGACCTGCTGGCCAAGGGTTACAGCGAAGCCCAGCTTGAGCCGCTGACCAATTTCATGGCAATGCGCCTCACCTATGGCGGCATCCCCAATTCCAATCTCGTGACCAACATCAACGTGCAGGGCGAAATCCTGTCCAGCGCCCCGGCCACCCTGTATAACCGCATCGGCACAACAACTGACACGATACTCAACAGCTCAGGCGGCGTATCGGGCTTCGACCTGCATGCACAATCCCTGCTCACCGCGTTCCTGCAAAGCGATGTCACCGCCGCCGCAGGCAAAGGGCTGGATGAAGTCACCTTCAAACTCACCGACTTGGTGAAAATGATATTTGATGACGACCTGTTCTATAACGATCCCAATAACCAAGACAATCCGCAACGCAACCTCCTCGAACATCTCCTCCGCCATCATACCGGCGGCGTGGATGGCGTAGGGGTAAACGGTGATGCGATGCTCACCCGCTTCACCTCCGACCTGTGGAAGATCGCCCAGGACGGCGGCCTGACCATGAACGACAGCGCCACCTACGTCGGCAACAATGTCAGCAACACCCTGATCGCCTTTGCGATGCAGAAATATTATGAAGAAAATAATCCCAACATCACCTACGGCGCCGAACTCTTCACCCAAATAACCGGCGGCCTCCAATTCGACATGCGCGACGTATCAAAAGATGCCGCAGCTGCAATAGACGCCAACCAAAAAATAGACCTGACGGACGCCAAAGGCTTTGGCCAGTACTTCAAAAACTATCTGAACAGTAGCGTCAACTTCACCTCCACCGAACGCCAGCTCATCCTCTCCCTCCTGCCCTACATGCGCGACTGGTATGTACAGGCGGGTGCTGGAGGCATGAACGCCACCGACACCCTCAACCGCGGTGCCTTCATGTTAGGTGGATCGGGCAGTGATGCGCTGGTGGGCGGAACAGGCAGCGACCTGCTGGTGGGCAATGCTGGAGCCGACACCCTGCAAGGCGGCAAAGGCAATGATTTTCTGCTGGGAGGATTGGACCACGATACCTATATCTACACCTCGGGCGACGCGCTTACCGGTGACGGCTTCGACACCATCCTGGATGCGGGCGGTCAGGGCAGCATCGTCTATGACGGTATTGCCCTGACCGGCGGCGCCCAGTTTGGCGACAGCAAAGTGCATCGCGATGACAACGGACACCTCTATGTGGACGTTGGAAATGGACGCTTCGTCATAGACGGCAATATTCTGATCGAAGACCATCATGCAGGCGAACTGGGCCTGACCGGCATGGCTGGCCCGGATGCCGATGTCAATCCGGTCACCACCCGCACCATCTCCGAACTCACAGTGGCAATCGACCATGATGAACTGGGCGGTTCCGGCAGTTTTGGCGACTTTGTCCATGACAGCTTCGGCAATGACCACATCATCGGCAGCGAAAACACCAGTAGCAGCATTGACGACTTCATCTATGCATGGCGTGGTGGCGACGACTTGATAGAAGCCGGAACCGGGCGCGACTACGTCTATGCCTTCGATGGCAAGGACGTAATCATGGGCGGCGGCAATGGCGACATATTGTGGGGCGGCAACGGCGACGACCGCATCTATGCCGATCAACAAACCACTGCCGCAGCCGCAATTGATGCAGGCAACAACCAAATCGGAAACGGGCAACAAGGTGATTGGCTGTCCGGTGGCGACGGCGACGACACCCTGATTGGCAGCACGGCCAACGACGTACTCACCGGCGGCCAAGGCACCGACCTGCTGATAGGCGGTGCCGGAGATGATGACATTCTGGGCGACATCGACTGGGTAGCACGAATTTTAGAATGGAACGTGACAGATAATTCATATGGCGCCTATCCTGGCCGGACATTCTATGGCATAGAGCAAGAAACGGTATCGACAACCGGCGCTGCCGACGTTATCTATGCCGGAGAAGGCAAGGACAAAGTCTGGAGCGGGTTTGGCAATGACGTAATATTTGGGGAAGGCGGCGACGACAGGCTGGCCGGGGAAGAAGGCAACGACATCATCCTGGGCGGCGCTGGCAAAGACTTCATAACGGGAGAAGGCGGCAACAACCTGGATACCAATGCCGGCAATGACTACCTTGACGGTGGCACCGAAGACGACATCATCTACGGCAATGCAGGCGACGACATCATCATCGGAGGCCAAGGAATCGACACCCTGTATGGCGGCGCAGGCAAAGATACCTACATCTATAACAGCGGCGACGGTAACGACCGCATCATAGACGGCAGCGGGAGCAATACCCTGCGCTTTGGCAGCGGCATCAATTCCAACGACATCATCTTACGCCTGGGCTCGCTCATGCTGGACTTGGGCGGGGGTAATGAAATTCATATCGAAGGCTTTAACCGCAACGACGCATTCAACAGCTCCACCATCAGCAGTTTTGAGTTTGCC